>NZ_CP125640.1:3879699-4189398 GCF_030053155.1 Rhizobium sp. BT03
CGCTCTTCACCTGTTCCTCGGTCATGCCGCGGGCCTTGGCGGTATCGGGTATCTGCTTTTCGACGAGCGGCGTCAGCACATAGCCGGGGCAGATGGCGTTGACCGTCACGCCGAATTCGGCAAGTTCCAGCGCTGCCGTTTTCGTCAGGCCTAATATACCATGCTTTGCCGCGACATAGGCGGATTTGAAGGGGGAGGCGACGAGGCCGTGCGCCGAGGCGATATTGATGATGCGGCCATGCTTCCTAGCCTTCATCAGCGGGATGGCGGCGCGCATGGTGTGAAAGGAGCTCGACAGATTGATGGCGATGATCTGGTCCCATTTCTCGATCGGGAAATCCTCGATCTTCTCGACATGCTGGATGCCGGCATTGTTGACGAGGACATCGACGGTGCCGAAGGTCTTTGCCGCCGTTTCGATCAGGCCGGCGATCTCGGCGGGCTTCGTCATGTCGGCCGGATGATAGATCGCACGGCCTTTCGACATCGATTCAAGCCGTGCGACGATCGCCTTGATTTCATCGGCATTTCCGAAACCGTTGATGACGACGTTGTCGCCGGTTTCGGCAAAGGCGATGGCGATCGCAAGGCCGATGCCGCTGGTGGAGCCGGTGACGACGACTGATCTGCTCATATTTTTCTCCTGACAGGCCGATGTTGCGTTGCAACGTTGGTGGCGAGGTTATGCCCAAAGCCGGCAGGCTGGCAATTCCGCTTTATTCGCTTTTCTCACCCGCATCCGTGTCCTATTGATTTGTCACGATAATCGACATGCTAGAGGAGGGAATTGCATGAGTGGATATGTTCTGGCGATCGATCAGGGAACGACATCGACGCGGGCGATCGTCTTCGATGGCGATATGCATGTCGCCGGCAAGGGCCAGAAGGAATTCACCCAGATCTATCCGCGATCCGGCTGGGTCGAGCACGATCCCGAGGAAATCTGGGATTCGGTCGTCTCCACCGTCAACATGGCGCTGCGCGATGCCGGGATCGCGGCCAAGGATATTGCAGCGCTCGGCATTACCAACCAGCGCGAGACGGTCGTCGTCTGGGAGCGCGACACCGGCCGGCCGATCCAGAATGCCATCGTCTGGCAGGACCGGCGCACGGCAAGTTATTGCGACAATCTGAAACGGCAGGATCTGGAGCGGCTGTTCACCAAGAAGACCGGCCTGATCCTCGACCCGTATTTTTCCGGCACCAAGCTTTCCTGGATGCTGGCCAACGTCAAGGGCGCCCGGGCGCGTGCCGCCAGGGGCGATCTCTGCTTCGGCACGATCGATACCTTTCTGATCTGGCGGCTGACCGGCGGCAAGAGCTTCGTCACCGATGCTACCAACGCCTCGCGCACGCTGATGTACAACATCGCTGAAAACGCCTGGGACGAGGATCTGCTCGATATTCTGCGCGTGCCTGCCGCCATGCTGCCTGAAGTCAAGGATTGTGCCGCCGATTTCGGCACGGTCGATGCTGAGATCTTCGGTGCCGAAATTCCGATTCTCGGTGTTGCCGGCGACCAGCAGGCGGCGACCATCGGCCAGGCCTGTTTTCAGCCGGGCATGCTGAAATCGACCTACGGCACCGGCTGTTTCGCGCTGCTCAACACCGGCGCCGACATGGTGCGTTCGAAAAACCGGCTGCTGACCACCATCGCTTATCGGCTGAACGGTGAGACGACCTATGCGCTCGAGGGGTCGATCTTCATCGCCGGCGCTGCGGTGCAATGGCTGCGGGACGGGCTGCGGATCATCGGCAGCGCCGCCGAGACCAATGCGCTTGCCGAAGAGGCCGATCCGACGCAGGAGGTCTATCTGGTCCCCGCCTTCACCGGCCTCGGTGCGCCGCATTGGGATGCCAAGGCGCGTGGCGCGATCTTCGGGCTGACGCGCAACAGCGGCCCGGCAGAGCTTTCGCGCGCCGCGCTCGAAGCCGTCTGCTATCAGACCCGCGACCTGCTCGACGCCATGCAGAAGGACTGGAAGAACGGCGGCGACGACACGGTGCTGCGCGTCGACGGCGGCATGGTCGCGTCCGACTGGACGATGCAGCGCCTCGCCGACCTGCTTGACGCCCCGGTCGACCGGCCGGTGATCCTGGAGACGACAGCGCTGGGGGCTGCCTGGCTTGCCGGCAGCCGGGCAGGGGTCTGGCCGGACAGGGAGGGTTTCTCGGCAACGTGGAAACGGGACCGGCGCTTCGAGCCCGATATGGACGAGAAGGTGCGGGCTGCTAAGCTCAAGGGCTGGAAGAGCGCGGTCCGGCGGACGCTGAGCGAGGGTTAAGGCGCGATCAGAACCGCACCATGACGCCGCCTGTTTCCGTGGGCGGCCAGGCTGTCTCAGTCGCTTTTCTCGATAATTTTTAATGCGGCCTGTCGGCTAAGCGGCTACTCCTTCGTCATTCGGAAAGAGGAGTGAGCAATGCTTTATGCAATCCTTTGTTACGCCCATGAGGAAACCGTCTTCGCCTGGACGAAGGAGGAAGAGGCCGCCGTCATGGAGAAGCTCTATGCCGTGCAGGAGCCGCTTGCCGCATCCGGCAAGCTCGGCCCCGTCGGCCGGCTGATGCCGACGACGGCTGCGACCACCGTGCGCAAGGGCAAGGACGAGCCTTTGGTCATCGACGGGCCTTTTGCGGAAACGAAAGAGGCGCTTCTCGGCTTCTACGTGGTCGACTTCGAAACGCTCGACGAGGCGGTCGCCTTCTCGAAACAGCTTTCCTCCGTCAATCCGGGTTCCACCTCTTACGAAATTCGGCCGTTCTACGTCTTCAGGCCGGGAGATGCTTCATCATGACAGACATTGCCTGGATCGACCTTGCCCTTGCCTCGGCCCGCCCGAAGGCGCTCGGTGCGCTGCTGCGCTATTTCCGCAATCTTGATACCGCGGAAGAGGCTTTTCAGGAGGCATGCCTGAGGGCGATCCGGACATGGCCGGAAAAAGGGCCGCCACGCGATCCCACAGCCTGGCTGATCTTCGTCGGCCGAAACAGCGGGATCGACGCGGTGCGCAAGCGGTCGAAGCTCCAGGCCCTGCCGGACGAGGATACGATCTCCGATACCGAGGATGCCGAAAGCGATATTGCCGAGCGGCTGGACGATTCCCACTATCGCGACGATATCCTGCGGCTTCTCTTCATCTGCTGCCATCCCGATCTGCCGGCGACCCAGCAGATCGCACTGGCGCTGCGCATCGTTTCCGGTCTTTCGGTGACGCAGATCGCCCGCGCCTTCCTGGTGTCGGAAAGCGCCATGGAGCAACGCGTCACCCGCGCCAAGGCACGCGTCGCCAAGGCCGGCGTGCCGTTCGAAACGCCGAGCCCTGAGGAAAGGGCCGAGCGTCTTACGATCGTCAGCACGATGATCTATCTCGTCTTCAACGAAGGCTACAGCCAGGCCGACCCGAAGCATGAGGCGGCCGCCTTCAGCGACGAGGCGATCCGGCTGGCACGGCTGATGCTGCATCTCTTTCCGTCCGAGCCGGAGTTGATGGGGCTGCTTGCGCTGATGCTTCTGCAGATCTCGCGCCGGCCGGCGCGCTTCAGCGCCGAAGACGAGATCGTGCTGCTGGAAGATCAGGATCGCTCGCTCTGGAACCAGCCTTTCATCAACGAGGCCCTGGCGCTGCTCGACAAGGCCTTGCGACACCGCCGGCCGGGGGCATATCAGCTGCAGGCGGCGATTGCCGCCATCCATTCCCGGGCGAAGCGCGCCGAAGACACCGACTGGGTGGAAATCGATCTGCTCTACCGCGCGCTGGAGCGTATTCAGCCTTCGCCCGTTGTGACGCTCAATCGCGCGGTCGTGGTTTCCAAGCTGCACGGGCCGCAGCAGGCGCTCGATCTCATCGATCCGCTCGGTGAGAAGCTCGGCGGTTATTTCTACTATCACGGCCTGCGGGGCGGGCTGCTGAAGCAGCTTGGCTTGACCTGCCAGGCGCGCGAAGCCTTCGACCGCGCCATCGCGCTTGCCCATTCGGCGGCGGAGGCAGCCCATATCCGCCGGCAGATCGACAAGATGCAGGAAGAGGCGACGCAGCCGATCGCAAAATAATCAAGAAAAAATCGGCGCTTTGTCGGAACGACGAACTTCGGCACGTCCTTGCAACAACCTGACAGGAAACAGGTTTCACTCAAATGGAGAGATGTTGAAATGACCGCCAGCACGCAACATGAACTCACCCTCATTCGCGAATTCGACGCGCCGCGCGAGACGATCTACAAGGCGTGGACCGATCCCGATCTCATGAAGCAGTGGTTCGTGCCGCGTCCCTGGGGTGTTGCGGAAGCGACGCTCGACGTCCGCCCCGGCGGTTCCAGCGTCATCGTCATGCAGGATCCCGAGGGCAACCGGTATCCGAACCGCGGCGTCTATCTGGAGATCGTCGAGAACGAGAAGATCGTCTTCACCGATGCCTATACCAGCGCCTGGGTGCCCGCCGAAAAACCCTTCTTCACCGGCGTCATCCTGCTCGAAGATCTCGGCAATGGCCGCACGAAATATACCGCCAAGGCGCTGCACTGGCGCGCCGAGGACAAGGAAGCGCATGAGAAAATGGGTTTCCATGAGGGATGGGGCAAGGCCGCCGATCAGTTGGCGGAACTGCTGGCGACGATGTGAGTGTCGGGTGAGGCTGGCGCGGTGGAGACCGCGCCAGCCTCATGCTTAAAGTGCGGCGCGAGGCCGCTTGGAAGATGATTCCGCCGATGCTTGTAGGTTGTTGAATTCCGATTCGAATTGGTGATTGGACACATTCGTGCCTCTGTCGACGCAGGATGCGTCCTGTGCCAATCCAAGGGCATGAAGGGTTATGTCTACATCCTTGCGTCGGCACGCAATGGCACACTCTATACCGGCGTGACACGTGACCTTGCCGGGCGACTATACGAGCACCAGAATGAACTGACACCGGGCTTCACATCGAAATATGGTGTGAAGACACTGGTCTGGTTCGAAGAGCATGATTTGCTGACGACAGCGATCACGCGGGAGAAGACGATCAAGAAGTGGCCGCGGCAGTGGAAGCTCAATCTGATCGAGCGGGATAATCCCGAATGGGCGGATATCTCGTTTCATCTGTTGGGTCTCTGATGGGATGAGTCTCTCGTCGCGCGGGCGCGCGACTGCTGGATTCCTGTGACAGGCACAGGAATGAGGGAGCAAGGGTGTGCACCTCGCCACTCCTATCCCATGTTATTCAAAGCGCGATCATTTCTTGTTGAACTCGACGAACGCCAAGAGTTCCCTCATTCCTGTGCCTGTCACAGGAATCCAGCAGCGCCGTGTCTACGGCGCAAAGACTCTTCACGGTGCTGCCATAAGCCCCGCGCCACTATCGAAATTCTCGAACATTCCGTTCCAGAGTTTGTATTTGCTCTCCATCCTCGCCATCCTTATCTCAGCCGGGAGTTAAAAGGATGCCGACGATGGAACTGGGTCTTTATACGTTTGCGGATGTCAATCCCAATCCCTCCCGCAGCAAGGGTGCGGAAGGGGCTGAACGGCTGAAACATCTGATCGAGGAGATCGAGCTTGCCGATCAGGTGGGGCTCGATGTCTTCGGGCTCGGCGAACATCACCGGCCGGATTATGCAGTGTCGGCGCCTGCCGTCGCGCTGGCGGCGGCGGCCGTCAAGACGAAAAACATCGGGCTGACCAGCGCCGTCACTGTGCTTTCCTCCGATGATCCGGTGCGCGTCTTCCAGCAGTTTTCGACGCTGGATCTGATTTCGAACGGCCGGGCCGAGATCATGGCGGGGCGCGGCTCCTTCATCGAGTCCTTCCCGCTGTTCGGCTACAATCTCGAGGACTACGACCAGCTTTTCGAAGAGAAGCTCGATCTGCTGCTGGCGTTGCGCGATGGCGAGACGGTCGACTGGAGCGGCGAGCTTCGCGCGCCGATCCGCGGGCGAGGCGTTTATCCCAGGCCACTGCAGGATCCGCTGCCGCTGTGGATCGCGGTCGGCGGCACGCCGCAGTCCGTGGCGCGCGCCGGTGCGCTCGGCCTGCCGGTGGCGCTGGCGATCATCGGCGGCGAGCCGCGCCGTTTCGCGCCGCTTTTCGATCTCTACCGCGAGGCGGCACGCCGGGCAGGGCAGGATCAGGCGAAGCTGAAGACCAGCATCAATGTTCACGGCTTCATCGCCGATACGACGGCGGTCGCGGCCGAGCAGTTCTACGGGCCGCAGGCCGAAGTGATGAACCGCATCGGCCGCGAGCGTGGCTGGGGGCCGACGAGCCGGGCGCAGTTCGACATGTCGCGCGGACCGAACGGTGCGCTCTTCGTCGGCGACCCCGAGGTGGTGGCCGAAAAGATCATCGCCCATCACGCGCTTTTCCGGAACGACCGCTTCCTGCTGCAGATGGCGATCGGCCTGATGCCGCATGCCGAGATCATGCGCGGCATCGAGCTCTACGGGACGAAAGTCGCGCCGATCGTCAGAAAGGCATTGACTGAAACGGACGGAGGGGCGAAAGCCACCGCTTAACCAAGGCGGCCGTGGCCGCCCTGCGCAAGGCCGGAACAGACGAATGGTTATCGCAAACGACGACGAACTGGCGAAACTCAAGGAGATCGGCCGGATCTGCGCCAATGCTATCCAGGTGATGGCGGCGGCGATGGAGCCGGGCATGACAACGCTGGAGCTTGACGGCATCGGCCGCAAGGTGCTCGAAGAGGCGGGCGCGCGCTCAGCGCCGGAGTTCTGCTATCAGTTTCCGGGTGCGACCTGCATCAGCGTCAACGAGGAAATCGCCCACGGTATTCCCGGGCCGCGTGTCATCCGCGCCGGCGATCTCATCAATATCGACGTCTCGGCCGAGAAGGATGGTTTCTTCGCCGATACCGGCGCTTCCTTCGCGATGCCGCCGGTCAAGCCGAAGATCGAGCGGCTTTGCCGCGACGGCAAGCGGGCGCTCTGGGTCGGGCTCAATCAGGTGAAATCCGGCGAGCCGCTTGCCAAGATCGGCACCGCCGTCGGTGCCTTCGCACAGAAGAACCGCTATACGCTGGTCGCCAATCTGGCGAGCCACGGCGTCGGCCGTTCGCTGCACGAGGAGCCGGCCGAGCTCTCGACCTGGCCGGATCCTTCGGAAAAACGCGTCATGACGGATGGCCTCGTCTTCACCGTCGAGCCCTTTCTGTCGCTTGGCGCCACCTGGGCGGAAGGCGGCGACGATGCATGGACGCTTTATGCCGATCCGAAGGCGCCGACCGTGCAATATGAGCATACGGTGGTCGCCACGCGCAACGGGCCGGTGATCCTGACATTGCCGGATGGGCGGGCGTAAGGGCGGCCTGCGGAGCTTTCATCCTGCGTGCGGCATTCTCCAAGGCCCCTCATGCTGAGGCGCGCAGCCCGCAGGGCGCAGCCTCGAAGCGCGCCGCAACGTTGCTTCTCATCCAGCATCACCGCACCCGCCCCCTCCTTCGAGGCCCCTGCGGGACATCCCAGGATGAGCTCGCTTGGAGGCTGTGCCCATCCTCCTGCGCCTACTTTCGCAGAATTGATCGATTGATCAGAAATACTCGTTTGCGGTGCAGCGACTGCGGCGCGATAAGCGCTGCATGCTTGAGCGCATCCGTCATTCCCCGCCGAACCTTGTTTCCACTGCCGCTGCCGGCGCCGTTGCGATGGCGGCGGCCATGGGCTTCGGGCGTTTCTCCTACACGCCGATCCTGCCCGGCATGATGAGTGGCGTGCCGCTTTCGGCGGCGGATGCCGGTTTTATCGCTTCGGCGAATTTCGTCGGTTATCTCGTCGGCGCCGTGCTTGCTGCCTATGGCTGGGCGGCGGGGCGCGAACGGCTGGTGGCGCTCTCGGCGCTGCTTGCGACCGCAATCCTGCTCGCCGCCATGGCCGCCACAAATTCCGTCGCAGTCTTTGCCGTCATCCGGTTCCTGGCCGGCCTCGCCAGCGCCTTTGCGATGGTCTTCACCTCATCGATCGTGCTCAGCCACGGGGCTTCCGCCGGCAACGACCATGTGCAGGCAGCGCATTTCGGCGGGCCGGGAGCGGGGATCGCGCTGTCCTCGATCATGGTGTTTCTCATCGGCCTCGGCTTTCACGGCCGCCCGGACAGCTGGCGCGCCGACTGGATCGGCGGCGCGCTCTACTGCGCGGCAAGCCTCGTCATCGTCTTCCTGCTCTTGCCGTCGGCCCCGGCGCAATCGGCGCGCGCGGGCAAGGAGCCGGCTCTCGTCTGGAGCCGGCCGATGGTGCTGATCACACTGTCCTACGGCCTGTTCGGCTTCGGTTACGTCATTACCGCGACCTTCCTCGTCACCATCGCACGTCTTTCCGCAACAGGCCCCCTGGTCGAATTCCTTTGCTGGTTCATTGCCGGGCTGACGGCGGCGGTGGCGCTGTTTGCCTGGAAGCCGCTGGTGAAGCCGCTCGGGCTCGGCGGCGTCTATGTCGCAGCACTTCTGGTCGAGGCGGCCGGCGTGCTCGCGACCGTGATGCTGCCGCACTCTGCCGCACCGCTGATCGGCGGTGCCCTGTTCGGGTCGACGTTCCTGGCGATCACGGCTTACGGGCTGCAGATCGGCCGCAGGCTTTCGCCTGACAGCCCGCGGCGGATCCTGGCGATGATGACGGCCGCCTTCGGCCTCGGTCAGATCGTCGGGCCTGTCGTTGCCGGCTGGATTGCCGAACGCAGCGGCAATTTCACCGCCCCGACGGCGATCGCCGCCGTCGCCCTTGTTGCCTGCGCCGCGCTGGTGATGCCGGTGATCAAGAAAATCGCGTAAGCGGTTACATCTACGTAACAATCGGCTAAACCCATTGCTGCTTCCTTCGAACTGCCTTAGTTTCCGGCACAATCAGTGTTCGACGACACTCCCGAGACTCACAGTTCAGGAAAGCAAAGCTCCCCGTGTTTCATTCCTTTTTTCCCCAGCCGAAGGCGTTTTTTACTTCGCTCGTCATTTGGACCCTGATTTGCATCGCCGGCTGGTATCTCTTCGCCGCTCATCTCGGTGTATCGCTCGGTTATGGACCTGTTCCGGAAGACCAGCAGCCGATCGATCTTTCGTTCTTCCTGCTGCCCGAAAACCTCTGGTTCTACAGCTATTTCTTTCTCTCGGCGGTGATCTTCTGCGGCGCATGGCATCTGAAGGCGCTGCACCATCCCTGGAAGCTGTGGTCGATCTGGGGTTCGGCACTGATAATCTTCGTGACCTATTTCGGCGTCCAAATTACCGTCGTGATCAACAACTGGCGCCGGCCGTTCGGCGATCTTTTGCAGAATGCATTGTCGAAGCAGCCGGGCATTACCGTCGACAATTTCTACGACCTGATGTGGGTCTTCTGTCAGATCGCATTTCTCAGCATGTTCGTGTCGATCATGACCGACTTCTTCACCAGCCACTACATCTTCCGCTGGCGCACGGCGATGAACAATTTCTACATGTCGAAGTGGGAAAAGCTGCGCCATATCGAGGGCGCCTCGCAGCGCGTTCAGGAAGATACGATGCGTTTTGCAAGCACGCTGGAAGTGCTCGGCATCAGCCTCATCAACTCGGTGATGACGCTCGTCGTCTTCCTCCCGATCCTGCTGGCGCTCTCGCATTACGTGACCGCGCTGCCGGTCATCGGACCGGTGGCGAATTCGCTCTTCTGGCTGGCGCTCTTCTGGTCGGCATTCGGCACCGTGCTGCTGGCGGTTGTCGGCATCAAGCTTCCGGGTCTGAACTTCCGCAATCAGCGCGTTGAAGCGGCCTATCGCAAGGAGCTCGTCTACGGCGAAGATCATGCGGAAAGGGCCCAGCCACTGACGGTGCGCGAGCTCTTCGACAATGTTCGCCGCAACTATTACCGTATGTATTTTCACTACATGTATTTTAACGTCGCCCGCAATTTCTACAGTCAGGCGGACGCGCTCTTCGTCATCTTCATGCTGGTGCCGACGATCGTGGCCGGCGCCATCACCTATGGCATCTTCCAGCAGATTTCGACCGCCTTCGGTCAGGTCAGCAACTCGTTCCAGTATCTCGTCAACGCCTGGACGACGATCATCGAGCTACTTTCCATCCACAAACGCCTGAAGGCCTTCGAGGCGGCAATCGATGATGAGCCGTTGCCGGAGATCGATCAGCGCTATCTGGAGCGTGAGGCCGGCGCCGTACAAGCGGATGGCTGATGGGTGAGGCTGGCTGGATGAGGGGGGTGTGCCGTGTGGCCCCCTCATCCGGCTGCTGCCACCTTCTCCCCGCTGGGGAGAAGAGACTCGTGGCAGCGTCTCGCGTTTATCCATCGCTTGAGAATATGTTCGCCGACTTTGCGATTCCCTCTTCTCCCCATCGGGGAGAGGGTGCCCGTTAGGGCGGATGAGGGGGCTGCGCGGCACCACCTCTCGTTTTCAAAAGGTTTTCGTCAGAGCCCCGATGCCCGCTCCAGCTTCCCGCGCGCCTCGATCATCGGGATCGCTTCGGAATAGCTGACGCAGGCGACGTCCGCTCGATGGCAGACGTCGCCGACCAGGCGGTCGAGGGCGCGCCAGTAGGCGCCGCCGTTCATCTCGACGAAGTGGAAGCCGAGTTGGAGAGGGATTCGGCTGCCGGCATATTGCTTGTCGAAAGCCTCTTTGAAGGCTGAATAGGCGCGCTCCTCGAAGGCCGCGCTGTCCGCCGTGTCTTCTTCGCCCTTGGAGTGGCGCACGAAGAGATTGTAGTCCATGCCGATGATCGGCTTTTCGCCGGGCCCCTCGGGGATTAGCGGCAGGCCGAAGCGGATAATGCCGTCCTCCTCGACAGGCATGGCCGGGCCCTTGGTGACGAGGCTCGCATCATAGCTGAAGCCCGCCTTCTTTTCGGCGGCGATCATGTCGGTGCCCGCCGTGGCGGAGAGGTAAGGTGCGCGGAAACCCTTGATGCCGTGATCGACCAGATCCTGCCAGCCGGCCGGCTCCTCAAGGCCGACGCTCTTCCAGGCGTTTTTCAGAGTCGTGTGAAAGGTGGCGTATTCGGCCGACCAGTCGGCCTCGCTCCATTCGCGACCGTCGAAATGGCCGCAGGCGTGGCTCGATATGTCGTGGCCTTCGAGATGGGCATGCCAGATATTGCCGAGGCGCTCGCGGATCTCGTCGTCGCTCTGGGCGAAGCCGACATTGGATTTTCCGCGCTTCTGATGCGGCGCCTGATAGGCCTTCTTCGCCGCCTCGTTCATCAGGAAGGTGCAGGAGAGAAAATAGGTGAAGTGGGCGCCGTTCTTTGCGGCCATCTCGCGGCTCTTCAGCCAGAGCGCATTGTCGTGGGCGCCATCGAAGGAAATGATGACCAGCTGTTTCGGCTGGTCGGCCGCCCCTGCCATGACGGGAAGAAGGAACGAGGCAGCCAGACAAGTGGCGAGGAGAGGACGAGACATGGGCACCGCGACAATTTGTTCGCGGTTTCCCTCCAATAGAATTGCGGCGAAGCTGCGGTCTTGCTGGCATTTTTTCCCGCCAAACGCTAAGCCATGACAAACGGCACGGAAGGGACCAGCCATGACTTTGCTTATCGTCGGCATCGTACTTTTTCTCGGGGTGCATCTGGTGCGGGTGGTGGCTCCCGGCTTCCGCCGCTCGATGATCGCAAGCCTCGGCGAGAAGGGCTGGCGGGCCGGTTATTCGATTGCGAGCATCCTCACGCTGATCCTGTTGATCTATGGTTTCGGGCAGGCTCGTGCCGTGACCGGCATGCTCTACAATCCGCCGGTCTGGACGGCGCATATCGCGATTACGCTGATGCTGGTCGCGATGATCTGTCTCGTCGCCTCGCTGCTGCCGGCGGGGCATATCGCGACCAAGACGAAACATCCGATGGTGCTGTCGGTGAAGATCTGGGCGCTGGCGCATCTGCTCGCCAATGGCGAGACGTCGTCGGTGCTGCTGTTTGCGGCCTTCCTCGCCTGGGGCGTGATCCTGCGCATTTCGCTGAAACGGCGGCAGCGGGCGGGCGAGATCGTGCTCCGGCCTTTTGTCTCAGCGAAATACGATCTCTATGCCGTCGTCATCGGCATCGTCGCCTGGGCGCTGATCATCTGGAAGCTGCACGAATGGCTGATCGGGGTTTCGCCGCTGGTTATGTAACGAATCTTTCACATCCCCCTTACAACGGCGGCAAAATGGGGTAGAAGGCCCGACAATATGCATTATGCATAGTGTGAGTATTTCCGCGGCCGGAGACGAGAATGGCATTCAACGACGACAGCTTCATTCGTGAAGTCAATGAGGAATTGCGGTCCGACCAGATGAAGGGCGTGTGGCGCCGCTTCGGCCGCTATATCATTGTCGTCGCCATCCTGATCGTCGTCGGCACCGCCGGCAAGGTTCTCTACGAATATTGGGACGACAACCGCTCCTCCGGGGCCGGCGACCAGTTCCTGGCGGCGATGAAGCTTGCCGACGAGAACAAGAACGACGAGGCGCTGGCCGCGCTCGACAAGCTCGAGAAGGAAGGCCATGGCGCCTATCCGGTGCTGGCGCGCATGCGAGCCGCGACCGTCCAGGCACAGAAGGGCGATGCCGGCGCGGCGATCGCTGCCTTCAACGAGATCGGCAAGGACAACGCCGTCCCGGCCGCCGTGCGCGATGCCGCCAAGATGCGCGCCGGCTGGCTGCTGATTGAAAACGGTTCTTACGAGCAGGTTTCGGCGGCGATCGAGGAAATGGCCGTGCCGGGCAACGCCTTCCGCCATTCGGCACGCGAAGCGCTCGGCCTTGCCTCCTATAAGGCCGGCAACATGGCGCAGGCCCGGCAATGGTTCCAGTCGATCGTCGACGATACCGACAGCCCGCGCAATATTGTCAATCGTGCCCACATGATGCTTGATCTCATTACCGCATCCGGCAAGGCGCCCGCCGCGCAGGGCTGAGTTTTAAGGAAAAAGAATGAGTTTCACGGTCGCGATCGTCGGTCGTCCGAATGTCGGCAAGTCGACGCTTTTCAACCGCCTGGTGGGAAAGAAGCTGGCGCTCGTCGACGACACGCCAGGTGTGACCCGTGACCGCCGGCCGGGCGATGCGCGGCTGATGGGCCTGACCTTCACGATCATCGATACCGCCGGCCTGGAAGAGGCGGACGAGGAAAGCCTGCAGGGCCGAATGCGCGCCCAGACGGAGGCGGCGATCGACGAGGCCGATCTTTCGCTTTTCGTCGTCGACGCCAAGAACGGGCTGACGCCGGTCGACACCGCGCTTGCCGAAATGCTGCGCCGGCGCGGCAAGCCGGTGGTGCTCGTCGCCAATAAATCCGAGGCGCGCGGCTCCGACAGCGGCTTCTACGACGCCTATACGCTGGGTCTCGGTGAGCCGACGCCGATTTCGGCCGAACACGGGCAGGGCATGCTCGATCTTCGCGACGCGATCGTCGAGGCGATCGGCAAGGACCGGGCCTATGCCAAGGAGGATGTTGCGGTCACCGACGTCGATATCCCTCACGCGGCTGATGAGGGTGAGGACGAGGACGAAGAGTCCGTCTATGACGACACCAAGCCGCTCAGGGTGGCGATCGTCGGCCGGCCGAATGCCGGCAAATCAACGCTGATCAACCGCTTCCTCGGCGAGGACCGGCTGCTGACCGGGCCGGAAGCCGGCATCACCCGCGATTCCATCTCGGTCGAATGGGATTGGCGCGGCCGCACCATCAAAATGTTCGACACCGCAGGCATGCGCCGCAAGGCGCGGGTGACCGAGAAGCTGGAAAAGCTCTCCGTCGCCGACGCGCTGCGCGCTATCCGTTTTGCCGAAACCGTCGTCATCGTCTTCGACGCGACGATCCCCTTCGAAAAGCAGGACCTGCAGATCGTCGATCTGGTGCTGCGCGAGGGGCGCGCCGCCGTTCTTGCCTTCAACAAATGGGACATGATCGAAGACCGGCAGGCAGTGCTTGCCGACCTGCGCGAAAAGACCGACCGGCTGCTGCCGCAGGCGCGCGGCATCCGCGCCGTGCCGATCTCCGGCCAGACCGGTTGGGGGCTCGACAAGCTGATGCAGTCGATCATCGACACCGACAGGGTCTGGAACAAGCGTATCTCGACGGCAAGGCTCAACCGCTGGCTGGAGACACAGCAGATCCAGCATCCGCCACCGGCCGTGTCCGGCAGGCGCATCAAGCTGAAATACATGACTCAGGTCAAGGCTCGCCCGCCCGCCTTCATGATCTCCTGCACTCGCTCCGACGCGCTGCCGGAATCCTATACGCGCTATCTGATCAACGGGCTGCGCGCCGATTTCGACATGCCGAGCGTGCCGATCCGTATTCATTTCCGCTCAGCTGAGAATCCGTTCGAAGGCAAGAAGAGGCGGACGTAGGAGTTCTTGAGGCGCCGGTGCCTGAGGCGCGCCCCTCTGCCCTGCCGGGCATCTCCCCCACAGGTGGGGAGATTGGCTGGTCGGGCCCGCTCGTTCCAACATCAATTGTTTGGGGAGATTCGATCTACGAGTCGATCTCCCTCCTTGTGGGGGAGATGCCCGGCAGGGCAGAGGGGAGTGCCTCAGGCACGACCTATCTCGCTCGTCTTGAACCTAAGCCACGCTTCCATTCAACGCCTCGCGCAACCCCACGATCTCGGCCTGGAGCCTGGTCAGATCCGTTGCATCACGTCCGCTCGCTTCCACGATGCAGCCAGGGATGCCGATCGCCTTTTCCTTCAAGCGAATACCCGCCTCGCTCAAGCGGATAACGACGACGCGTTCGTCCTCGCTGCTGCGCTCGCGCCTGATATAGCCGGCGCTTTCCAGGCGTTTGAGCAGGGGCGTCAGCGTGCTCGATTCCAGGAAGAGCTTTTCGCCGAGGCTGCCGACGCTCTGGCCGTCCTGCTCCCATAGGGCGACCATGGCCAGATATTGCGGATAGGTGAGAGCGAGGGCGTCGAGCAGCGGCTTGTAAACCCGGTTTAGGGCATGGCTTGCCGTATAGACGGCAAAACAGATGAAATTATCGAGCTTCAGCTGATCCTGCATGGTCATCTCCAGAGCTGAGCAAAAATATATCGTGCGATAAATAATCGCAAGCGTTTTTTCCGCATGGCAGGTATGCTGAAATTTAAATTGTCCGATAAATAATCGTGCGCGATATAAAGCCGTGTTCAGAACGAACATCGAAAAACCGAGAGGACAGGACAATGTCGACCATCAAGACCGCAGTTTCCGCAGCAGCACTCCTGGCAGCTTCCGCCGTCGGCGCGCTGGCCGATCCGGTGCTCGAGCCGACAACGCAGAAGTTCATCGATAGCCTTGCCGGCGGCAAGCCGATCTACACGCTGTCGCCGGCCGATGCCCGCAATGTTCTGGCCGGCGCGCAGAAGGGCGACGTCAAGAAGCTTGCCGCTGAGGTCGAGGATAAGGTCATCAAGACAGGCCCGACCGGCAGCATCAAGCTGCGCATCGTCCGCCCTGAGCATGCCAAGGGCACACTGCCGGTTATTCTCTATTTCCATGGCGGCGGCTGGGTGCTGGGCGATGCGGACACGCATGACCGGCTGGTGCGCGAAATCGCCAATGGCGCCAATGCCGCCGTCGTCTTCGTCGACTACGAACGCTCGCCTGAAGCCCGTTATCCCGTGGCTATCGAGCAGGCCTATGCCGCGACCAAATATGTCGCAGAGCATGCCAAGGAATTCAACGTCGACGCCGGCAGGCTGGCGGTCGCGGGCGATAGCGTCGGCGGCAATATGGCGGCGGTGGTGACGCTGCTTGCCAAGGAGCGCGGCGGTCCTGCCATCGACCAGCAGGTGCTGTTCTACCCGGTCACCGACGCCAATTTCGACAATGGCTCCTATAATGAGTTCGCCAATGGTCCGTGGCTGACCAAGGAAGCGATGAAGTGGTTCTGGAACGCCTACCTGCCCGATGAGGCCAAGCGCAAGGAGCCGACAGCTTCGCCGCTGCAGGCATCGCTCGAGCAGCTCAACGGCCTGCCGCCGGCTCTCATCATCACCGATGAAAACGACGTGCTGCGCGACGAAGGCGACGCCTATGGCCGCAAGCTCAGCCAGGCCGGCGTCAAAGTCACCTCGATCCGCTACAACGGTACGATCCACGACTTCGTGCTGCTGAATGCGATTACCGAAACGCCGGCGGTCCGCAGTGCGATCAAGGTAGCCAACGACACGCTTCGCAGCGCGCTGCACAAGTAAAACGATTAGTCCGAGGACGGCAAAGGCCCGGCGGTTTCGCCGGGTTTTCTGCTTCTCGGAAGCGACTTGGCGAACTGCCAGGCCTTCTTCCATTTCGGCGTGATGACGCCGTTGGCGGCGCGGATGTTGTTGATGAACTGCGTCGTCGCCGCTTCCCAGGAATATTGCATGGCAAGCGCGCGCGCCTTGGCGCGCGAGGCGGAGAGGGCGGCAAGGCAGGCGGTGCGCAGGTCCGCATCGAGGGCGCCGACCTCGCTGTCCTCGCCGATGATGTCGAGCGGGCCGGTGACCGGATAGGCTGCGACCGGCACGCCCGATGCCAGCGCTTCAAGGATCGTGTTGCCGAAAGTGTCGGTGAGCGAGGGAAAGACGAAGACGTCGGCCTGGGCATAGGCTTTCGCCAGATCCTCGCCGAACTTCACGCCGGTAAAATGCACATCGGGATAGCGCTGCTCCAGTTCGGCGCGTGCCGGGCCGTCGCCGACGACAACCTTCGAACCGGGCAGGTCGAGATCGAGAAAGGCCGGCAGGTTCTTTTCCAGCGCCACGCGGCCGACCGTCATGAAGATCGGGCGAGGGAGGCCGAATGGCTGCTCCTCAAGCGGCATGGGATGGAATTGCGTGGCGTCGATGCCCCGGGTCCAGGGCATCAGATTTTTGATGCCGCGGGCCGAAAGCTCGCGAGCAAGGCTCGGTGTCGCGACCATGCAGCCGGCGCCGCCATTGTGGAACCAGCGTACGAAGGCATAGAGCCAACTTTGCGGAATCGGCAGGCGGGCCGAAACATATTCGGGAAAGCGCGTGTGATAGCTGGTGGAGAAGGGCATGCCCTTGCGCAGGCACCAGCGGCGGGCGGTCAGCCCCAGCGGTCCTTCGGTGGCGATATGCACATAGGAAGGATTGTGTTTTTCGATTTCACCGGCGATGCGGCGGTAATTGGCGATCGACAGGCGGATCTCGGGATAGGTCGGGCAGGGGATGCTGTTGAAGCGCTCAGGCGTCACCATCGAAACAGCCACGCCCATCTTCGCCAGCTCGCGATTGGTGTTCTCGATCGAGCGCACGACGCCGTTGACCTGCGGATGCCAGGCGTCGGTGACGATCACCAAGCGTTCCGGCAGGTTGCCGGCGGCTGTAGCATTGGCCCAGCTCTCGCTGTGATGAGTGTTTGCCGGACGTTGCAGCATGTCACGATTTCCATCCGCGTTGCATGGGTAATGCCAACGCTTAGCCCCAAAGCGGGGTTCCGGAACGGCGATTCCCGCTTGCCTATTCTGAGGCATGACCATGATGGAAATATTACAGCCGCATGCCAGCGTTTGCAGGCCTTGCAGCGGCCCGATCCCGGCGAATATGTCAGCGGCCGATCGCGGGTTTCATGCGGGAAGAAGGACGGCGCCGGTCCTGGACCGGCGCCGTTTGGGAGGTTAAGCGGCAGCGGAAGCCGAGCTTGCAGTCGGAACTTCCGAAATCGTCTTCAGAACCTGCGAAGCGATCTGGTAGGGGCAGCCCTGCGAGTTCGGGCGGCGATCTTCCAGATAGCCCTTGTAGTCGTTCTTGACGAAGGAGTGCGGGACGCGGATCGAGGCGCCACGGTCGGCAACGCCGTAGGAGAACTTGTTCCACGGAGCCGTTTCGTGCTTGCCGGTCAGGCGCTTGTCGTTGTCAGGACCGTAAACGTTGATATGGTCCATCAGGTTCTTTTCGAACTGCGCCATCAGCGCTTCGAAATAGGCCTTGCCGCCGACTTCGCGCATGTACTTGGTCGAGAAGTTGCAATGCATGCCCGAACCGTTCCAGTCGGTGTCGCCGAGCGGCTTGCAGTGATACTCGATGTCGATGCCGTATTTTTCGGTCAGGCGCTGCAGCAGGTAACGCGCCATCCAGATCTGGTCGGCGGCCTTCTTGGAGCCCTTGCCGAAAATCTGGAATTCCCACTGGCCCTTGGCCACTTCGGCATTGATGCCTTCGTGGTTGATGCCGGCAGCGAGGCAGAGGTCGAGATGCTCTTCGACGATTTCGCGGGCGACGTCGCCGACGTTCGAGTAGCCGACGCCGGTGTAGTAGGGGCCCTGCGGAGCCGGGTAGCCCTGCTCGGGGAAGCCGAGCGGGCGGCCGTTCTGGTAGAAGAAATATTCCTGTTCGAAGCCGAACCAGGCATCTTCGTCGTCGAGGATGGTCGCGCGAGCGTTGCTCGGGTGCGGCGTGACGCCATCGGGCATCATGACTTCGCACATGACGAGCGCGCCGTTGGTGCGGGCCGGGTCGGGATAGATGGCGACGGGCTTCAGCACGCAATCGGAGCTGCGGCCTTCGGCCTGCATGGTCGACGAACCGTCGAAGCCCCAGAGCGGAAGCTGTTCCAGCGTCGGGAATACGTCGAATTCCTTGATCTGCGTCTTGCCACGCAGGTTCGGTACCGGAGTGTACCCATCGAGCCAAATATACTCGAGCTTATATTTTGTCATCGTGACTCTCTCAATGCTACGAAGGTGAGCAAATCCGGAGACGATCTCGGCGCGCAAGCGCACCCAACCGCCAGGGGATGCACCTTCAAAAGCACGTAGCGTGCCAGTTCGGCCGCCGGGACAAGAAAAATCGCAGGTCAGCCGGTCGGGATGAATTTTGCTTTTGCAAAAACCACCCCGTTTTGACGGCTGAAGGCCGTATCATCAGCAGGAAACTGAGTTTTCCGCTTGGAACCGGATGAAAATTTCGGCGTTAGCCTGGCGTGATGAAGTGTTGAACAAATAGGCGGGCGCTTTCGCTGTAGACAGCATATCGATCAATCATAATATGGATATGCATATAATTTGTGCAATTTGCATAAACTATGTGCATCGTGTTATGGTCCTGGCGTTAAATGTCGATGCGCCGAACTGAATGGAGGCGATCTCATGCCCACCGGTTTCCATCGTGAATCCGCAACGATCTATCAGTTTCCTGTCAAGCCGCCGCGGGCCGCCAGCCGGTTCGAACGCGCCAAGCTGATGGAGCGCGAGGCCGCCGATATTTGCGACGCGGCGCTTGACAGTTGCTGGTACCATGACGAGGCGGTTCGCGAGACCGATCGGCCGACGAAGTCCTGAGGTCCTACCCATTTTAACGGGTCAGCCGAGGAGGCGGGGGAGCGCCTCGTACATGGCATTCGTACCGAATTTCTATGCGCGGGCTTAGCCGCCATCCAATCCGAGTTTTTCCTTTGCCACCAATGCGCCGTGTTCGCTGACGACACGGGCTGCGACGCCTGCGGCGAAGCGGGCGGCGGCGGTCGCATCCGCTGTTTCCAGATAGTGCGCAAGGAAGGCGCCGTTGAAGCTGTCGCCGGCACTGGTGGTATCGACCACTTGCTCGACCTTCTCGGCCGGAACGAAGCTCTCCTCGCCGGCGAAATTCAGCCTGACCCCGTCCGCGCCATTCTTGACGACGATATGGACAGCGCCCAGCGCGCGATAGCGGTGGACCGTCGCTTCAATGGAATCGTCACCGAAATGGGCGGCTTCGTCGTCGAAGCTCGGCATGATGAGGACGGAGGAGCGTGCGCCCTCGCTGATCGTCGCGTGCATGATGTCATAGCTCGACCACAGGCGGGGCCGGATGTTCGGGTCGAACACCACAAGCTTGCCGGCGGCCTTGGCGCGGCGGATTTCGGCGAGCAGCGTTGCCGCGTCCTCCTGCGGCAGGATGGCAAGGGTGATGCCGGAGAAATAGACGAGGTCAGCGCTCTCCACCGCCTCGCGCAGGCTGTCGGGATCGGCGGCCAGGCTGCGGGCGGCCGAACTGTCGCGCCAGTAGCTGAAGGAGCGTTCGCCGTTCTTCAGATTGATCATGTAAAGGCCGGGCGTTTTACCCCTGATGCGGCGGATGAGGCTTGTGCCGATGCCCGCCTTGTCGATGAAGGCCACCATTTCATCCGACATGGCGTCGTCGCCAAGCGCCGTAAAATAATCGACCGACCAGTCGGGGCCAAGGCAGGCGCGGGCATACCAGGCGGTGTTGAAAGTATCGCCGGCGAAACCTTTGCGCAGCAGGCCGTCGCCTGCCTGCGAGAGTTCCACCATGCATTCACCGATCGATAGAAACCGTCTGCTCACCTTGTCCTCCCGCACTGCTCTTAATCGCTGATACGCGGAGCCAGGCGGAGTGACAAGCGTTGATATATGGATGCCGATATCGCAGGAGGTAAAAGCCCGCCTTCGCGAACATGGCGAAGGCGGGCGGCGGCGGGGGCTGCTTATTCGTGGATGGTGTAGCTGCCCATCTGGCAAAGATCCTGCGTATCTTCGGTCGTGTCGAGATCCGAGTTTTCGTCGAACTCGAAGCGCATGTCGTATTTGCAGACGGTGCGGCCATCGGCGATGGTGATGTTCACGGTCTCGCCTGGATTGAGCACATTGTCGCCGAAGACGTCTTCTTCCCAGCTGTTGACGCCCGTCGGCGAGCTGTAGAAGCGCGTCAGGACGGAATTGGTTCCGTTGGTGAGCTGGAATTTCAGATCTTCGGCAAGCGACGGCACGGCGGAAGCGGCGACGACTGCGGCGGCAAGCGCGATCAATCCAGAGACTTTCAATTTCATATATGCGTTCCCCTCGCCCATGATCGGGCGAAGACAGGGATAGCATAGTGGCATCTAAATCTTTGTTATCGGAGACTATAGATTCCGAGATAAGTCTGTTTTCGGAACAGTTCACCCCAAAGATGGATGGCAGATCTTCTGCAAAGAGCGGAGGTGCTGCACTCGACTTTCAGACGACTTAGAAAACTCGCCAACCCCTCCCTCGTCATGCTCGGCCTTGTGCCGAGCATCTGCCTCCGGTCGATAGGTTCGCAGATCCTCGGCACAAGGCCGAGGATGACGTGCTAAGGTGATTTGTCATCAAACTGAAGGCCGCTTCATGCGGCTGTCGCTTCATTCATGGCCTGTCCATATGATAACAGGCGGCCTTCTGGCCGGGGCGGACGTCCTCTGTCGGCGGCATTTCGGTGCGACAGATATCGGTCGCCTTCCAGCAGCGCGGCGAGAAGACACAGCCTTTCGGCGGGTTGAGCGGCGAGGGCGGATCGCCCTGCAGGCGGATGCGGGTGCGCAGGCGCGCGAGCTTCGGATCCGGGATGGGGGCTGCGGAAAAGAGCGCCTGCGTGTAGGGATGGGCCGGATGATCGAAGACGGTGGCGCAGTCGCCCGCCTCCACCACCCTGCCGAGATAGAGCACCAGCACATCGTCCGAAATCAGCCGCACGACGGACAGGTCGTGGCTGATGAAGATCAGTGTCAGGCCGAATTCCTTGCGCAGCTTGCGCAGAAGCGTGATCACCTGGCCCTGGATCGAAACGTCGAGGGCCGAAACCGGCTCATCGCAGATAATCAGCTTCGGTTTGGTGATGACGGCGCGGGCGATGCCGATGCGTTGCGCCTGGCCGCCGGAGAATTCGTGGGGATAGCGGTTGATCATCTCCGGCACCAGCCCGACGGCGGTCATGATCTCGCGGACACGTTCGGTGCGCCCGGCCTTCGAAAGCTTCGGCTCGAAAACGGTCAGCGGTTCGGCGATGATATCTCCAACAGTCATGCGCGGATCAAGCGAGGCGATCGGATCCTGGAAGATGATCTGCATGTCGCGGCGGGCGGCGCGCATTTCCTCCTCCGAGAGGTCGAGAAGATTGCGGCCCTGCCAGAGGATGCGGCCCTTCTGCGATTTCAACAGCCGCAGGATGGAGCGGCCGAGCGTGGACTTACCGCAGCCGGATTCACCGACGACGCCGAGGGTGCGGCCTTCGGCGAGATCGAAGCTGACATTGTTGACGGCGGTGAGGAAAATCGGCGGCTTGAACAAGCCCTTCGCCGGCAATTCGAACTGGGTCGTCAGGTTCTCGACCCTTAGAAGCGACCGGTCAGCCATGGTTCAGCAACTCCTCACGACGCGGGAACGGGTGGTAGCAGGCGGCGCAATGGCGCGGCGCCAATGTTTCGAGCGGCGGCGGACGGTCGATGCAATCGTCCTGAACCTGCGAACAGCGCGGCGAGAAATTGCAGCCT
Organism: Rhizobium sp. BT03; assembly: GCF_030053155.1. Lineage (NCBI taxonomy): Bacteria > Pseudomonadati > Pseudomonadota > Alphaproteobacteria > Hyphomicrobiales > Rhizobiaceae > Rhizobium > Rhizobium sp. BT03. The sequence continues at coordinate 3,901,859 of NZ_CP125640.1, forward strand.
TTCGGTAGGTGCTGCAGGTTCGGCGGGCGCCCGGGGATGACGACCAACTCGTCGACATCCTGATCCGGGCGCGGGATCGAGGCATGCAGCGCCGCCGTATAGGGATGGGCGGGATTGTCGAAGAGCTCGTCGACCGGCGCTTCCTCGACGATACGGCCGGCATACATGACGGCGACGCGGTCGGCGAGGCCGGCGACGACGCCGAGATCGTGGGTGATCATGATCAGCGCCGTGTTCATCTCCGCTGTCAGGTCGTTGAAGAGATCGAGGATCTGCGCCTGGATGGTGACGTCGAGGGCAGTCGTCGGCTCGTCGGCGATGAGCAGCTTCGGCTTGGTGAGCAGCGCCATGGCGATGACGATGCGCTGGCGCATGCCGCCGGAAAGCTCGTGCGGATAGAGGTGGAAGCGCCGCGTCGGGTCGGGGATGCCGACGCGTTTCAGCATGTCGAGGGCAGCGTCCGATGCGGCGCGCGCCGTCAGGCCGCGATGAACCTCCAGCTGTTCCGTCAACTGCCAGGAAATCTTCAGCGACGGGTTGAGCGCGGTCATCGGATCCTGGAAGACCATGGCCATGTCCTTGCCGCGGATCTGGTCGAGCTCGCGCGGCTTCAGCGACAGCACGTCCTTGCCTTCGAGCAGCGCCTGTCCCGTCGTTTTGCCGTTCTTGGCGAGAAGGCCCATGATGCCGAGGAAGGTCTGGCTCTTGCCGGAGCCGGACTCACCGACGATGGCGATGCGTTCGCCACGCCGGACGGTGAGATTCATGTTCGAGACCGCTTTCACCTCGCCGTCGGGCGTCGCGAAAGTGATCGAGTAATCCTTGAGTTCGAGGAGGATGTCTTTTTCCTGGGGCATTCTATCGATCCTTCGGGTCGAACGCGTCACGCAGGCCGTCGCCGATGAAGAGCAGGCTGAGCAGCAGGGCCACGAGGAAGCTTGCCGGGAAGATCAGCAGCCAGGGCATGCTTTCCATGGCATCGGTTCCCTCGGCGATCAGCGTGCCGAGCGAGGTCAGCGGTTCCTGGACGCCGAAGCCGAGATAGGAGAGGAAGCTTTCGGTGGCGATGATTTCAGGCACGGTCAGCGCCGCGAAGATGACCACGGGGCCGACGAGGTTCGGGATGATGTGCTTGACGATGATCTTCAACGGCCGCTGCCCTGATGCGCGTGCCGCCTCGATGAATTCACGATGTTTGATCGACAGCGTCTGGCCGCGCACGATGCGGGCCATGGTCAGCCATTCCAGCGCGCCGATCGCGGCAAAGAGCAGGTAGACGTTGCGACCGAAGATCACCATCAGCAGGATGACGAAGAGGATGTAAGGTAGCGCGTACATGATGTCGACGAAGCGCATCATGATCGCATCCAGCCTGCCCCCGATATAGCCCGATATCGCGCCGTAGAGCACGCCGATGACGACGGAGACGACGGTCGCCGTCAGCGCCACGGCAAGCGAGATGCGGGTGCCGTAGAGCACGCGGGCAAGGAGGTCGCGGCCGTTCGGGTCGGTGCCGAAATAATGGCCGGTCTCGATCGACGGCGGGATGCGAAAGGCCGCCCAATCAGGATCCTCGTAGTTGAAGGGAATGAACCAGGGGCCGAGGAAGGCGGCGAGGATCAAGAGCGACAGGACGACGATCGAGAGCACGGCCGCCTTGTTGCGCGCCAGGCGGCGCAGCGCATCCCTGGTGAGAGAGCGGCCTTCGGGCGCCAGCCCTTCGGCCTCCAGAAGCTCCTGGGCGAGCAGTTCGCGTTTAGCGGGGTTGAGGATCATCGGTTTCTCACTTTCGGGTCCAGCCAGGCATAGGCGATGTCGACCAGAAGGTTCAGGAACACGATCAGCACCATGTAGAAGATGACCGTGCCGAGAACCATGCCGTAATCGCGGTTCAGCGCCGCGTTGACGAAGTAGCGGCCGATGCCGGGCAATCCGAAGATGCTTTCGACCACCAGCGAACCGGTGAGAAGGTAGCTTGCCGCCGGTCCCAGATAGGAAACGACAGGCATCAGGGCCGGTTTTAGCGCGTGGCGCATGACGGTCAGCCGCGGGCCGATGCCCTTGGCCTTGGCGGTGCGGATGAAGTTCTGGTTCATCACCTCGATCATCGAGCCGCGGGTGATGCGCGAGATGCGGCCTGCATGCGGCAGCGCCAGAACGACGATCGGCAGGATCAGGTATTTGATCGAGCCGTCACCCCAGCCGCCGACCGGAAACCAGGCGAGGTGGATGCCGAAGATCAATTGCAGGATGGGCGCGATCAGGAAGTTCGGCAGTACGACGCCGACCAGGATGAGGGCGCCGAGAATATAGTCCGGCGTCTTGTTCTGATAGAGCGCCCCAAGACAGCCGACGGCGACGCCGACGATGATGGCGATCAGGAAGGCGGCGGTACCGATGGTGAAGGTATAGGGCAGACCGATCATGATCTGCTGGGCGACGGAAAAATCCTCGCTGGCGAAGGAGGGGCCGAGATCGCCCCGGAGCAGGTCGCCGACATAGATCAGGTACTGCTGGATCAGCGGCTTGTCGAGATTGTAGTGGACCGCGAGGTTTTTCAGGATCACCGGCGGCAATGGCCTTTCGCCATCGAACGGGCCGCCGGGGGCAAGGCGCAAAACGAAAAAACAGGCTGTGACGGCGATCCACAAAACGGGGATCGTCGATAGCAGGCGACGGAGGGCGTATTTGATCATGATCGTGGGCCGGTCCTTCCCGCGCGCGGCGGGAAGGACCGTTTTCCCTTACTCTTTCATCGACAGCCAGCGGGTGCGGTGGATGTCCTGGATGTTGTCGACGAAGCCTTCGACCTTCGGTGAGACGACGTTCTTCGAGACATAGTAGTAGAGCGGAATTGCAGCGCTGTCGTCGAGAGCCAACTGTTCGGCCTTCTTGAAGATTTCAGCGCGCTTGCCGATGTCCGTTTCGGCATTTCCTTCTTTGATCAGCTTGTCGTAGTCGGGATTGCTCCAGCGGCCGTAATTCATCGCGACACCTGTTGTCAGCAGGTTTAGAAAGTTATCTGGATCGTTGTAGTCGGCAATCCAGCCGGCTCGACCGATTTCCACCTGACCGCGCTGCATTTCGTCGTAATGCACTTTGGTTTCTGCATTATAGAGTTCGACTTGGACGCCGAGCGGCTTCCACATAGAGGCGATCGCGACGGCGACGCGTTTGTGGTTGTCATTGGTGTTGTAACGGAGCTGCGCCTTTAGCGGATGGTCCGGTCCGAAACCGGCCTCCTTCAACAGCTTCTTTGCTTCTTCGACCTTGTCCTTGTAGGGCAGGTCCTTCCAGCTGACATAGGCAGGTTCGCCATAATTGGCTGTGCCCGGTGGAACCCAGGAGTAGGCGGGCGGTTCTTGGGTGCCGAGGATTTGCGGGCCGATCACTTCACGGTTGACCGCCATCGAAAGAGCCTGGCGCACGCGCTTATCGTTGAAGGGCGGTTTCTGGGCGTTTAGGACATAGTAATAGCTGGCAAGAAACGGCGCGACGTGGGCTTGGCCCGGCAGGTTTTTCTTCATCCATTCATACTGGTCGGTTGGGAAGTCGGTCATTATGTCGAATTCGCCGGCGCGGTAACGTTTCAGTGCCGCTTCCTGATCCTCCAGCACGAAGAACTTGGCGCCGTCGATCTTCAGGTCCTTGGCGCCATACCACTGGTCGTTCTTGACAGTCGTTACATGCGAGCCCGGAACCCATTCGGTCGGCTTGTAGGGGCCGTTGGTGACGATGTTGCCGATCTTGACCCAGTCCTGGCCCTTGGCCTCGACGACGTGCTTCGGCAACGGATAGGCCGTGTAGTGCATCAGCGCGTTGATGAAATAGGGGGTGGCGTTTTCGAGCGTGATTTCGAGCGTCTTGTCGTCGATTGCCTTGACGCCGAGCTGGTTGAGGTCGGTGATCTCGCCCTTGTTGATCTTTTCGGCGTTCTTGATGGTGAACTGCAGATAGGCATACTCGGCGGCGTTCTTCGGGTCGACGAGGCGCTGGAAGGCGAAGACGAAGTCTCCTGCCGTTACCGGCTGGCCATCGGACCATTTGATGCCGTCGCGAAGTTTGAAGGTATAGACTTTGCCGTCAGGTGAAATCGTCCAGCTTTCGGCCTGGCCGGGGACAGGATTGTCCTTGGCGTCTTCAGTGACGAGACCTTCGAAAATGTCGCCGGCGATACGGTTCTCCCAGTCGCCTGAAAGTTTCTGCGGATCGAGCGATTGCGGGTCGCCACCATTGTGAATGTTGAGCGTGGCCGCATGCGCCGAAAACGCCAGCAATGTGCCAAACATTGCGGAGGCGAGAAATTTTTTCGTGAACTGGTTCATCGTGGGTCCACCTTTCTAGGCTTTGCGCCTTTATTAGACATCTGTTCCCGACTTTTGACCTCTTACGTGCAGGTCAGTGCGCACCTTATCGCAAAGGAATCGCGTTGCAACCCCAAATCCGGAGGCTGGAAACGGGTTGTGGACAAGCCTATATACGTCTCCCCCTTGTTGGATCGCGACGACACATTGCGACATTTCCAGCACCTCCATGACGGTCTCACATGTTGTCTTTTGTTTCGTCCGCTTTAGTGTGGCGGGCGCAAACGAGGCAGGAGATTAGCCGATGGCATTGCAGGCAGGCGGGAATGCGGACTGGTGGCGCGGCGCGGTGATCTATCAGGTCTATCCGCGCTCGTTTCAGGACACCAACAGCGACGGTCTCGGCGACCTCAAGGGGATCACCCGCCGGCTGCCGCATATCGCCAGTCTCGGTGTCGACGCGATCTGGCTTTCGCCCTTCTTCAAGTCGCCGATGGCCGATATGGGCTATGACGTTTCCGACTATTGCGACGTCGACCCGATCTTCGGGACGCTCGCCGATTTCGACGAGATGATGACCGAGGCGCACCGGCTCGGCATCAAGGTCGTGATCGACCAAGTGATCTCGCACACATCAGACCGGCATCCCTGGTTCGTCGAGAGCCGGACGAGCCGGACCAATCCGAAAGCCGATTGGTATGTCTGGGCCGATCCGCAGCCCGATGGCACGGCGCCGAACAACTGGCTGTCGATCTTCGGCGGGCCGGGCTGGGAGTGGGACGGCGTGCGTCGGCAATATTACCAGCACAATTTTCTGACCTCGCAGCCGGACCTCAATTTCCACAGCAGGCAAGTGCAGGATGCGGTGCTGGAGACGGTGAAGTTCTGGCTCGACCGCGGCGTCGACGGCTTTCGGCTGGACACGGTCAACTATTATTTCTGCGACAAGCAGCTCAGAAGCAATCCGCCGCACGAGCCCGATGAGGATGACGCCGGCCTCGATGCGCCCGACAGCAATCCCTATGGCATGCAGAACCACCTCTACGACAAGACGCAGCCTGAGAACGTCGATTTCCTCAAGCGCTTCCGGGTGCTGCTCGACCAGTATGAGGATCGCACCACCGTCGGCGAGGTCGGCGACGGGGCGCGGTCGCTGAAGACGGTTGGCGCCTATACGAGTGGCGGCGACAAGCTGCATATGTGCTACACATTCGACCTGCTCGGACCGGAGTTCACCGCCGAACATATTCGCGGCTGCGTCGAGGCATTCCAGAAGGTTGTGACCGACGGCTGGGTCTGCTGGGCTTTCTCAAACCATGACGTTATGCGCCATGTCAGCCGTTTTGCGCTGACGGCGGAAGAGCGTCCTGTCATCGCCAAGCTGGCGATCTCGGTGCTTGCGGCGCTGCGCGGCTCGATCTGCCTCTATCAGGGCGAGGAACTCGGCCTGCCGGAGGCGGAACTCGCCTTCGAGGATCTTCGCGATCCCTACGGCATCCGCTTCTGGCCGGCCTTCAAGGGCCGCGACGGATGCCGCACGCCTATGCCCTGGGAAGCCGGCAAGGCGCATGCGGGCTTCACCTCCGCCGAAAAGAGCTGGCTGCCGGTGCCTTATGAGCAGGCGGCACTTTCCGTGGATACGCAGGAGGGAAGCGATAGCTCGGTGCTCAATCATTACCGGAGGACGCTCGCCTTCCGAAAGAGCCACCCGGCGCTGATCGATGGCGAGATGAGCTTCATCGGCACCAACCAGGATCTGCTGGCCTTCACCCGCGAAAAGGACGGTGAGAAGCTGCTCTTCGTTTTCAACCTGACCCGTAAACCGGCGGAATTCCGCCTGCCTGAGGACATGGTGCTCAGGCAATCGCTCGAAATGCCGGGCTTCGAAGCGATGGTCGGCGAGGGCTCGGTGAAGATGGCGGCGCTGGATGGATTCTGTGCGCGGATAGAAAATTCAATTCGTTGAAACATCCCATGGGATGTATTATGTTGTTTGAATGAAGCGTGTCGTGCTTGATACGAACATCCTGACCGCCGCTCTTCGCAGCCGAACCGGTGCGTCGTTCGCGATATTGCAACTGACAGCGAAGAAGGTGATCAGGCCGCTTGTCACGACCGCGCTTTTTCTGGAGTACGAGGCGGTATTGAAGCGTCCGGAGCATATTGCCGTTTACGGGTTTACGCCGCCGGATATCGACAGGCTGATGGCAGAAATGGCCGCATTGGCCGAGGCGGTCGACGTCCATTTCCGTTGGCGGCCTCAGCTTTCGGATCCGCAGGACGAACTGGTATTCGAGGCGGCGGTCAACGGGCGGGCGGATGCGCTGGTGACGCACAATATCAGGGATTTCGAAGCGGTGAAGGACCGGTTCGGGCTCCGTGTCATTCGGCCCGCGGAATTGCTGGAGGAGATCAGGAAATGAGCACGAACACCTACCCGCTCAAACTTCCAAGCTCGATCAAGGCGGCTGCGGCTCGTCTCGCAAAGGAAGACGGCGTCTCCCTCAATCAGTGGATTGCATCGGCGGTTGCACAGAAGGTCGGCGCGGTCGAGACAGCCGAGGAGTTCCTCAAGCGACGGGCAGGCGGCGCGACCGGGGATGGCCTTTCGACGCTACTCGACAAGGTGCCGGATGCGGAACCCGCCACGGGTGATGAATTGCCGGAAGGTTGGCGATAGCCTGAATTCCTGTCGTCCTTCCGCCCATTTCGCAGGCTGCATCATCCAATCAGCGCGAACTTGTCCACATCCACCATGCCACGGTCGGATATCTTCAGGTGCGGGATAACAGGCAGCGGCAGGAAGGCCAATTGGAGGAAGGGTTCTTCCAGCGTGGCGCCGAGCGCGAAGGCGGCCTTGCGCAGATGGTGCAGCGTATCGCGGACCGTCTCGTAGGGCTCGAGGCTCATCAGGCCGGCGATGGGCAGGGCGATTTCGCCGGTGACCATGCCGTCCTCGACGACGACGAAGCCGCCCTTGATCTCGCCGAGGCGGTTTGCGGCGCGGGCCATATCGTCCTCGCTGACGCCGACGACGCAGATATTGTGGCTGTCATGGCCGACGGTGGAGGCGATCGCGCCCTTCTTCAGGCCGAAGCCCTGGACGAAGCCGTTGGCATGATTGCCGTTCTTGCCGTGGCGCTCGATGACGGCGACCTTGATGATGTCGTTGGCAAGGTCGACTGATGTTTCGTTGCCTCTGACGGGCAGGCGGTAGCGGCGATGCTCGGTGATGATCTTGCCCGGCATGACGCCGATGACCGATGTTTCGCCTTCTCTGGCCGGCACGCCGAAATGGGCTGCATTGACCGGGCGGGCCTTGACGCTGTCGAGGCCAATCGGCGCGACCGGTTTGCGCGTGGAAAAGAGCGTATCGGTGACGCGGCGGCCGGCGGAGAAGACCATGTCGGCGCGGCAACCTTCCAGACTGTCCAGAACCACCAGATCGGCGCGCCAGCCGGGCGCCACCAGGCCGCGGTCCCTGAGGCCGAAGGCGCGGGCGGCCGAAATCGAGGCGGCGCGGTAGATCGCCAGGGGCTCGACGCCGCTTGCGATCGCCGTGCGGATCATGTGATCGAGATGGCCCTGTTCGGCGATGTCGAGCGGATTGCGGTCGTCGGTGCAGAGCGCGAGGTAAGGCGAAAGCCGTTCGGTGATGATGGGCGTCAGCGCGGCGAGATCCTTCGATACCGAGCCCTCGCGCACCAGGATATGCATGCCCTTGCGGATCTTTTCGAGCGCCTCGGTGGCGGTCGTGCATTCATGCTCGGTGCGGATGCCGGCTGCGAGGTAGCCATTGAGGTCGTTGCCGGTCAGCAGCGGTGCGTGACCGTCGATATGGCCGCCCTGGAAGGCGTCGAGCTTGGCCATGCAGACGGGATCCTTGTGGATCACGCCGGGGAAATTCATGAATTCGGCAAGGCCGATGACCTTCGGATGGTGGCGGAAGGGCAGGAGGCGCTCGATCGGCAGATCGGCGCCGGAGGTTTCGAGATGTGTCGCCGGAACGCAGGAGGAGAGCTGGACGCGGATGTCCATGATCGTCTCGAGCGCGGATTGGAGAAAGAATTCGATGCCGGCGGTGCCGAGCACATTGGCGATCTCGTGCGGATCGCAGATCGCGGTGGTAACGCCATAGGGCAGGACGCAGCGGTCGAATTCATGCGGTGTGACGAGCGAGGATTCGATGTGCAGATGTGTGTCGATGAAGCCCGGAACGACTATTTTTCCCGATATATCGATCTCGGTTTCACCCTGATAATTGCCCGAGGTGCCGACGATACGATCGCCGCCGATGGCGATGTCGGATTGAACGAGTTCGCCGGTGACGAGATCGAAGAAGCCGCCGCCCTTCAGCACGATATCGGCGGGGATACGGCCCACACCCTGGTCGACGAGACGTTCGAGCTTGGCGGTCATGGTCTGGCTATCCTCTTTGGATTTCTACAGGCGATGCTGAGCGAGTATCGAAATCAAGTTCCTTGGCTACTTTCGCTGTAACATCGCCAATGCTAGTGGAGCGAGGATACAGATGCCGATTTCTAACTCAAGGTCATGATATGAAAGCGATTATTTCAGCTGCTTGTGTGGCTTTTCTCCTGAGCGGCTGTGCCACGGTGAATGCAGTCAAGCTTGTAACTGATAAGCATGGTCGATTAGTGGATGTCAGCCTCAAGAGTTCAAGTGGAAATGCATCTTATGACGGATATCTGAAGCGCCTCGCGATCGACAAATTCCATAATAGAGTTCCACGACCCGCTTCCAACAAAACCTATGTTCAGCCGATAATTATCGAATACAACAAGCTTGAAGACTATTTCGGTGGTGGTCCAAGGATGCCGAACTAACCGGTCTATCAGCCTTCACAAATGCAAACCGGGCGCCGTGGGGCGCCCGATCCTGCTTCCGTCAATACTGGTAATCACTCGGCGGCGACGATCTTGCCGGCTTCCCACTTGTAGAGCGAGAAGCTCTGCGAGGTCAGGTCGCCGGTCTCGCCATAGGTGACCTTGCCGATAGCGGTCGGGATTTCCTGGCCGCCCTTCAGCGCGGTTGCGACGGCTTCCGCATCCTCGGCGCTGCCGGCCTTCTCGATGCCGGCTTTCAGCACTTCGACGGCGGCATAGGCGTTCAGCGTGAAGGCTTCGGCCGGGATGTTCTTGGCAGCGAGCGCATCGGCTGCGGCCTTCGAATCCGGGTTCTTGGTGGCGTCCGAGGCGTTGGTGAAGACGGTGCCGGCGGCGGCATCGGTGCCGATCGCCCAGAATTCGGTGTTGGAGAGGCCGTCGCCGCCGATGATCGTCGCGTTGGCGGCGAGGTCATGCAGCTGGCGGGCGAGCAGGCCGCCTTCCGGGTGGTAGCCGCCGAAATAGACCAGGTCGACCTTCTCGGACTTGATGCGGGTGGTGAGCGCGCTGAAATCCTTGTCGCCAGGGGTGATCGCGTCGTTGACGACTTCGGTGATGCCGCCGGCATTCAGCGTCGCCTTGAACGCGTCGGCAAGGCCCTTGCCGTAGGCGCCCTTGTCGTTGACGATGGCGACGCGTTTGTCCTTGAAATTCTTCAGCACGTATTTGGCGGCGACCTCGGCCTGCTGGTCGTCGCGGCCGCAGGTGCGCAGCACATTGGTGAGGCCGCGCTTGGTGAGGTCGGGGGCCGTTGCGGTCGGAGTGACCATCAGCACGCCGTTTTCAGCCAGCACGTCCGAAACCGGAATGGCGACACCCGAGGTCACCGGACCGACGACGAAGCGGATGCCGTCGCCGACGACCTTGTTGGCGGCGGAAACGCCCTGTTTCGGCTCGCCGGCATCGTCGGCCAGTTCGAGGACGACCTTCTCGCCGAGAATGCCGCCCTTCTTGTTGATCTCGTCGACGGCCGCCTGAGCGCCGTTTTTCACCTGGTCGCCATAGGCGGCGACGGGGCCGGTCAGCGGCGCAATCAGGCCGATGGTGATATCGGCATGGGCAAGCGGCGCAAAGGCGAGCGACGCGACCAGGGTCGCCGTCAATGTCTTGAGGGTCATAGTCTGTCTCCTTGGATGGGGTCATGCGACCCGCGATGAGATGCCGCGCCGGTTCTGCCGGATCGTTCAACAGCCCGTTGGGCCGTGCCAAGGACGATCGACAAGGGCGCGATCAGTGAGCCTGCCGGCCATATTTGACTCGGGAAGGCTCATGACGAGATTTCTAGGAATTTTGACGGGATTGCGCAAGTTCATAACAAAATGGAAGGAAAATCGGATCTATCCGGCCGAAAACTCGCTCGAAGGCGATCATTTTCTTCGGTTTTCGGTGATTTCTCATAAGGGGAGTTGCAAAGGGCAGGCCGTTGCCCAGGCGAAACCGCCTCCGTATGGTTGTCTTTATCTTTCCCATTAACCGTTAGTTTGGCTGGTGGCAGTAGTATCCCGCGATACCCAAAATACCGCAGCATTGAAAAAGAGACCCATACAAATAATTAGATAGACATAGCAGGAAACAGAGACTTGATGCTCAAGCGTATCGACGCCAGCCAGGTGCGTATCGGAATGTTTGTGGAGGCCGTCGAGGGCCTGTGGCAGGATCCGCTTTTGTCCAAGCGCAGATTCTCCCTGCGGCGCGAGGTCGATGCGGCAAACATTCGCAAATGCGGCACCGCCAGCGTGGTCATCAACACCAGCAAGGGTCTCGATATCGGCGGCCTGCCGGGCCGTGATATCGAGATCGATATCCAGGCCGCGCGCGAGACCGTCCAGAAATCCGTGCAGGTGCTGGAAGAGGCTTTCGCGAGGCTGCGGAATGGCGATGCGATCAGCGTCGCTCATGTGGCGCCGGTGATCTCTTCCGTCTCCAAGTCGATGGAGGAAAATCCCTCGGTTTTCCTGAACGTCACGCGTTTGAAATCAAAAGACGAGGTGACCTTCCTCCATTCCATTTCGGTAAGCGCGCTGATGATTCTGTTCAGCCGCCATCTCGCACTCGACGAGCCTACGGTACAGATGCTCGGCACCGCCGGCTTGCTGCACGATGTCGGCAAGCTTGAAATTCCGCTTGAGGTGCTCAACAAGGCCGGGCCTCTGGAAAAGGATGAGATCAGCCTGATCCGGGGCCATCCGGAGAAGGGACACGCTTTCCTGTCGCGGCAGGAGGGCATGTCGGAGATCGTTCTCGATGTCTGCCTCAATCACCATGAGCGCATCGACGGCAAGGGCTATCCGCGCAGGCTGTCCGGCAGAGAGTTGAGCCTCCACGCGCGTATTGCCACGATCTGCGACGTCTATGACGCGATCACCTCGGTACGGTCATACAAGGCGGCATGGAGCGCGAGCGATGCTCTGAAATGGATGTTCGGGAATGAAGGGCACTTCGACCGCCGGCTCTTGAAAAAATTCGCCCTCTGCCTTTCCGTCGCCTCTGTGACCTGAGGTCGATCCCTTGCGGCGACAAAAAGGCCTGCGTGGGCTTGCACCCGCCGCAGGCCGTGATTTGGAAAGCTCGGGGGCTCTCTCAGATATTGTTCTGCAGGATGGTCCGCAGTTTGCCGAAGAGTTCGTCGATGTGATGCTTTTCGATGATCAGCGGCGGCGAGAGCGCGATGATATCGCCGGTGGTGCGGATCAGCAGGCCGCTTTCATAGGCTTTCAGGAAAGCGGTGAAGGCGCGCTTGGTCGGTTCGCCGGCGATCGGATCGAGTTCGATCGCGCCGATCAGGCCGGTGTTCCTGATGTCGATGACATTGGGGCAGTCCTTGAGCGAATGCAGCGCGTCGGCCCAGTAGTCGGACAGCTCGGCGGCGCGGGTGAGCAGGCCTTCTTCCTTATAGGTGTCGAGCGTGGCGAGGGCTGCGGCCGAGGCGATCGGGTTGCCGGAATAGGTATAGCCGTGGAAGAACTCGATCATGTGCTCCGGGCCGTTCATGAAGGCATCATGGATCTCGGAGGTGACGAAGACGGCGCCCATCGGAATGACGCCGTTGGTCAGTCCCTTGGCGGCGGTGATCATGTCGGGCTTGACGTCGTAATATTGTGCGGCGAAGGGGGCGCCGAGGCGGCCGAAGCCGGTGATGACCTCGTCGAAGATCAGCAGGATGCCGTGCTTGGTGCAGATCTCGCGCAACTTCTGCAGGTAGCCCTTCGGCGGAATGAGCACGCCGGTGGAGCCGGCCACCGGTTCGACGATGACGGCCGCGACCGTCGAGGCGTCATGCAGGGTGACAATGCGCTCCAGTTCGGTGGCGATGTCGCCGCCATGTTCGGGCTCGCCGCGGGTGAAGTTGTTCTTGCCGGGCTGGTGGGTGTGCGGCATGTGATCGACGCCGGTCAGCAGCGTGCCGAACATCTTGCGGTTGGTGACGATGCCGCCGACGGAGATGCCGCCGAAATTGACGCCATGATAGCCGCGCTCGCGGCCGATCAGGCGGAAGCGTGAACCATTGCCCTTCACGCGGTGATAAGCGAGCGCCACCTTGAGCGCCGTCTCAACGGATTCGGATCCGGAATTGGTGTAGAGAACGTGGTTCAGGCCTTCGGGGGCGATGTCGACCAGGCGGTTCGCCAGTTCGAAGGCCTTGGGATGGCCGAGCTGGAAGGCCGGAGCGTAATCGAGCTCGCCGGCCTGCTCGCGGATCGCCTCGGTGATCTTCGGGCGGCAGTGGCCGGCATTGACGCACCAGAGGCCGGCCGTGCCGTCCAGCACCTGACGGCCGTCATGGGTCGTATAATACATGTCCTTGGCGCCGACGAACAGACGCGGCTCCTTCTTGAACTGGCGATTTGCCGTAAACGGCATCCAGAAGGCGCGAAGATCATTCGGTGCGTTGAGGCGATTGGACATGCTGTTCTCCTGGCCGCTGACGGCCCTTTCCCGGGGCTTCACGCCCATATTTTGACTGCCCGGTCAAATTATCAGGGCTTCCTCAAGCGTCAACGGTAAAACGCCTGGGAGCCGCTCGTGACAGGAAGGCTTGAGTTTCGACCGGATCGATCCTGGGATATTCCGGGGACAGGCAAAAAGGGCACGACCGGCAAATCGCAAGATCTGCCGGTCGTGCCATAAGGTTCAGGTGCTGAAATATCGTTGCCGCGCTTCCGGGAACATCCCCTTGCGGCACGGCCGACAGTCATGTCAGCGCTATCATCAAGCGGCAGATCTGTTCCTGTTCTGCACGAGGTAGATGTCTTCGAGCGTTGCCAGGATCTTCATCACCGGCTCGGAGGTGCTGGAATAGTAGATAGTCTGTGCGTCACGGCGAGTCTTGACCAGTTTCTGCGCGCGCAGTTTCGACAGGTGCTGAGACAGTGCCGACTGGCTGAGGCCGACCTGCGTTGCAAGCACGCCGACGGCCACTTCGCCCTTCACGAGGCTGCACAGGATCAGCAATCTCTTGGGATTGGCCATGGCCGACAATAAAGCTGCCGCCACATTGGTGTGATCGGCCAAATCAGTGGTTTCCATATTGTTATCTTCCTAATGCGAAACGTACATCATGCGTGTTGGCACAGGCCGCCAGTCGAATTTCGACCGACGCCCCAAAACTAGCAAGTGGGGTCGAAGATTGTATATACCTAAATTTAAGGTATCGAGTATGCTATTTTAGATATGTTTGAACAAACGTGATCGGCATCCCCGGCGAGGGTTTCGAATTCATACCGAAGCAGAAAATCACCGGAAATCATGTCGAAACCTGAGGGATCGATACCACAAATGCGCCAGGAAGCCGATTCCGGCGCCTTTAGCCGGGCAGCGAGGGTCTCTGCCACATCGGGGTGGCGTGCTACTAAATCTCGCACTGTTTCCGCCGCGCCGGCGGCAATCTCCTCATTCGCGGCGGACTGGATGATAAGATCCTTGCCATCGAGCTGGTAGGCGCGGCCGAAGCCGCCGTTGAGGCTGGCCTGCTCCGGCTTGAGGCGGAAGAAGAGGAAATCGGGAAAGTCGATATAGAGCTTCGCCTTGCTGTGGCGGGCGAGAAAACGCGTGCGCAGACGCTCGTGCAAGGCGTTGCCGCGCTCGACGGGTTCCGCCAGGCATTGGGTCGTCAGGCGAGGGTGGGCGAGCGGATCGCCCTTGCCGGGCTCGCCGGTCAGGAGCGAGGCGCGCGTGTCATGGCCTAGCGCTTTGGTATGGGCCGAGAGTTTCGAAACGAGAATGACAGGGGTGCCGTCAATATCGGTTGCGACGAGCACGCGGCTGGTGAAGGGGAAGCCGGTCTCGGGGTCGAGAACGGCGATCGCCGCGTGCCGCGCGGAGCGCAGCAGCACGCGGGCGAGTTTGCGGGCGTCGTCGTCGGTTTCGCGTATGGGCGAGGGCTGATCCTTCATATCCGCTTTGTGGCAAAGCGGACTGAAAACATCAAGCGTCCTGCTTGCGGCGATGGCGGGTGAGGCCGGCGACGATATCCTGGGCCGAGATGGTGCCGATGATCGTGCCGTTCTCGACGATGCCGATACTACCCGGCTGGCGGGCAAGGGCATCGAGGATATCGACGAGCGGGGTCTCGGCGCGGGCCGTGGCGCTGACACTCATGCCCGCGGCCGTCTGACCGAGGCCGGGCTGCATCACATCGGCCGCCGTCAGCATGCTGATCGGGTTGAGATGCTGCACGAAGTCGGCGACATACTGGTCGGCGGGGTTCTTGACGATGTCATGCGGCGTTCCGCACTGGATAATGCGGCCGCCCTCCATGATGGCGATGCGGTTGCCGATGCGGAAGGCCTCGTCGAGATCGTGGCTGACGAAGAGGATGGTCTTCTTCAGCCGCCTCTGGAACTCCAGAAGCTCGTCCTGCAGACGGGTGCGGATCAACGGGTCAAGCGCCGAGAACGGCTCGTCCATCAGCAGGATCGGGGCGCCGGTGGCAAAGGCGCGGGCAAGCCCGACGCGCTGTTGCATGCCGCCTGAGAGTTCGTTGACCTTGCGGTCGGCCCATTTCGTCAGGTTGACGAGTTCGAGCTGCTCGCCGATGCGGACCTTGCGCTCGGCCTCCGGCATGCCGGCGAGCTCGAGGCCAAAGCCGACATTCTCGGCGACGGTGCGCCAGGGCAGGAGGGCGAACTGCTGGAACACCATGGAGACGGTGTGGGTGCGCAGTTCCCGCAGAGCCTTGGCATTGCATTTGTAGGGGTTGACGGAGCCGGTGGTGGTGGAGACCGCGACATCGCCGCGCACCACGGGAGCGAGTCCGTTGACGGCGCGCAGCAGTGTCGACTTGCCTGAGCCCGAAAGGCCCATCAGCACCAGGATCTCGCCTTCCTCGATCGTCAGCGAGGCATTGGCGACGCCGAGCACCAGGCCGGTGGCGGCGCCGATTTCATCGCGCGTTTTGCCCTGGTCGGCCATGGCAAGGGCTGCTTGCGGCCGATCGCCGAAGATGATGCTGACATTCTTGAAATCTATCGCCGTCATGCGCCGTCTCCTTCGTCCCCTGCGCGGAATATGCGGTCGAGAATGATCGCCAGGATGACGATGCAGAAACCGGCGTCGAAGCCTTTCGCGATATTGACGGTGTTCAGCGCACGCACGACCGGCACGCCAAGCCCGGGAGCGCCGACGAGAGCGGCAATAACCACCATCGACAGCGACAGCATGATGGTCTGGGTGAGGCCCGCCATGATCTGCGGCGCGGCGAAGGGAAGTTCGACCTTGCGCAGCACCTGCATCGGCCGCGCGCCGAAGGCGACGGCGGCTTCAACAAGCGACGGAGGCGTCGAGATGATGCCGAGGCGCGTCAGCCGGATGGGGGCGGGGATCGCGAAGATGACCGTTGCGATCAGGCCCGGCACCATGCCGAGGCCGAACAGGATGAGCGCCGGGATCAGATAGACAAATGTCGGGATGGTCTGCATGAGATCGAGCACCGGGCGCATTGCGGCGTAGACCCAAGGACGGCGGGCGGCGGCAATGCCGAGCGGAATGCCGATCACCATACAGACGAAGGTGGCGGCCAGCACGAGGGCGAGCGTCTCCGTCGTCTCCTTCCAATAGTCCTGGTTCACGATGAGCAGCAGCCCAAGACAGGTGAAGAGGGCGATCGCAACCGACCGGCGCAGCCAGAAGGCGATGGCGGTGATGGCAGCGATGACGATCAGCGGGTGAGGCTTCTGCAGCACGAAGAGCAGGCCGTCTATGGCGCTGGACAGGAGGAAGGCGAGCTGGTCGAAGAACCATGCGCCGTTCGAGGTCAGCCAGTCGACAAAGGATTTGGCCCCTAGGCCGATGGGAATTTTAAATTCGGTGATCCAATTCAAGGGAGCGCCTATCCAAAAAAAATCAACAATCGGACAAAAATGAAACGGGGCGGCGAGCCGCCCCGTTCACATTATCAAAGACCGAGACCGGTTTTGGCGGCCGCCAGCGCGTCGCCCTTGCCGTCGCGGGTCTTGACGCCGGCGAGCCAGGGCTCGAGGGCGGCAGGATTCGCCTTCAGCCATTCGGTAGCCGCAGCTTCCGGCTCTTTGCCGTCGTTGAGGATCTTGCCCATGACCTGGTTCTCCATGTCGAGAGAGAATATCAGGTTCTTCAGCATCGCGCCGACGTTCGGGCACTCGCCGAGATAGCCGGCGCGAACGTTGGTATAGACCTTGGCGCCACCGAAATCGGGGCCGAAGACGTCGTCACCGCCGGTGAGGTAGGTCAGCTTGAAGTTGGTGTTCATCGGATGCGGCTCCCAACCGAGGAAGACGACGGGCTTGCCAGCCTTGTCGGCACGGGCGACCTGGGCGAGCATGCCCTGTTCGGAGGATTCGACGACCTCCAGATCCTTCATGCCGAAAGTGTTCTTTTCGATCAGGTCCATGACGAGGCGGTTGCCGTCATTGCCCGGCTCGATGCCGTAGATCTTGCCGTCGAGATCGTCCTTGTGGGCGGCGATGTCCTTGAAGTCCTTGATGCCGAGTTCTGCACCCTTGGCGTTGGTGGCGAGCGTGTACTTGGCGCCGACGAGGTTGGGGCCGAAGGATTCGACCGACTTGTCGTCGAGATAGGGGCGGACGTCCTTTTCCTGCGTCGGCATCCAGTTGCCGAGGAAGATGTCGATGTCCTTGTTCTTCAGCGAGGTATAGGTGACCGGCACCGAGAGAACCTTGACGTCGGTCTGATAGCCGATGCTTTTCAGGACGACGGATGCGGTGGCGGTTGTGGCGGTAATATCCGTCCAGCCGACATCCGAGAAGCGGACGGTGGAGCAGCTGTCGGGATCGGCGGCGAAGGCGGCGGTCGCAACGAAGAGGGCGGCGACGGCAGTTGTAGTAACGAGTTTGAACGTGCTTGTTGTTTTCATTTTAGACTCCCAGTCTTTAAGTTCCCAAGCCAACCACCAATAGCCGAGTTTGACAAGCGACCTCAGTGCGTTTGCGTCGTATCGACCCATGCGATTGCGACGTCGGCGGATTTTTCGCGGCAGTTGGTTTTCAGGCGACTTGGCGATTTTCGGGCTGGGATTCCTGTGATTATCGCTCCCAGGGGGCTTTTCTTTGCCATTCTTAGCTCTCAATAAACCGATCAAGGAGAGATCGGATGGCAAAACTCTATTTCAACTACTCGACGATGAACGCCGGCAAGTCGACGATGCTGCTGCAGGCCTCCTATAACTATCAGGAGCGCGGCATGCGCACGGTGCAGCTGATCGCCGCCTTCGACGAGCGCACCGGCCGGGGCGTCATCGGCTCGCGGATCGGGCTGGAGGCGAGCGCCATTCCCTTCGAGCCGCACGAGGACCTGTTCCGGCTGATCGAGACGCTGAGCGGAGCAGGGGCGCCGATTGCCTGTGTCTTCGTCGACGAGGCGCATTTCATGACGCCTGCCCATGTCTGGCAGCTTGCCCGCGTCGTCGACAGGCTCGACATTCCTGTGATGGTCTATGGCCTCCGAACCGATTTCCAGGGCAAATTGTTTCCGGCCTCGCAGGAACTGCTGGCGATCGCCGACGAAATGCGCGAGGTGCGGACGATCTGCCATTGCGGGCGCAAGGCGACGATGGTGGTGCGGCTCGACGCGGAGGGGAAAGTGCTGCACGAAGGCGCGCAGATCGATGTCGGCGGCAATGAGAAATATGTCTCGCTTTGCCGCAGGCATTGGGACGAAGCGATGAACGGGGCCTGGATCGCCGAGCCGGTCTGAAGCCGCGATGCCGCCTGTCTTTTCAGCGGCGCAAGCGAGCTGCTTTGCATTTTACGCCATTCCGGGCGGAAAACCGCTTCACACTTTTCGGCATGATGCTCTAGCTTGGGCAATATGAGATTCCCTGGAGAGGCCTGTGCGCAAACCTCCGCCATTCGACAGCCAATACGAAGCTGCCGGCAGCCTTGCCGAGAGGGTTGCGGCCGACGGAGCCTATTGCGTGGCCGCGATCAGCGCCTTCAGCGGCGATGAAGGACGGTCGGCCGACGAGGTTTTCCTCGAGCAGAATGTTCGCTTCCAGGCCCATATCGCCGATGCTGCGGCACTCGACGCCCTGCAGGCCGAGCTGGTCTTTTCCCTCGACCGGCTGACCGCCGAGGTTTCGGCCGATCTCGACAGCTTCCGGGGGCTGACGCTGCGCGAGAAGATGGCCGGCTGGACGTCGCGCCAGCGGATGTGGCGCATGTATACCGAACGCGTGCGCGAGGCCCCGGTCATCGAACGGCTGCTCGAACTTCTGACGAAATCGGATGCGCTCGCCAGGTTGATCGGCGGCCAGCGCGCTTCGATCATCGAACGGCACAGGGCCGCCGAACGCGGTCTGGTCGACATCGTCGAGCAACGGCGCCGGCTGGTCGATTCCATCGATATCGCCCGCCTCAAGATGAAGGAGCTCAACGCCAAGGCGCTGACGACGCAGGGCCGTATCGGCGTCTACGGCAACAGGGCGCATTGGGAGCAGATGGAGGCGGAGCGGCGGGCGCTGAAGGCGGAGGCCGAGCAGATTTCCGCCGGGGAGCACGAGATGCGCGACGACAGCCAGCGGCGCGAGCGTTTCATCGGCCTGTTCCAGAGCTTTGTCGATTCGCTGAACGGTCGGATCGCAGCCTGCAATGTGCTGCTGCGCAAGCTGATGATCGACGTCGAGGAGCGGCTGATCATCTACCAGGCGCAGGTCGATACGGACAGGCCGGGCATGAAGATGCGGATCAAGCCGGAACTCTTTCCCGATATCGCCGCGCCGATCGGGCTGTTCGAGAAGGGCATGCTCGTCGCCCAGGATCTGGAGCGGCGCAAGAGCCGCGCCGATCTGGAATTTATCGGCAGGTTTCCGACATATGCCGAACCGCTGCCGGAGACATCGGGAGCGCCTCTGATCGACACGGCGCGCAGGTCTTTCCGTTTCAGCCTGCCTTTTCTGCGTTCCTGACCCGCAGGGCCTGATTCGCGCGCCCTGCGGCGAGGCCTTCAATCCGAAAAAACGAAGGGCTCGTGTTGTGCTCGGCCCGTCGAGCACATATGTGGGAATGGCAATATCGCACTGCATAATTCCCTAAATCGGAATCGATTTAAGGAATTATGCAGTAATTGAAAGTGTTACAGCGTCCTTAGCGCGTCTGAAAAGACGCGCGGCGCTGTGTGTTCGCCGCGCCTGACAGGAGACGACGATGCTTGACCGGATAGCCGGTTTTTTCAGGCTGATCGGCCAGACGATCGGTCGCTGGGCCCGCCTGTTTTTCGCCTGGGCCTTCTGGCCCTTTCTCGCCGCGCATGGCTGGTATCAGCGCCGGAGCTGGATGATCCGCTTGCCGATCATCGCATTCATAGCGCTCTTCGTCGTGCTCTACGGCTATTTCTTCTGGCAGACGCAGGTCTGGACGAATTTCAACACCGCCTTCGTCGATCAATACCGGCTTTCCGAACGCAAGGTTGCCGCCGGGCAGGAGCTGCCGGCCGCCGAAGCGAGCGGTGCTGCTGCCGCCAAGACCTGCCAGCGCTCGGCGATCGTCGACGTCACGGCCGATCTGACCGACTTCAACGTCAACCAGAACGCATGGATCTCTTCCATGCTGCTCTACAAGATGGGCTTTTTCGGCATCGACTGGGATCACACGCCCTTCCTCGACAACAAGGCGTCGTTCCAGCGCGGCATCAATCAGGCGGTCCGGCGGACGTCGGCGGAGCTTGTCGATACGCTCGGGCGCGTGCGCGGCACGTCGGGCATCAACAACGATCTGCAAAGCGCCCGGGGCAACCTGCAGTTCGACGAATACAGCTGGTATTTCGGGCTCAATCCCTTCGGGCCGAAAACGCCGACACCCTCCTATTACCGCTCGGCGATCGGCAGCCTGCGCAAGTTCAACACCGATCTTTCCGCGTGCAATGTCATTTTCGACGGCCGCGCCGACAATCTGATGCAGTTCATCGACCGCATCGCCAACGATCTCGGCAGCACCTCCGATATGCTTGCCGAGCGCTCGGAACACCATAATCGCGGCTGGTTCGACACGCGTGCCGACGACCGGTTCTGGTTTGCCTATGGCCAGCTCTACGCCTATTACGCCATCCTGACCGCGGCGCAGGCGGATTTCTCGCAGGTGGTGCAGGAGCGTAACCTTGGTGCGATCTGGGGCGGTACGACGCGGCAATTCCAGGCAGCGCTGCGCATCCAGCCGGCGATCATTTCGAACGGGCGCGAGGACGGCTGGATCATGCCGAGCCATCTCGCCACCATGGGCTTCTATATTCTGAGGGTGCGCTCGAACCTCGTGGAGATCCGCTCGGTGCTCGACCGGTAAATTTCTCGGGGTCAGCGCGGTCTCGTATCGTCCTCGAAGCCGACGACGCGCAGATTCTCGACGAACTCATAGGTGACGCCGACGATGCCGCCGCCGCTTTCACCGTCCCGGAAGCGGCCGACGCTGCGCACCAGCTTGTGGCCGCCAAGCCGGTTGTCGACGCGGTATACGAAATGGAAGCCGACGCCGTGACGGCTCGCCTCTTCGAAGGTCTGGGCGATCAGGCTGCGGTCATCCTCGTGGATACGCGACATCAGCTCGGTCAGATTGACGGGACCGTCGCTGTAGGGGAGGTCGAAGATTGCGTGCACATCCTCGCTTGCAAAGAAATGTCCTGTCCCGATGTCGATGCGCCAGACGCCGAAAAGGCGATAGGCAGCAAGCATCTGGACGATTTCCGCATCGGTGATGCCAATGTGGCCGCGGGATTGCTCCATCTTGTCGATGGCGGGCTGTTCGAAGAGAAGAGACACGATTCCCTCAGATCACGGGGCGACGTCCTGACTCTCAGTTGATCAGCTTCAATCGAATTGCCTTGGCAACCAGCTGGGTGCGGTTGACGCAATCGAGTTTTTTGATCGCATTCGTCATATAGGCATTCACCGTATGGTCCGAGAGCGTCAGGATCTGGCCGATTTCGATCGAGGTCTTGCCCTGAGCAGTCCAGCGCACAACTTCCAGTTCTCTGATCGATAGCGCGTTATGCGTGCATTCCTCATTCCGCTTGACTGCATTATAGGCATCGAGGGCATGCAGAATAATCATTGCCAGCTCGTTGACCTCACTCTGGCCGAGCGCGGCGCGCTCGCCGCAGAACCAGAAGACCAAGCGCTGGCCATTGGCTGCAATGGTCGGCATGGCAACGCCCGCCGGTATGGCATGGCGCAGCATCAGGGCACGCAGTTCGGCCGGGAAGGCCTGACCATTGACGGCGTCGTTGAGGTGCCAGGCCGGCGGGACAGCGGATTCCCTCAGTCGTAAGCCGAAAGGACAGCCACGCATCATATGGGCGCGGTCGAACTCCCTGATATAGGCGGCCGGAAGCGAGCTTTCGATCAGCAGGGGTTTCAACAGCAGGTCTTCCGGAGAGGGAGCGTGCATCAGCGTCGCATGCGACAATCCGAAAGCTGCGGAGACCCTGCCGAGCGCCTGCGCAAACAGACCGCGTGTTCGGGCAGTGGCGAGCTCTGCCGAAAGCAATGACTGTCTTTCAGAGGTGGTCATGTAAGACATCTGTACGCCCCCGGCAGCCCAATGTTAACGCTATCAAACACAGAAAGGTGCCCGGATGCTAGTCCCAATTGACGCAGCATCAGCTGATTTACTCATATTGTGTAAAATTATCGACGGGAGATCGCGCTTTGGTTGAGTTTCGACTTGCGGATATAGCGTTGTGGTATCTTTGGGTTCCTTCATGCGCATAGTCATGGGTCTGGCGCAGTGATGCAGGAAGAGAATCACCTTGGAAAGAGCCAGGCGGCAACACTTGTCGAAAACCGGCTTGCTGGTGATCAATGCAATTGCTAAGCGTCTTACCATGTATAATTGAGGCAATTTAATCGTGCGCTCTGCGATTTCTTTTTTCGTGAAGTCCCTATTTTCCCTGATATTACTTGTTTTATTATTTCTGACCCTGCCGATCGGAGCTGCAACCTCGCAGGCTGCCGGGCAGAAGAAGCAGGCAGGGCAGCCGCCGATGCGATTCATCCTCGTGCGCAGTCTCCTCTGCATGGAAGACTGTCCGGAATGGATATCGGCAGAGGGACGCATAACCTCCGATACGCCGGCTCAGCTCCGAAAAATTCTGAAGAAGATCGGTGACCGGAAATTGCCGATTGTCCTGCTCTCGGAGGGGGGCGAAGTAAACGCGGCCTATGCAATGGGCCGAATGATCCGCAAGGCCGGACTGGAAACAGCGGTCGGCGGCACCCGGTTGAAGGATTGCCCGGCGGAAGACATGCGTTGCGATGCTGCTGTCGCAAAGGACGGGGCCTCGCGTGGTGACACCTATTCCTATGGTGCATATTGCTTTTCCGCTTGTCCGCTGGTGTTCGCCGGCGGAACCGTGCGTGCGGCGCCGCAATGGGCTTTCATCGGCGTCCACCAGATCACGACCATCTATAGCAGGGTGCGCGTGTCCTATCGCATCGAATACAAGATCGTGAATGGCAAGAAGACGGAAATCTCCCGCAAGGAGGTCGGACGCAAGTCAGCGGGGCAAAGCAGTTCGACCAAACTTGGAAAGAAGGCAGCCGCTGCCCTCACAGCCTATCTGAAAGAAATGGGCGTCAGCGCCGATCTGATCGGTGTGATGATGAGTGTCACGCCTGACAAAATCAACGTCGTACCGCCCGAAGACGCCATTCGAATGGGGCTCGCGACCGACGTGCTGGCGTACAACGAATGGCCCGGCATGCCGCTTTGCGCGTCGGACGCGGCGGCTGAGGCTGTTTGTCACCGCCGTCCGGCGGCCGAGGCGCGGGATGCGGTGGCGGTCACCAGCGAGCCGGAAACCCGGCCGATGGATTTTCTGCTGATGTATGACGGCAATTGCCAGGACGAGTGCACGCAGTGGATTTCTGCGGAAGGAGACATCACGCCGGAGACACCGGCTCGGCTGAAGACGATCTTGAAAACGCTCGGCAAAAGAAAGCTGCCGGTCGTCCTTCAGTCCAATGGCGGAGACATGGATGCGACTTTCGCGATGGGGCGTATGATCCGGGCTGCCGGCCTGGAGACCTCGATTGGCAGAACGCGGTTGCCCAACTGCCCGACGCTGGATCCGCGTTGCAAGGCGAGCATGGCCAAAAGCGGGCCGACCAAGGGCGAGGTCTCTGCCGGCGGTGCATACTGCCTTTCGACCTGCACTCTCGTCTTGATGAGCGGAACGCCGCGGCTCGTCGGATATTCCGATATCGGCCTCGTCAGACCCACGACGGCTGAATATCCAAAATTCTTCGCCTATTTCGACGAGATGGGCGTCAATGCCGGCGCATTCGAGACGATGATGCTCGCGACATCGATCGAGCGAAAGACCATACCTCGTTCTCAGGCGCTCGAGCTCGGCATCATCAACGGTATCATTCCTTATGGTGACGAACCCGGTTCTCACCTGTGCGGACCCGACGCCAAGGAAAGTCTTCGATGCCCCAGAAAAGCTGAGGCAGGGATCGCTCCTGCTGCCGCTTCGCTAAATTGATATCGGAATGCGAAAGAGAGTAACTCGTCGTTCCCGCTTTCGAAGCGCCTCTCTTCCCTTCTCTAACCCTTATCCTTCAAATCATTCTTCGCCGTCGCGCTCATCAGCTTCTCCAGGAAGCCGAGCATGACGGCGGAGGCGACGAAGGCGAGGTGCATGAAGGTCAGCCACATGATCTTGCCATCCGCATATTTGTCGGCGTTGAGGAAGACCTGCAGCAGATGGATGGAGGAGATGGCGACGATCGAGGAGGCGACCTTGATCTTCAGGCTGCCCGAATCGAGCTTGCCGAGAAAGGAGACTTCGTTGTCGGCTTCGCTGGCTTCATCGAAGCGGCTGACGAAATTTTCATAACCGGAGATCATCACCATGACGATCAGGCTTGCGACGAGGGCCGCATCGATCAGGCTGAGCATGGCAAGGATCATCTCCGCCTCGTCGAGGGCGAAGACGCCGGCGGCGATCTTCAGAAGCTTGTAGCCGAAGGAAACGGCATAGACGGCGAGCGCTGCGACCAGGCCGATATAGAAGGCGACGAGGATCCAGCGGCTCGACAGGATGATGCGCTCGATGATGAGTTCCAGTGCTTTCATGTCTTCACCTCGGGGAAATCGCGATCGTTGATCGCCACATAAACATCCAGCGTGGCGGCCGCAAGGCGCAGCACTATTCACACCTCACCGATATTTCGCTATCCCCATGAGGAGAGAGCAACGCCTCCGCGCCCGCGGAAGGCAGGGACGGGGAACATCCATGCCAGGGATCAAATCCGATATCGAAATCGCGCGTGCTGCCGCCAAAAAGCCGATCTTCGAAATCGGGGCGAAGCTCGGCATTCCGGTCGAGCATCTCGTCCCCTACGGTCACGACAAGGCAAAGGTCAGCGCCGAGTTCATCGCCGGGCAAGCGGGCAAGAAGGACGGCAGGCTGATTCTCGTCACCGCGATCAACCCGACGCCGGCGGGCGAGGGCAAGACGACGACCACCGTCGGGCTCGGCGACGGGCTGAACCGGATCGGTAGGAAAGCCATCGTCTGCATCCGCGAGGCCTCGCTTGGCCCCTGCTTCGGCGTCAAGGGCGGAGCGGCCGGCGGCGGTTATGCGCAGGTCGTGCCGATGGAAGACATCAACCTGCATTTCACCGGCGATTTTCATGCGATCACCTCGGCGCACAATCTCTTGGCGGCGATGATCGACAATCACATTTACTGGGGCAACGAAGAGAATATCGATATCCGCCGCATCACCTGGCGGCGGGTCATGGATATGAACGACCGGGCGCTCAGAAGCATGGTCTCCTCGCTCGGCGGCGTTGCCAACGGCTTCCCGCGCCAGGGCGGGTTCGACATCACCGTCGCCTCCGAAGTGATGGCGATCCTCTGCCTTGCCATCGATCTCAAGGATCTGGAACGGCGGCTCGGCGATATCATCATCGGCTATCGCTTCGACAGGACGCCGGTGCATGCGCGCGACCTGAAAGCCGACGGCGCCATGGCGGTGCTCCTGAAAGATGCGATGCAGCCGAACCTCGTGCAGACGCTGGAGAATAATCCGGCCTTCGTGCATGGCGGGCCCTTCGCCAACATCGCCCATGGCTGCAATTCGGTGACGGCGACGAAGACGGCGCTGAAGCTCGGCGACTATGTGGTGACGGAAGCGGGTTTCGGGGCCGATCTCGGCGCCGAGAAGTTTTTCGACATCAAGTGCCGCAAGGCAGGGCTGAAGCCGGATGCGGCGGTCATCGTCGCGACCGTCCGGGCGCTGAAGATGAATGGCGGGGTGAAGAAGGAAGATCTCGGCACGGAGGATGTCGCGGCGCTGAAGAAGGGCTGCGCCAATCTTGGCCGGCATGTCGCCAATGTGCGCCGCTTCGGCGTGCCGGTCGTCGTGGCGATCAACCATTTCGTCTCCGATACCGACGCCGAGATCGCGGCGGTGAAGGAATTTGTGTCGCGGCTCGGCGCCGAGGCGATCCTTTGCCGCCACTGGGCGCTGGGCTCGGCCGGCATCGAGGAACTGGCGCACAAGGTGGTGGAACTGGCCGAATCGGGCCAGGCGAAATTCCAGCCGCTCTACGGCGACGACATTTCGCTGTTCGAGAAGATCGAGATCGTCGCCTCGAAGATCTACCATGCCGGCGAGGTGACGGCCGACAAGGCGGTGCGCGACCAGTTGCAGACATGGGAGGAGCAGGGCTACGGCAAGCTGCCGGTCTGTATGGCGAAGACGCAATATTCCTTCTCCATCGATCCGAACCTGCGCGGCGCGCCGGAAGGCCACATCGTCACCGTGCGCGAGGTGCGGCTTTCGGCGGGCGCCGGCTTCGTCGTCGCCATCACCGGCGAGATCATGACGATGCCCGGCTTGCCGAAATCGCCGTCGGCGGAGCGGATTTTCCTGAACGATCAGGGTTATATCGAGGGCTTGTTCTGATCCGGTGACGGTTTACCGAAGCGCTCGAGCAGGCGGCGCTCGCGGCGCTTTTCGAAGTCCGGATCGATAAACAGCCAGATGAAAAGGCTTTGCAGCGCCCCGAGGAACAGCGTTCCGATGGCAAGGAGCCAATGCAATTCACCAGTAAAGATGAAGCCGACAGCGACGATCAGGAAAACCAGTATGACGTTCGCTATGATCTTCATTTGCCGCTGCCCCACCCCACCCATTTGCAGCTTCTATTTGGTTATTTCGCTGCACGATTCAAGCGAGGATCGCAGCCCCTGAATGATCAGTGGCAGTAGCGATAGCTGCCCTTTCTCTCGATCACGTCGAGGTGGAAATGGGTTTCGTGGGCGGCATCGCTTTCGGGGTCGAGGACGGTGGTGAAATAGAGGCAGCCGGCGGCGCTGACGGTGCGCTGGAAGGCGCCGGTCAGCGTCGGGTCCTCGCGGCGGGAGCGGACCGCGACATCTTCGCCTTTTTCGAAATGGAAGCTTGCAATATCGATGGCATTGCCGCGGGCATGTTCGGAGATCTTGCCCGTTCCGGCGCCGTTGCGCAGACGGCACATATAGGACGTTGCCTGATTGACCGTCATGAGGCGGCCCTGCTCCGGCAGGGCGGCGGAGGCTGCCGGAATGACGCTCTCCTTCATCCAGCGGGCAAGGGCGAGAGCGGCCGGGCAGCGGATCGTCGCCTCCGGCTTCAGCGTGATGCCGGGCAGGGCTTCGGAAACGATGATCGGCTTGTCGATGCCGCAGCCGTTGCCGTCGTCGATGCGCGGCGCGTCCTTGAAGACGACGCCCAAGGCCTTGAGCGCAGCGCTGCATTCCGCGTGCTCGGCATCGCTTTCGGGTTCGATCGTCAGATGCTGCTCTTCGAGCGTCTGCTCGGCGGGTGGCTTGTTGTCCTCCTCCGGCGTCTGCGGGCCTTTGCCCGGCGGCAGCGGCGGGCCCTGCATCGGTTCTGCCGGCGCGGGCTTTGGCTGTTCGGGTTTTGCCGGTTCGGGCTTTCCTGGTTCGGTTTGCGGCGCCGGCGGCTGGTCTGGCGCCGGTGTCTCCGGCTGCTTCGCATCAGGCTTTGGCTGAGGTGCGGGCACATCATCCGGTGCCGGCGGTTCAACCTTGTCAGGCAGCGGGGCAGGGCTCGTCGTATCGACGCTATCCGGTCGAGGTTGGGGTAAGGGGCCGTGCGGGGGCAGGCGGGCACCGGCAAGAAAGGTGGCTGCGGCGAGAAGGATCGCCAGTATCGAAAGTTTTCTCAACGCATCCGTTTCCGTCATGTCGATCGCGTAGGGGTAACGCATTATGGCGGTTTTCGTTGCAATTGCGCAACGTCAGGAAAGATCGTTAAAACTTGATAGATTTATTCAACATAATTTCCCGGCATATGTTGACAGAACTCCTCATGTTTTTTATGCGGCAAAAAGAAGGCGGAATTCTGCATCGTCTTCATCCGCAAAAGCCCAGCCAGCCCCTCGAGCGTTCGACGCGCCACGACCAGCCAGCCCGGTAATCATCATGAGAGGGTAGGTTATGATCGTCCGGTATTGGCGCTCGGTTCTATTGGTCTGCACGGCAGCCGCAGTTGTTCTTCCTGTTTCGCAGTCTTTCGCGCAAAGCGCTGCGGCAACCACGCCGCAAGCGACGACGGATGACAGCACCGTCCTGCAGAAGATCGTCGTCAAGGGCAAGCGCGTGGCGCCGGGCAGCGTCGCCGATACGCCGCTGGCGACGGAGATCACCCAGAAGCAACTGGAAGAGAAGCAGGTCACCAATTTCGACGATATCGGCCGCAGCGTCGATGCGGGCGTGAACTATTCGCGGGGCGACGCAGGCTTCAACCTGCGCGGCCTTTCCGGTGCTCGCATCCTGACCACCATCGACGGCATTCCGATCCCTTATATTTCGAACAGCTCGCGCCAGGGTGCTTTTGCGCCTGCCAACGCCAATGGCGGCGGCGACACCTTCGATTTCGACTCATTGTCCTCGCTCGATATCGTGCGCGGCGCGGATTCGAGCAAGGGCGGTTCGGGCATGCTCGGCGGCGCCATTGTTCTCAATACCTTGGAGCCTGAGGATCTCATTCCTGAAGGCCGCGATTGGGGCGCGATCGTCAAGTCAACCTATGACAGCGAAGACAGGAGCCTTTCCGGCTCAGCCGCCGCTGCCAAGAAGATCGGCGGTACCTCGATCCTGTTCCAGGGCGGCTACCGCAAAGGCCATGAACGCGACAATATGGGCGACAACGACAGCTACGGTGCTCTTCGCACCGAGGCGAATCCGGCTGACTTCGATCAGAACAACCTGCTCTTCAAACTGCGCCAGGAGTTGGAAGGCGGCCATCGCATCGGCTTGACAGCGGAACGGTTCCGCCGGGATCTAAAAACCGACCTGCGCCAACTTCAGGGGGGCACCAGCCCTCGTAACTTCATGATCGACAATTATGACGGTCGCGAACTGCGCGACCGCGATCGCGTGTCGCTCGATTACGATTATGAAGCGCAGTCCTCCGACGCCTTCTTCAGCAGTGCGCGCGCCACGCTTTATTGGCTGGATTTGAAGAAAGAAGCGGGCAGCAAGGGCCGCACGACCGCCAACGTGGCCTATGGCCGTAACAACGAGATCGAAAACGAAACCTGGGGCTTCAGCGGCACCGCGACGAAGGATTTCGAATATTCCGGTCTCAACCACTCCATGCGCGTCGGTCTCGATGTCGGCGTCTCCAGCTGGAGCCAATATAGCTGGGCTCTTTGCCCCACATCGACAACATGCCCGGCATTGAACAACCAGGCGGAAGTGCCCGATGTCGACAGCCAAAACCTTGGTCTTGTTGTCGAAGACAAGATCGAAATCGGCAATACCGGCTTCACGCTGACACCCGGTTTCCGCTTCGACTGGTTCAACTACAATCCCTCGACCGGCGGCGATTTTGCCAATAATACCGGCCTTACTCGTTTCGGCGATCTTCGCAACCGGACGGAAGCCGCCCTGTCGCCGAAGATCCTTGCAACATACGACCTGACGCCTGATGTAGAGCTCTACATGCAATTGGCGGTCGGCTTCCGCGCGCCAACCGTCGATGAACTCTACAGCCGCTTCTACAACCCCACCAGCCGCTACGCCCAGCTCGGCAATCCTGATCTGGAACCGGAAATCGGTCGCGGCATCGAAGTCGGCGCCAATTTCGACACGGGCGATTTTACCGGCAGGGTCGCGGCTTTCCATACCCGTTATCAGAACTTCATCGAGACGGTGACGAGCGTCGACTCGACCGGCTTTACTGAGTTCAATTACACGAACGTGGCTGCAGCCACGATCTCCGGCATTGAAGTCAGTGCAGCAAAGACCTTCAGCAACGGTATCAATCTGCATACTTCGCTTGCCTATGCCTATGGCAGGAACGAAGAGACCACCCAGCGCCTGCGCTCGGTGGCGCCGTTCAAGGCGATCGTCGGCGGTGGCTGGAGCAATGAGACCTTCGGCTTCGATCTTTCCTCGACGCTTTCAGCCGGTATGCTGACCGACCACCTCGATACACCAATCACCAACACCGCCGACACGACCTTCGATGCGCCCGGCTATGCCATCGTCGACCTGACCGGTTGGTGGACGCCGGAACAGCTGCCGGGGCTGCGCGTTCAAGCGGGTGTCTACAACATCTTCGACCAGGAGCACTACAACGCGCTCGCCGTGCGCGACGTCAATCTCAGCTCGGCGACGGCGTCGCAGCCGCGGGAGTGGTATTCAGAGCCTGGCCGTACCTTCAAGGTCTCGCTCACCAAGACCTTCTGAGTCGGCCATGCCTTCAAGGCTGGGGGCAGGGGCGGCTTTCGGGCCGCCCCTTTCATTCGCGCAATCGCCTCTTGCGCGGCGGCTGATCTCAGGCTAACAATTTTTCCATGATCAAGTCCTTGAACATTGCTGTTTGGTGGTGGGCTCGCTGAGGCGGCCTCGACCAATCGTGTCCAAAGACGACGACGAGTGAGCCGCCCGAAACTTCGAGGCGGCTTTTTTGTTTTATCGCCGCCTGTCGTCCGGGCCCCGATAACGGAGTGAAACTATGGTAACGATCCTGCGGGATGATGGTGCGGAAATCTACGAGACCAAGGGCGGCATATCAGTCACGCGGCAGCGGCGGGCGATCCCCTACGGCGACGCGGTCTCTTCTTATATCGACAAGCTCGACGAGCGCCGCGGCGCGGTGTTCTCGTCGAACTACGAATATCCTGGACGTTATACACGCTGGGATACCGCCGTCGTCGATCCGCCGCTCGGCATCTCCTCCTTCGGGCGCAACGTCTGGATCGAAGCCTATAACGAACGTGGCGAGGTGCTGCTCGGCTTCGTGACCGAGCGGTTGAAAACGGTGCCCGACCTCGTGCTCGGGGCTTCCTCGGCGCGCCGTCTCGACCTGTCGGTCAAGGCACCGGACCGGGTGTTCACCGAGGAAGAGCGTTCGAAGATGCCGACGGTCTTCACCGTGCTGCGCGCCGTCACCGATCTGTTCTATTCGCAGGCGGATGCGAGCCTCGGGCTTTACGGCGCCTTCGGCTACGACATCGCCTTCCAGTTCGACGCGATCGAGCTGAAGCTGACGCGGCCCTCCGACCAGCGCGACATGGTGCTTTACCTGCCCGACGAGATTCTCGTCGTCGACAACTACGCCGCCAAGGCCTGGATCGACCGTTACGATTTCGAAAAGGGCGGCGTCACGACGGACGGCAAGGCTCAAGATATCGCGCCGGAGCCTTTCAAGCACACGGATGCCATTCCCCCGAAGAGCGATCACCGGCCGGGCGAATATGCCGAGCTCGTCGTCAAGGCGAAGGAAAGTTTCCGCAAGGGCGACCTCTTCGAAGTCGTGCCCGGGCAGAAATTCATGGAGCGCTGCGAAAGCAAGCCTTCCGACATTTCCAAGCGGCTGAAGGCGATCAATCCGTCGCCCTATTCCTTTTTCATCAATCTCGGCCATCAGGAATATCTGGTCGGCGCCTCGCCCGAGATGTTCGTGCGCGTTTCCGGCCGGCGGATCGAGACCTGCCCGATCTCGGGCACGATCAAGCGCGGTGACGACCCGATCGCCGACAGCGAGCAGATATTGAAGCTCTTGAATTCGAAGAAGGACGAGTCGGAGCTGACCATGTGCTCCGATGTCGACCGCAACGACAAGAGCCGCGTCTGCGAGCCTGGCTCGGTCAAGGTGATCGGCCGCCGGCAGATCGAGATGTATTCGCGCCTCATCCACACGGTCGATCATATCGAGGGGCGACTGCGCGACGACATGGACGCCTTCGATGGTTTCCTCAGCCACGCCTGGGCCGTCACCGTCACCGGCGCCCCGAAGCTCTGGGCGATGCGCTTCATCGAGAGCCGTGAAAAAAGCCCGCGCGCATGGTATGGTGGGGCGATCGGCATGGTCGGCTTCAACGGCGACATGAACACCGGCCTGACGCTGCGCACCGTGCGCATCAAGGACGGTATCGCCGAGGTGCGCGCCGGTGCGACGCTGCTCAACGATTCCGATCCGCACGAAGAAGAAGCCGAAACAGAACTGAAGGCCTCTGCCATGCTTTCCGCCATCCGCGACGCCAAGACCGGCAATTCCGGCAAGACCCAGCGCGATGTCGCAAGCGTCGGCAAGGGCGTCAGCATCCTGCTCGTCGACCATGAGGACAGCTTCGTCCACACGCTTGCCAATTATTTCCGCCAGACGGGGGCGACCGTTTCGACGGTGCGCACGCCGGTGCCGGAGGAAATCTTCGACCGGCTGAACCCGGATCTCGTCGTGCTGTCGCCGGGACCCGGAACGCCCAAGGATTTCGATTGCAAGGCGACGATCAAGAAGGCCCGGGCGCGGAACCTGCCGATCTTCGGCGTCTGCCTCGGCCTGCAGGCGCTCGCCGAAGCCTATGGCGGGGAGTTGCGCCATCTGGCGCTGCCGATGCACGGCAAGCCCTCGCGCATCCGCGTGCTGGAGCCGGGCATCGTCTTCTCCGGCCTTTCCAGGGAAGTGACGGTCGGCCGCTATCACTCGATCTTCGCCGATCCCTCGACGCTGCCGCGCGAGTTCATCATCACGGCGGAAAGCGAGGACGGCACGATCATGGGCATCGAGCACGCCAAGGAGCCGATCGCCGCGGTGCAGTTCCACCCGGAATCGATCATGACGCTCGGCGGCGATGCCGGCATGCGGATGATCGAAAATGTCGTGGCGCATCTGGCCCGCAAGGCGAAGACGAAGGCTGCCTGAGCGCAATTCCTTCGCCCTTCCTGCTTTTGCGGGAAGGGCGGGCGTCTGCCGAAAAGTTCGGTTGACTTTATCAGTCAAATCAGAACATTTCAGGAACGATCAACCGGAGCCCGTTGCCGTGGCCAATGCTGAAAAGTTCATCGTTCTCCCTTACCGCAAGAACCGCGGCAATCTCGTGCCCGGTGAAATGCGCCAGGCATCCAACTCCGTCAGCGCGGAAAAGATCGCCTCGGCGATGGCTGCGCGTTTCGTCGGCGTGGCGGCCTATGCTGTGATCGTCGACGAGGAAACCGGCGATATGTCCTCGCCGCGGCTGCTGGCGCGCTATGGCGAGATTGCCGATCTCAACGCCGCCTGAGGCATCGTTCTGCCATGGAGACGTCGCTTTACCTGCCCGTCAAAGCCTTCCTGGAGGCGGCCGGTTATGTCGTGAAGGGTGAGGTCGGAAAATGCGATCTCGTCGGCTTGAGCGATGGCGAGCCGCCGGTCGTGGTGGTCTGCGAACTGAAACTCTCCTTCAACCTTGAGCTCCTTCTCCAGGCGGTCGACCGGGCGGCCATGAGCGATGAAGTCTGGATCGCGGCGCGCGTTTCGGCCAAGGGACGCGGGCGGGAGGCCGACAGGCGCTACCGCGACCTCTGCCGGCGGCTGGGCATCGGCATGCTCGGCGTTTCCGACGGCGGCGAGGTCAGCATCATCGTCAGTTCCGTCTCGCCGATGCCGCGCACCAATCCGAAGCGGCGCACGCGCCTTGTCAAGGAGCACCAGCGCCGTCGCGGCGATCCCGCCGTCGGCGGCGGCTCACGTGCGCCGATCATGACCGCCTATCGCCAACAGGCGCTGCTCTGCGCAGCGGCGCTCGATAAGGGCGTGGCGCGGCCGCGGGAGATGAAGGCGCTTACGCCCAATGCAGGCCGGATCCTGCTCGACAATGTCTACGGATGGTTCGAGCGCAAGGAGAAGGGCGTCTACGCGCTGACGCCGGAAGGGCAGGCCGCTCTTCTGCGCTGGCCGCAGCCTGTCCTCTCAGACCCGGCTCACTGAGCGCCGCAGCGCGATCGCGAACGTTTGCCGCCGCTGCTTTCCAGTTGCGGGCTGCAGCAGCTGTGAAGGAAGTGTCATTGTCTTTGACAAATCCTGCTTCATCGCCCATATCACCCTTAACTGGACCGCCTGCGCGACATTCGCGTGGGCGGTTTTGCATTTCAATGGCTTGGACCCTGCAATTCATTCGCAACCGCAGGAGGACGATATGAGTGACAACGGCGATCTTACGGTTCGGACGCTGGCAATGTGGGGGATTCCGCTGTCGCTCGGCGTCATGGGCCTGAAGATGGTGGCCTGGTGGGTCACCGGATCGGTGGCGCTGCTGTCGGACGGGCTCGAATCAACGGTCAACGTCGTTGCCGCCTTCATCGCCTTTTTCGTCATTCGCTATGCGCAGAAGCCGGCCGATCACGACCATCCTTTCGGCCATCACAAGGCGGAATATCTGTCCGCGGTCACCGAAGGCGTGCTGATCGTCGTCGCCGCACTCCTGATCGTCAACGAGGCTGTCGGTTACCTCGCCGAGCCGCGCATGCTCGATGCGCCGGCGCTCGGCCTTGCGATCAATGTCGCAGCCGGCGTCATCAATGCGGTCTGGGCGCGGCTGTTGATCCGGACCGGGCGCAAACACCGCTCGGCCGCACTTGCCGCTGACGGGCAGCATATCATGTCCGATGTGGTGACCTCCGCCGGTGTGCTCGTCGGCCTGCTGCTGGCGCTGGCGACGGGCTATGCGATTTTCGATCCCGTGCTTGCCATCTTGGTTGCCGTCAACATCCTCTATCAGGGCTGGAAAGTGATCTCGCAATCGATCGGCGGGCTGATGGACCAGGCCGTCGATCCGCTGGATGAGGAGGCGATCAAGCAGGCAATCGCCACCCATGCAGCGGGCTCGATCGGTGTGCACGACCTGAAGACCAGGCGGGCGGGCGCTGTCACTTTCATCGATTTTCATATGGTGGTGCCCGGCACTATGTCCGTGCGTCAGGCGCATGATATATGCGACCGCCTTGAGGATGCCATCAGTGCGGTGCACGAGGGCGCCAAAATAGCCATTCACGTGGAGCCGGAGGGCGAAAAGGCCCATGGCATCCGCGTCAAAGTCGTCAAGGAGGCATGATGCCGAATACCGATACCTCCAGCCTATCGATGCTGGGCCAGCAAACCGAAACCGCGCAATCGCCGGAGGCGGCGGTGCTTGAAAAAGTGCCGTCCAACCATGCCGGCACCGATTATGTCGTGCGCTTCACCGCGCCGGAGTTCACCTCGCTCTGCCCGATGACCGGGCAGCCGGATTTCGCCCATATCGTCATCGATTACATTCCGGGCGAATGGCTGGTGGAATCGAAGTCGCTGAAGCTCTTCCTGCATTCTTTCCGCAACCATGGCGCTTTCCACGAGGATTGCTCGATCTACATCGCCAAGCGCATCGTCGAGCTGCTCGATCCCAAGTGGCTCAGGATCGGCGCCTACTGGTATCCGCGCGGCGGCATCCCGATCGACGTGTTCTGGCAGACGGGCAAGCCGCCGGAAGGCGTGTGGCTGCCGGAGCAGGGCGTCGCCACCTATCGCGGGCGTGGGTGAGCCGCGGTCGGGCGCAGCCCGAGCAATCGATCCAGTGAATCGATTGCAGCAGCGAACGCCCTGAGCTTAAGCGAAGGGCCGGGCGAGGGTGCGGCAACCGGGTGTCCCTTGTCCGACCGCTGGCCGAAGGCTTCAGCGCTGGTTCTCAAACATCGGTAACGTCGGACGAGTCATCGCTGTAATCATCGCCGTCGTCGTAATCGGCCTGCTGCACATTGGCATCGCCGTTGTCATCGGCAGCGTTGTCCGACGCCTGGCGGGTGTCGTCATTGCCGTAATAGTTGTTGATGACGGTTTCCTCGGTGGGCGCGCTTGCATTACCGAAGGGGTTGGCGCCGAAGGGCGAGCCCCAGCCGAGCGAGGACATGTGATTGCCGAAGATGCCGCTCAGCGAATTGGCAAGCAGCATGCCGCCGGCAACGCCGGCTGCCGTGCCGAGCGCGCCGCGCAGGAAGCTGCCGCCGGCCGATGGCGCAGAGGCCTGCTGGCTCCAGGGGCCTGTCGGCTGCTGCTGCGGCTGGCGGCCATCGCGGTCGTAACCGCGCGAATCGTCATAGGCGCGGGACTGGCCCCAGGGACCGGGATTGGAGGGAACGGGTGCAGGCTGCTGCGTCTGGGTGTTGCCGAAGATCGAGCTCAGGAAGCCGCCGCCTTGTTCGGCTTGCCGGTGTTCGCTCGCGCCGGCTTCCAGCTGACGGACATGCTCCTCGAGTTCCTTGATATGGTTGGCGGCCGCCTCCAGCCCCTTTTCCTGAACGATGACGGCCTGGGCGAGGTAATAGGTGGCGGAGGGCTGTTCGCGCGTCGCCTGATCGATCAGGGTCTCGGCGTCGCGGTCGCGCGGCTGGGCCGCTGCGGTGCGCACGCGGTCGAAGAGGGCGGTCAGCAATTGGCGTTCTTCGGGTGACATGTCCTGCCTCCTGTTGGTCCGGAGCGCTCCCGTATCCGACCGGACGCGTAAGGCGCTCCACGATTTTTCGGTGCAGCTATCGCTGCGTGAGGTTGAGGTAGGAACCGATTCAGGCTTTTCAAAGCCTTTCACCGTTACATTTCAGTAAGGCTTGCAGAACGGTGCGCGGCTTCTTAAGGATATCTCCATCGCTTCGATGCCTTGTGTTTTTCCCGCATTGTTTTAGGCATTGAGTCGCACTATG
Source organism: Rhizobium sp. BT03 (assembly GCF_030053155.1). Lineage (NCBI taxonomy): Bacteria > Pseudomonadati > Pseudomonadota > Alphaproteobacteria > Hyphomicrobiales > Rhizobiaceae > Rhizobium > Rhizobium sp. BT03. Next base: position 3,938,510 of record NZ_CP125640.1, read on the forward strand.
TGCGGGGAAGCCGAATTCATCTCCAAGAGGTTCGAATGAACGACGAAGACCAGGACGACAAGACGAAGGAACTGCCGCTCGGCAAGGAAACGGAGGCGAATCTTTTCAAGTCGCGTTCGATCTTCATCTACGGACCGATCAATCAGGAATTGGCGCAGAAGGTCTGCTCGCAGCTCGTGGCGCTTGCCGCGGCCAGCGACGAGGACATCCGCATCTATGTGAACTCGCCCGGCGGCCACGTCGAGTCCGGCGATTCCATCCATGACATGATCAAGTTCATCAAGCCGAAAGTCTGGATGATCGGCACGGGCTGGGTCGCCTCCGCCGGTGCGCTGATCTATGTCGCCGCTCCGAAGGAGCAGCGCCTGTGCCTGCCGAACACCCGCTTCCTGCTGCACCAGCCCTCGGGCGGCACGCGCGGCATGGCATCGGACATCGAGATCCAGGCACGCGAAATCATCAAGATGAACGAGCGCCTGAACAAGATCATGGCGGCGGCCACCGGCCAGCCGCTCGAAAAGATCGCCAGGGATACGGATCGCGACTACTGGCTGTCGGCCGAAGAGGCGAAGGACTATGGCCTCGTCTCGCGGATCGTGACGTCACAGGCCGATATCTGAGTTCTCTCGTTCAACGCTGCTAAAAAACCGCCCTCGCCCTGCAGATCGCAGGCGAGGGCGGTTTGTTTTTGGCGATGCTTGAACGGAGATAGGGCCTATCGGCGGGGACTGAACGGAAAGGGCTGAATTCGGACTTGCGCCTGCCGCAACCGTCATGCTCCATGCGCCATTCCCGCAGATCGCGAGTCCCGCCATGCTCAAAGATTTTTCCGTCCAGGCCCTGTTCATGGGGCTGCTGACCGCCTTCGTCGGTTCCGCCAGCTCGTTTGCCGTCGTGCTGCACGGGCTCGAGGCGGTCGGTGCTACGGATGCGCAGGCAGCTTCGGGGCTGATGGCCTTGTCGATCTCCATGGGCGTCTGCGCGATCGTGCTCTGTGCCGCCACACGATTGCCGATCAGCATCGCCTGGTCGACGCCGGGCGCGGCGCTGCTGGCCAGCACCGGGCCGATCGAGGGCGGCTTCAATGCGGCGGTCGGCGCATTCCTGATCTGCGGCGCGCTGATAGTCGTCGCCGGCCTGTTCAAGCCGCTTGGCCGGGCGGTCGCCGCCATTCCCGCACCGCTTGCCAATGCGATGCTCTCCGGCGTGCTGATCGGCCTCTGCTTCGCGCCGGTGAAGGCGATCGGCTTCAACCCGTTCCTCGGCCTGCCGATCGTCGTCGCCTGGATCGTCGTCGGCGCCTTCAAGCGGCTCTGGGCGGTACCGGCGGCACTCGCAGCCTTCGTGCTGGTGCTCACCTTCGGCGTCGATATTCCTGATGGTGCGCTCGGTTCGCTCGAACAATCGCTGGTGCCCGCGGCGGAAATCATCCGGCCGGTGTTCAATCTTGCCGGCCTCGTCTCGATCGCATTGCCGCTGTTCATCGTCACCATGGCCTCGCAGAACATTCCGGGTATCGCCGTCCTGAAGGTCAATCACTACGATCCGAAGCCCGGTCCGCTGTTTGCCGTCACGGGTTTCTTCTCGCTGCTGTCGGCGCCGTTCGGCGGCCACGCCGTCAATCTGGCGGCCATCACCGCGGCGATGTGCGCCGGGCAGGATGCCCACGCCGATCCGAAGAGGCGCTATTGGGCCGCGCTGATCGCCGGCGTCGGTTATGTCATCCTCGGGTTGCTCGCCGGCGCGGTGACGGCTTTCGTCGCGCTTGCGCCACCCATCCTGATCGAGGCGGTGGCCGGGCTGGCACTGGTCGGGGCTTTCTCCTCCTCGGCGATGTCGGCCTTCCAGGGGCCGGAGTCGCGCGAGGCGGCGGCGATCACCTTCCTCGTCACCGCCTCAGGCGTTTCCTTCGGCGGCATTTCCGGCGCTTTCTGGGGGCTGATCGCCGGCGGGCTGATGCTGGCGCTGTCGCGGCTGGTGAGTGTTTGGAAAGACCGAGGCCAGCCGCGGTAGCGGAGTGTCGTTTGCGCCGTCGGCGGCCAAAAGGCCGGGCAAGGGCTTGCCAGTTTCACCGCCCAAGGCTATAAGCGCGGCCATGAAGACCACAGGCGCCAGAATTTCCGACACGATTGCACGCGGCCGCATCGCCCTGCGTGACGTCTCGCGCGCCCTGACCTCGCTTCTTCTCCTCGGCCTTACGCGCGGTTGCCGGGTCCTTTGAGGAGCGCCCGGCGGCCGAAAGCCCGCCCGGCCATCGCTCCTCGCGACTCACTTTCAAAATTGACCTAATGACCGACAAAGGTCCGCATTTGTTTATCGCCAAGCCTGACACGATCGGCTAAGAGCGGGGCAAATGCCGGGACGAGGAGACGATATGATGAATGCAAAGACGCAATTCTCCGAGGGAAAAACGGCCTCCGCCAAAGGCATGCCTGACGCTGCGGTGAAATACCGGGCCTATCCGCAGGTGAACATTCCCGACCGCACCTGGCCGACGAAGACCATCACCAAGGCGCCGGTCTGGTGCTCGGTCGACCTGCGCGACGGCAACCAGGCACTGGTCGACCCGATGGGCCACGACCGCAAGGCGCGCATGTTCCAGCTGCTGCTGGAGATGGGCTTCAAGGAAATCGAGATCGGTTTCCCCTCGGCTTCGCAGACCGATTTCGATTTCGCCCGCTGGTGCGTGGAAGAGGGCAACGTGCCCGCCGACGTCTCGCTGCAGGTGCTGGTGCAATGCCGCCCGGAACTGATCACCCGCACCTTCGAAGCACTGGAAGGCGCAAACCGGCCGATCGTGCATTTCTACAACTCGACCAGCGAGCTGCAGCGCCGCGTCGTCTTCGCCAAGGATGTGCAGGGCATCAAGCAGATCGCCGTCGATGCCGCCAAGATGATAACCGACATGGCCGTCAAGGCAGGCGGCGGCTACCGTTTCGAATATTCGCCCGAGAGCTTTACCGGCACGGAACTCGAAGTGGCGCTGGAAATCTGCAACGGCGTCATCGAGGTGGTCAAGCCGACGCCCGATAACAAGCTGATCATCAACCTGCCGTCCACCGTCGAGATGGCGACGCCGAACGTCTATGCCGACCAGATCGAGTGGATGTGCCGCAATCTCGACAATCGCGAAAACCTGATCATCTCGCTGCACCCGCATAACGACCGCGGCACCGGCATCGCCGCTGCCGAACTGGCCTTGCTGGCAGGCGCCGACCGTGTCGAAGGCACGCTCTTCGGCAATGGCGAGCGCACCGGCAATGTCGACATGGTGACGATGGCGCTGAACATGTTCACGCAAGGCGTCGATCCCGAGATCGACTGCTCCAATATCGAGCGCATCAAGGAAGTGTTCGAATATTCCAACCAGATGGCGATCGGCGAACGTCATCCTTACGTCGGCGAGCTGGTCTATACGGCTTTCTCCGGTTCGCATCAGGATGCGATCAACAAGGGTATGAAGGCGGCGCAGGTCGCCAACCATCCCGTCTGGGAAGTGCCGTATCTGCCGATCGATCCGCGTGACGTCGGCCGTTCCTACGAGGCGATCATCCGCATCAACTCGCAGTCCGGCAAGGGCGGCATCGCCTATATCCTGCAGCAGGATTACGGGCTGAACCTGCCGCGCAACCTGCAGGTGGAATTCCGCGAGGATATCCAGCGCATTACCGACGTCGAGGGCAAGGAGCTTCCTTCAAAGCGGATCTACGACCGTTTCATCGAGCGCTACGTGACGCAGCCCGATGGGCGCCTCAAGTTCGTCGACCACCACACCTATCCCGATACCGAGCACAAGGGCCAACGGATCGTGGCGGCCGAAATTACCGACAATGGCGAGATCAAGCGCATCGAAGGGCGCGGCAACGGCCCGATCGACGGCTTCATCAACGCGCTGTCGCATTATCTCGGCATCGAGATGTCGGTGGAGGACTATTCCGAGCATTCGCTGCAGCACGGCTCGAACGCGGCGGCGATCTCCTATGTCGAGACCTCCTATCCAGGCGGCAAGCTCTTCGGCGCCGGCATCAATACCAACATTGTCGCGGCCTCGCTGGAAGCGATCGTCTCGGCCGCCAACCGGGTGCTCGAGGTGAAGGCCGGCAAGGCCTGATTAATTGGTGAAGTAATCTTGGTGCTTTGATCATTGCCCGTCGCCGATGCTTCGGGCATTCGCTTCTATCAGCGCCAGCGGCCCCCTCATCCGCCTTCTCCCCGCTGGGGAGAAGAGGAGTCGAGACGTCGCCGCGAGTCTCTTCTCCCCAGCGGGGAGAAGGTGCCGGCAGGCGGATGAGGGGGCCGCTGGCGCTGCTGGTCGATTTTGCCATGGTACCGCCTCAGCTTCGCTGGCGGTAACATTCGTCACATACGATAGCCGGCGATCAGATCGCCGTGGCGATTTTCATGGCGAGCTGGCCGAGCGTCGCTTCGGCGGAGGGACCGGCAAGCACATAGGAGGTGCCGGCATTGTGCCAGGTCACGAGGCCGATCTCGTCCTTGATCGTTTCCTTGAAATCGTCGGTCTCCGGCGGCTGCGCGTCCTTGCGGAAGCAGATGGAGATGACGTCGCCGTCGGCGTTGGAATAGACGAGCTGGCCGACAGGGCGGCTGTCGCCGAGAATGACGCGGGCGCCCTGGAAGGTCCAGGATTCGGCGCTGAGATCGGGCACGCGGAAGGGCACGCCGATCGCGGTCGTGAGCCAGCTGGAAATTTCCTCGGCCTGCGAGGCCGGCACTTCGACGAGGTGGCGGGGCTGACGGATCAGCAGGCGCTGATAGGCGGTGACGTCGCCCAGCCAGTCGCTGGTATTGGCCGGCGCCGCTGTCGAGGTCGTGGTGGCGATCTCGTCGGCATCCGGGCTGACGCCGACGAAATAGCCGATGCCGCAGCCGATGACGAAGAGGATGAGGGCGGCGGCCAGCGCCTGTGGGCCGCTTGGTGCCAGCTTCACCGGCGGGCGCGTGGCGCGCTGGGCGATCGGCGTCTTCGGCGGCTGCGTGCTCTTGATCGAGCGGACGAGGGCGAGCGGCACCGGCTCCTTCAGGATGTCGTCGAGGCGGCGGCGGCCGAAATCGGCGCCGTGGCGAAGCTTCTCGTGCAGCCGGCGTGCATTCTCGTCGGTTGCCAGGCGCTGCTCCAGTTCGTGGCGCTGTTCGGGCGAGACCTCGCCATCGAGAAGGGCGGTGAGCTGGGCTTCGAGCGGCAATTTCCTAAGATCGAGCAATTCAGTACCTGTGGATCGGGTGAGTGCCGGCAAGCCCGGCAAAATGCAGCCTTGCGGTCGCGAGCTGTGAGACGACATTTGCCACCGGCGTGCCCATGATGTCGGCCGCCTGCTGATAGCTGTGGCCTTCGACGTCGACGAGCAGGAACATGCTGGAAAGACCTTCCGGCATATCGGCGATCATGTGATGAATGGCGTCGGGATCGACTGCGGTCGAGCGTTCGCGCGCGGCTTCGCGAATATCGGTGACATTGCCGCGGAGGGAGGCCTTCGGCTTGCGCTTGCGGCTGTCGTCGGTCCATTGCTGGCGGGCAAGCGTGTAAATCCAGCTTTCCAACCGGCCTTCACCGCTCCATTGATGACCCTTGGCGATGGCACGCTGACAGACGGCCTGGACGAGTTCATCGGCCAGAGCAGCCTCGCCCGCGAGCGTGATCGCGAAGCGGCGAAGACGGGGCAGAAGGCCGACGAGATCACGCCGGAGATCGATGGTCGTTGCGGGTTGACGCATTGTTTATCCAAGAAGCATTCACAATGGTTTCGCGGACGAAGGGTTCGCCGTCGGGCGCGAAACCGGCTTTGTCGACGCCGACGATGCATGTGCTTTATGAAACAAGTCTCCTGCACTTCGCAAGCATCCGGCCGTCTTCATCCCCTTTTCTCAAGGGATTTTCGTATTGTAGACCACAAAACTTGCGTCAATATGTCTTGTAGCCATTCAAGCTTTGCAGCAGAGCGCGATAGGCCCATGTGCCTTCGCCGCCGCGATCGCGGATTTCCACGAGCTGGACGCGGGCGCCCTGGATGTCTCCCTGTTCCACCAGCGCCATACCCATGTAGGAGCGGGCGAGGATGTAGTTCTCATCCGCCTGCAGCGCCTTGCGGTAGTAGGACATGCCGAGCTCCATGCGGCCGGCCTTGCGATTGGCGTAGCCGAGATAGTTCAGGATGCGCGGGTCGTTCTGGTTGCGGGCGAGGTTGAGCACGGTGATGGCGTTGTCATACTGACCGGCATAGGCAAACTCGCGGGCGAACTTATAGAGATCGTCGTCGTTGAAGCTGCTCTTCTTCGGATTGACGCATTCCTTCTTGGCCTTGTCCCAGACCTTGCCGCCGGTGCAGGTCTTGGTCGTTTCGGTCTTCGGCGGCGGATTGGTGTCATCGTTGCCGCCGCCGACCGCGAAAGCGGCGGTGGCGATGCCGAAGGCAAAGCCGGCGGCGAGCGAAAGTCTGGACAGGTGACGGAAAGAAGACGTCATTGGCGGGGCTCCGTTCTGAGGCGATGCAGTTGGCCGGATTGTACGCCTACCGCTAAAAATACCAAGAGGGTAAGCGGCCGCCACGGCAATTGTTGCGGCGATGGCCCGACCTCCTCTCAGATCGGGTCAAGTGCCGAATAAAAGAGTCCGGAGCCGGCGCTAACGCGCGAAAATATCAACGCTTTCCGCCATCACCGCGTCGCCGGACCGGTTGACGCTGAAGCGCTCGCCGCTGAGCTCCCAGGCGCCGGGAGAGCCGTCGATGGAGAAGAGGTTGTAGGCGGCGGGCGGCTTGATGCTGCCCGGTCCTTGCGAGGCCGAGGCGATGCCGACGACGGGCACCGGCTGTACCTGGCCGCGCAGCCAGTGCAGCGTGTTCAGGTGCGTGTGCCCGTGCAGCACGAGCTCGGCGCCGCCGGTCGAAATCACCGCGGCGAAGCGGCGGATGCCGATCATGCGCTTGTGGAAGGCGGTGGCGCCGCGGATCGGCGGATGATGGATCATGACGACCCGGAAGAGGCCGGCTTCGCCGGCCGCCCGCAGCATATTCACCGTGTCGCGCGCCTGGCGCGCGCCGAAAAAACCGGAGGCGGCAAAGGGAGGGGTGGCGACTGCCGTCGAGCAGCCGACGATCGCGACTTTGCCGCGGATGCGCAGATAAGGAAAAATATGGCGATCTTCCAGCCATTGCGGCGGGGCAAGATCGCCGCGGACATACTCGTACCAGGCGCGCATCGACTTCTCGTAGGCACCGGGCACATAGGCGTCGTGATTGCCGGGAACGACGGAGGTGTCGGCGGGATCGCCGAGCGCGCGCAGCCAGGCGGCGGCGGCGCGGATCTCGATGCCGCTCGCCAGATTGACGAGATCGCCGGTGACGGCCAGATGATCCGCCTGATGGGCGCGGATGTCGTCGAGCAACAGATCCAGCGTGCTGCCGAAAAGGTGCTTGCGTCGGTTGCGATGCCAGTTCACAAAGCCCGTTATGCGTTTTGAAAACAGCTCCTGGATGGAAAGACGGGGCAGCGGCCCGAGGTGGACGTCGGAAATATGCGCGAGCTTGAACATGCTACGAGACATAGACCAGCTTATTGACAAATCAAACACATCTGGCGCGATGAAGGGCTGAAACGGAACGATGGTGGATAAAGAAAAGCGGCCTCTTCATATCAGGACGGCCCTGCGCCTTCTGCATGTCTATTTCTCTTTCGCCCGCGGCATGACGATGGGGGTACGAGCCGCCTGCTTCGATGCGGAGGGGCGGATTTTCCTGGTGCGCCACAGCTATATCGGCGGCTGGCATATGCCGGGCGGCGGACTGGAGCGCAACGAGACGGTCGAAGAAGCACTGGCCAAGGAATTGCGGGAGGAGGGCAACCTCAGGATCATCGGCAAGCCGCAATTGGTTCAGGTCTATTTCAACACCACGACCACAAGCCGGGACCATGTCGTGTTCTACCGGGCGAGTGTCGAGCAGACGGCGCCGCGCCCGCCCGATTGGGAGATCTCCGACAGCGGCTTCTTTTCCCTCGACAACCTGCCCGAAGGCACGACCGAGGCGACGCATCGCCGCTTAGCCGAGCTTCGTGGCGAGCAGGAGCCCGACCACTGCTGGTGAGGGCTGCGCAGTTTTTTAGGCCGCGGCAAGCAATTTAAAGTTCTACAGCGTCCTTTGCGCGTCTAAAAAGACGCGCGGCGCTGTAGCACGGCCATGCGGGCTGTCGAGATCGAGCGCCGGGCCGACGGGAACGATGCCCGTCGGATTGATCGTCTTGTGGCTACGGTAGTAGTGTTCCTTGATGTGTTTCAGGTTCACCGTTTCGGCAACGCCCGCGGTCTGGTAGAGGTCGCGCAAATATCCAGGCAGGTTGCGGTAATCGGCGATCCGGCGGATGTTGCATTTGAAATGGCCGACGTAGACGGGATCGAATCGCACCAGTGTCGTAAACAGGCGCCAGTCGGCTTCGGTCTGCCGGTTGCCTAGGAGATAGCGGCCCTTGCCCAAGCGTTCGTCGAGCATGTCGAGCGTTTCGAACAGCTTGCCGACATTTTCCTCATAGGCTTCCTGGGTGGTGGCAAAGCCCGCCTTGTAGACGCCGTTGTTGACGGTGTCGTAGACGGTGGCGTTCAGCGCATCGATTTCGGCGCGGAGATCTTCGGGATAAAAATCGGCCTTTGCGCCGGTCAGCTCGTCGAAGGCGCTGTTGAACATGCGGATGATCTCGGCGGATTCATTGCTGACGATCGTGCCGGTTTTCTTGTCCCAGAGGACGGGAACGGTGACGCGGCCCGAATAGTGCGGATCGGCCTTCACGTAAATCTGCCAGAGGGTGGTGGCGCCGAAGAGCTGGTCACCGGTGGCGCCATCGCCGACCTTGAATTCCCAGCCGTTGTCGAGCATCAACGGATCGACGACCGAGACCGAGATCAGCTCCTCCAGCTTCTTCAGCTTGCGGAAGATCAGTGTGCGGTGCGCCCAGGGGCAGGCAAGCGAGACATAGAGATGGTAACGTCCGGCCTCGGCCTTGAAGCCGCCGCTGCCGGAAGGGCCGGCCTCGCCGTCCGATGTCACCCAGTTGCGGAACTGCGAAGGCTGCCGCTTGAACTGGCCCTTGCTCTCCTCCGTGTCGTACCAGACATCATGCCAGACGCCGTCCACCAGCATTCCCATGATCTTCATTCCTTTGGTTGCGTGTCGGGAGCGAACTTAGCTGAGATAGCGGGGCTTTGCAGGCGGTAAAGGTTGAACAGTGTGTCGCGCCGTTCCGGCACTGCATGGTTTCCAGTGCCGTCGTGTGCATTTTGCGTTGGACGGCGGAAATTTTTCCTGCTATCGGCCTTCCCACGATTTTAGGATCCCTGCGTGATGTTCATTTCCAGAAACCCGCGACGACGCTGATGCTCCCGAACGCCGAAGGCGTGTTCGAGACCCATCAATCTGTCCATCCGGTTTCTGTCATCATGTACAAGCACGATCTCGTCTACCTCACCGAAGACGCGTCCCACGACGCCGCCATCGAACACATCAACGAAGAAGCCTTCGGTCCGGGCCGCTTCACGCGGGCGGCGGCTCGCATCCGCGAGCAGGGGCCGCACGACCTGTCGCTCTCCTTCATCTGCGCTGACGACGGCGAGACGATCGCTTCGGTGCGCATGACGCCGGTGCTGGCCGGCACGGTAAAAGGCCATCTGCTCGGCCCGCTTGCCGTCCGGCCCTCGCATAAGAATATAGGCATCGGCCGGGAGCTGGTGCGGATCGCCGTGGAGGCGGCAAGACGCAAGGGTTCGGAAGCCGTCATCCTCGTCGGCGATCCGCCCTATTACGGCCCGCTCGGCTTCGAGAAGGTCGCCTACAACGCGCTTTCCTTTCCCGGCCCCGTCGATCCCGGCCGCGTGCTCGTCGTTCCGATCGGCGAGGGCGTGCACGAGCGATTGAAGGGCATCATCGCCTGGCACGGATGATTAGAGATTTTTCCGGAGGAAACTGCGCGAGCGGCCCTCCGGGAAATCCTCGAGTTCCCCGAAGACCTCATAACCCTGACGCCGATAGGCGCTGAGAGCCTGTGGGCTGAAGGTGTCGATCCAGGCGCCGCGGCAGCCGCGCGCCTTGGCCTCTTCTTCCGCCTTTGCGAGGATCCTGCCGGCGAGGCCGGTGCCGCGCAGCGTGTCGGGAATATAGAGCATCTGGGTGAAGAGCCAGCCCCAGGCGGTAAAACCAGACAGGCCGCCGGTCACCTTGCCGTCGGTGTCGCGAATGAGAACGGCGAGCGGCCGGCGGTCGGCGGGGCCGACATCACCGGCGTTGAAGGCCGAGAGCGCATCGGTGATAACAGCCAGTTCCTCCGGCGAGGGCGAGGCGGTCAACTCGAATTCCGGCATGCGATTATCGTCCTTCGCGCCACCACATGGTTCCGAAGGCGAGCAGCAGGATGCCGACGCCGGCGAAACCGGCAAAGAGCGGCAGCGTGTTGATGCCCTTCAAGACCGTCTCGCTGGTCATGCGGATCATCATCCGATCGTTGTCGGAGACGCGGACCTGGCCGCGGACCGGCAGGATCGGCGGCACGGTGATCCTGCCGCTTTCGTTGGCGACGCGGGTGACGAGACCCTTGCTTCTGTCGGCGACCGGTTTCAGCACATCGGTCGTCGAGATCATCGCCTTGAACTCAGGCGCGTCGACGGCGCCGATATGGACGAGCGTCGACAGCTTGCCGTTGTGGATTTCGAAGAGGCCGATCTCGTCCATCCGCTTCTCGGCCTTATAGAGCCCGGGTTCGGATTGGATGAGCGGCAGGGTTTCGGTCTTGCCGGAGGGGTAACGCACGGTGGCGTTGCCGGGATTGTCGCCGATCGTCTGGCGCGTGACTTCAAGCGTCCGGCCGGAGGCGCGCGCCGTCAGTGCTTCTTCCTCGAGCGCCGGCTCTTTCATCAGCCAATGGGCGATGCGGCGATAAAGCGAAACGTTCGGGCCGCCGCCTTCGAAGCCGCGCGCCCAGAGCCAGCCCTGATCGGAAAGCAGCATGGCGACCCGGCCCTGGCCGGCGCGGTTCAGCACCAGCAGCGGGTGGTTGTCGGCGCCCAGCATGATCGTCTCACCCTGCGGCCGGTCGACATCGACGCTGCGGAACCAACGGCCCCAATGCGGCGGATCCTCGCCCGAACCATCAAGGCCGCGGGTGACGGGATGTTTGCGGCCTTCCTCGGAGAGGCGCGGGTAGAAAGCCTTTTCGATCATCTCCCCGGTGGGGGTTGCCGGCAGCACCGAGGAAAGCGGTGTCAGTGCGATGGAATCGGGCCCGGCATGCTCGGGACCGGCGGCGATCAGCAGCGCGCCGCCGTTGTCGACATATTGGGCGATGTAATCGTAATAGAGCAGCGGCAGCACGCCGCGGTGCTGGTAGCGGTCGAAGATGATCAGGTCGAAATCCTTGATCTTGTCGACGAAAAGCTCGCGGGTCGGGAAGGCGATCAGCGACAGCTCGTTGATCGGCGTGCCATCCTGCTTTTCCGGCGGCCGCAGGATAGTGAAATGCACAAGATCGACCGAGGCATCGGATTTCAAAAGGTTGCGCCAGGCGCGTTCGCCGGCATGCGGCTCGCCGGAAACGAGCAGGACGCGGAGATTCTGGCGGATGCCGTCGATGACGTGAACGGCGCGGTTGTTGGCGGTGGTGACTTCGCCCGGAAGCGCGGCGACCGAGAATTCGAGCACGTTGCTGCCGCCGGCCGGCACCTTGAAGGAGAAGGGCGTGTCCTGGCCGGGCGTCGCCTGCAGCGTGGCGATCTCGTCTCCGTTCAGCTTCACGGTGACATTGGCGGTGCCGCCGGGGCTCGGGCCGTCGTCGAAGACGCGCAGAACGACCTGCTGCTCCTCGTTGACGATGCCGAAGCGCGGCCCCTTGATGACTTCGATGCGGCGATCGAATTCATTGGCCTTGCCGGTGATGAGGCCATGGATCGGCGCATCGAAACCGAGCGCCTGATTGGCGGCCGGAACATCATGGACTTCACCGTCGGTCAGCATGATGGCGCCGCCGATGCGTGCAGGCGGGACATCGGCGATATTGGCCGACAGCGCGTCGAACAGGCGCGTCGACGGCACGTCGGAATTGGGATCGCCTTCGACATCGACGAAGCGGGGCTCTATCTGGGGGAAGCGGGCGAGCTGGCCCTTCAGGGCCGCCAGCGCATCGTCGGTTATCTTGACGCGATCGGGCGTCTGCTGGCTCTGGCTTCGGTCGACGAGAACCGGGACGATAGTTGACAACTGATCCCGGTCCTCCTGCAGCAGCACAGGATTGGCAAGGGCGGTCAGCATGGCGAGCGCCGCCAGCGTTCTGATCCAGGCGCCGCGAATGCCGCGCCAGATCGCGAAAGCGGCGATGAGGACGCTGACGGCGGCCAGTGCGGCCAGAACCGGCCAGGGCAGGAAGGGTGAAAAATCGAAGGTCATCTCACTGTCCTAACCGTTCGAGAAGGTCGGGAACATGGACCTGGTCGGTCTTGTAGTTGCCGGTCAGCATATACATCATGATGTTGACGCCGGCACGGTAGGCATATTCGCGCTGCGCTTCATCGGACGGCACGGTCGGCAGCATCGGCACGCCGTTGTCGTCGACTGCCCAGGCACCGGCGAAATCATTGCCGGTGATCAGGATCGGCGAAACGCCGTCGGCCGTCGCAGCCGATTTTTCGGTCGCTTCGCGGCCGCCCTGCCGAGCCTCGATCCAAAGTGGGCTGCCGGTATAACGGCCGGGAAAGCTCGACAGGAGATAGAAGGATTTCGTCAGCACGTGGTCTGATGGCACGGGTTCCAGCGGCGGAATGTCGAGATTGGCAAGGATAGCCTGCAGCCTCTGGCCGTTGGCGCTGACATTGCCGCCATTGTCCAATGCGCTGATCTGATCGCGCGTGTCGAAAAGCACGGTGCCGCCATTGCGCATATAGGCGTCGATGCGGCTGATCGCTGCCGACGACGGCATCGGCGCCGTTGCCGAAACCGGCCAGTAGATGATCGGATAGAAGGCAAGCTCGTCTTTGGTCAGGTCGATGCCGACGGGGGGCGCCGGCTCCAGCGTCGTGCGAAACGTCAGGAACTGGGTAAGGCCCTCGAGGCCGCGCTCGGATATATCGTCCACTTCCCGCTCCCCGGTGACGACATAGGCGAGATGCGTGTTGTCGAGCCTCTGGAGGATGAGGTCGTCGCCGGGCTGGGAGTCGTTGGCGTGAAGCGTGCCGGGTTGCATGAGAAAGCCGGCACTGAGCGCAATGGCGATCATTGCCGCTGTGCGGACAGCCGGGCGCAATCGTGAGAACGCGCCGTTCATGAAGAGGACGACCAGGCTATCGGCCAGCAGCAGCAGAAAGGCCGCCAGAAAAAGCGCTGGCTTTGCCGACCAGCTTTCGCCGCCGATCAGGCCTTCGCGCACGGCATTGGTTCCCGCTGTGTCGAGCGGCGCCAGTTCGGCGTCCTCAGGCAGTACGTTCAGGGAGGCGAAACCGTCTTCCGAACCGTAAAGTCCGGGCGGGTTGTCGAAATTCGCGATCGGTTCGGCTCCTGCCTGTGGAATGAGCGGTCGCGCCGAACCCGTCTCGGAGACGAGCGTGCCTTTGGCCGTCAGCATACGGAATGGCGGCAGGGATTCGGAGACACGCGCATTGCCGCGCGCCTCCGATGTCACGCCGCCCGATCGCGATATCTGCAGGAGGTGGCGCAGCATGTCGACGAAAGTGCCCGAGATCGGCAGATCGGACCAGGTCGCTTCCGCCGTGACATGAAACAGGACGATCTGCCCGGATGCGAGCTGCTTCATCGTCACGAGCGGCGTGCCGTCAGCCAGGCTCGCCCAGGTGCGTTCAGCCAGATCGGGCGTCGGTTCGGCCAGCACCTGCCGTTTGACCACGACATCGGCCGGACGCGCTATGCCGGCGAAAGGCCCGAAACTCGGAAATTCGGCCAGCGACTGCGGCTCGCTCCAGGACAAGGTGCCGCCCAGCGCCCGTTCTCCCTGGCGCAGGATAACGGGGATCAGCGGATCGTCCGCGGGGGCCGCGGCCATGCGCGGACCGGCGAAGCGCAACAGCATGCCGCCATTCGATATCCAGCGTGTCAGCGGTTCGTAGGTTTCTTCAGGCAGACGGCCGATATCGGCCATGATGATGATGGAGGGATTGCTGGCGAGAAGTTTCGGTATGGCGACCGAAAGATCGGAATCGCTGGGCTGGATCAGATCAGCATAGGGCTGCAGCGCCCGCTGGATATAATAGAGCGGCGAGAGCAGCGGCTGGAATTCATCCCCGCCTTCACCTGACAGCAGGACGACGCGGCGGCGCTTGAACGCGTCGTCGAGAAGATGGACGGCGCCGGCCGTTGCGCCGTTATCGACGCTGACGCGGGCGAAATCGTTGCGCATCTCGAAGGGTGCGGTGATCGAACTCGTCGCAACGCTCTGGCCGGGGCGGAAATCCACCCTGCCATTGGCGATCGAGCGGCCCTGGGTATCGACGGCGTTGAGCGCCACGGATGCGGCACGCGAAGTGTTGAGCCGCGTGACCTTGACGGTCATGGCGTCAGCCGCATTGTTGGCCGCGGTGATCGCGACCGTCCGCGCGGCATCGCCCTCGATCAGGCGGAGATCGGCGGGCTGGAGTTCCGCGAGCCTTTGCACCGTCGCGTCGTCGGCCTTGGCGGCGGCGCCATCGGTCAGAAAGGCGAGGGTGCCGGGCTTGGTGCCGTTTAGCGCGGCGCGCAGCGCCTGGAAGGCGCGCTCGCGGTCCGGCACCAGCGGTCGCGGCTCGGCGGCGCGCAGCTTGTCGCGGGCGGCAGCGGCTGTGCCCGGAACGGCGTTGTTGCCCGGATCGGCGGTGAAGGCGATCGACACCGGCGTGCCGGCGGATTCGGCATCGTCTATCAACGCATCGGCCGTCTGGATGCGGCGTTCCCAGTCGGGTGCCGCCGCCCAGCTGTTGTCGACGAAGAGGACGAGCGGACCGCCCGATGCGAGCGAACTGGTGCGCGGGTTGAAGACCGGATCGGCGATCGCAAGAATGACGGTGGCGGCGAGCAGCATGCGCAGCAGCGTCAGCCACCACGGGCTCTGCGCCGGCGTCTCCTCGCGCTTCAAGACGGAGGCGAGGATCTTCAGCGGCGGGAAGACCTCGGTCTTCGGACGCGGAGGCGTCAGCCTGAGCAGCCACCAGATGACCGGCAGGGCGATGAGGGCGCCGAGAATGGCAGGATAGGCGAAAGCGAAGGGAAGGGCGTTCACAGCTGCCCTCCATGCGTTGCCTTGGCCGGCATGCCGGACAGATACATGTGCACCGCGACGAGCGCCTCCGAGGCGAGATGATCGGTGCGGTGCGTCGCAAAGGTCCAGCCGAGATGGCGCAGCGATTGGCCGAGGCTCTCCCTGCGGACGAGGTAGGCGTTGCGATAGGCTTCGCGGATGTGTTCGGCGCGGCCGGAGATAAGCTTGGCGCCGCTCTCCGGATCGGTGAATTCGGTGCGGCCGCTATAGGGGAATATTTCCTCGGCGGGATCCGATATTTCGACCACATGGCCGCGCAGGCCGCGACGGGCAAGCGGGCCAAGGCGCTCCATGATAACAGGCGCATCATCGAGGAAATCGCCGATAAGGACGAGATCGCTCCAGCCGCGGATCATTCCCGTTTCCGGCAGGCCGCCGGTCAACGGCGTGTGCATGAGCGCGGCCGCAAGGCGCTCGGCGGCATTGCGGGTGGAGGCGGGTTCCATGATGCCCGGGCAGCCGATGCGCTCGCCGGAGCGAGCAAGAATTTCGGCGAGCGCCAGCATGACGACCAGCGCGCGGCTTTCCTTGGAGACGCTGCCATAGCTCGACTTGTACATCATCGAGGGCGACATGTCGCACCAGAGCCAGATCGTATGGGCCGCTTCCCATTCGCGCTCGCGCACATAGGTATGGTCGTCGCGGGCGGAGCGGCGCCAATCGATGCGCGACAGGCTTTCGCCTTCGGCATAGGGACGGAACTGCCAGAAATTCTCGCCGATGCCGCGTTTGCGGCGGCCATGCCAGCCGGCGATCACCGTATTGGCGATGCGCTTGGCTTCCACCAGGCAATCCGGCACCAGGGCGGCCCGCTGCCTGGCGCGGGAAAGGGCATCGCTGCCTGACGTCGGGTTGACGATCTGTCCAATAGATGCCACGCGTCCGGCTTCCTTATCCCTTTGCCTGCTTGACCAGTCCGGCGATGACGTCGCGCACCGACATGCCTTCGGCGCGGGCAGCGAAAGTCAGCGCCATACGGTGCTGGAGAATGGGTTCGGCGAGCGCGAAGATATCGTCGAGCGACGGCGCCAGGCGACCTTCGTAGAGGGCGCGAGCACGGGCGCAGAGCATCATCGCCTGGCCGGCGCGGGGGCCTGGACCCCAGGCGACGTTCTTGTCGGTCGAGGCATTGCCCTGGCCGGGGCGGGCGGAACGGACCAGCGCCAGGATGGCGTCGACGACCGTGTCGCTCACCGGCATCTGACGCACCAGGGTCTGAATCTCGATCAGCCGCTGCGCGTCGATGACGGCTGCCGGCCGGGTTTCCCCCAAGCCCGTCGTCTCGAGCAGGATCTGGCGTTCGGCGGCGAGCTCCGGATAATTGACGTCGACCTGCAGCAGGAAGCGGTCGAGCTGGGCTTCGGGCAGGGGATAGGTGCCTTCCTGCTCGAGCGGGTTCTGGGTGGCGAGCACATGGAAGGGCGCCGGCAGGTCATAGCGCTGGCCGGCGATGGTGATGTGATATTCCTGCATGGCTTGCAGAAGCGCCGACTGGGTCCGCGGCGAGGCGCGGTTGATTTCGTCAGCCATCAGCAGCTGGGCGAAAACAGGGCCCTTGACGAAGCGGAAAGAGCGGCGTCCACTGTCGTCCTGGTCCATCACCTCGGATCCGAGAATATCCGAGGGCATCAGATCAGGCGTGAATTGGATGCGGTTGGCGGCGAGGCCGAGCACTTCGCCGAGCGTCGTCACCAGTCTGGTCTTGGCAAGACCGGGGACGCCGACGAGCAGAGCATGACCGCCTGACAGCACGGCGAGAATGGTGTTCTCGACGACGCTTTCCTGACCGAAGATCACCTTCGAGACTTCTGTGCGGATGGCGGCGATATCGGAGAGTGCCTTTTCGGCAGCGGCGACGATCGCCTTTTCATCGAGGCTGGCTTCGGTCTTCATCATACCCACGGGCATCTCCAACGGCTGAAATCATTCGGCAGCGAATCGGCGGACTTATACATCTGCCTCATACTCGATAGAGTTATGGAGATGCGACGGGCTGACAAGTTCGTTACGAATGACTATCTCGTGACTTCACTTCGTTAAGGACAAACCGGGACGGAAGAATGGCAGCCGAGGAAATCAGCGGACAGGCGGATGCGGCGGGGCTTGCCGCGCTGATTTCGCGCGCGTCCGAGGAAAGCGGCGGAAAAAAACGCGGTTTACCGCCGGTCGAGCAGTGGAATCCGCCTTTCTGCGGCGATATCGACATGGAGATCAGGGCCGACGGCACCTGGTTCTACATGGGCACGCCGATCGGCCGGCCGGCGCTGGTGCGGCTGTTTTCGACGGTTTTGAGAAAAGACGACGACGAGAAGACCTATCTCGTAACTCCTGTGGAAAAGGTCGGGATCAGGGTCGTCGACGCGCCGTTCATCGCCGTGGAGATGAACGTGACGGAGAGGCAGGGCCAACAGGTGCTGACCTTCCGTACTAATGTCGGCGATGTCGTGGAGGCGGGAGGAGAGCATCGGCTGCGCTTTGCCATTGCGGACGGCAACGCCGAACTGAAACCCTATCTGCATGTGCGCGGGCGGCTGGAGGCGCTGGTGTCGCGTGCGGTGATGTATGAACTGGTCGCGCTTGGCGAAATCCTCGACGTGGAGGGGCGGGCGATGTTTGCGATCCGCTCCGCCGGCGAGGTCTTCCCTGTCATGCCGGCCGACGAACTGGATGCTCTTTGCCGATGAATGATGCGATCACCCACCGTTATCCGCTGTTCTCAGCCGCCGAATTCCGCCGCCGCGCCCTCAACCAGAATGGCGGGCCGGTCGACCATGCCTGGCGCGATCACGGCGACCATATTCTCAATCCCGATATCGTTGCCGAGGTCGAGACCTTCAAGCTGCGTGACGCCGCCGTGCTCGTGCCCGTCGTCGACGACGGCGAGGAGGCGCATGTGATCTTCACCAAGCGCACGGCGACGCTGCGCAAACATTCCGGGCAGATCGCCTTTCCCGGCGGCTCGATCGATCCCGCCGATATCTCACCTGAAATGGCGGCTATCCGCGAGACGGAGGAGGAGATCGGTCTCGCCGGTTCCTTCGTCGAGACCGTCGGGCGACTGCCGAATTATCTTGCCTCGACCGGCTTCCGCATCACGCCGGTGCTCGGCGTCGTCTCGCCGGGCTTTGCGCTCACCCTGAACCCGGCCGAGGTGGCCGACGTGTTCGAGGTGCCGCTTTCCTTCCTGATGAACCCTGCCAATCATGCCCGCGACAGGCGTGTCATCGACGGCATCGACCGGCATTTCTATCGCGTGCCTTATGAAACCAGAATGATCTGGGGCATCACCGCCGGCATCGTCCGCACGCTCTACGAAAGGCTTTATGCATGACCGGTCTTGCCGACCAAGCATGGTTCCGCGACCCGGCGCTCGGCCGGATTCTTGCGCTTCTCAATGTCGATGGCGGGGAAGGGCGGGTGGTCGGCGGCGCGGTGCGCAACGGCCTGATGGGTCTGCCGGTCAGCGATATCGACATCGCCACGACGCTGACGCCGGAGATTGTCATGGAGCGGGCAGCAGTGGCCGGCATCAAGGCGGTACCGACAGGCCTGCAGCACGGCACGGTGACGCTCGTCATCGACGGCAAGCCCTTCGAAGTGACGACGCTTCGCACCGACGTCGAGACCGACGGGCGCCATGCCAAGGTCGCTTTCAGCACCGACTGGAAGGCGGACGCCGAACGGCGGGACCTGACGATCAACGCGCTTTATGCCGATGCCAAGGGCGAGGTGGTGGATCTGGTCGGCGGGCTTGCCGATATCGAGAAGCGCAACATCCGCTTCATCGGCGATGCGGCAAAGCGCATCGCCGAAGATCATCTGCGCATCCTGCGCTTCTTCCGCTTCTTTGCCTATTACGGCTCCGGACGGCCGGATGCCGAGGGGCTGAAGGCGTGTTCTGCGGCGCGTTCGAAGCTGAAGACGCTGTCGGCGGAACGCGTCTGGTCGGAACTGCGGAAGCTACTCGGTGCTGCCGATCCCGGCCGGGCGCTGCTCTGGATGCGGCAGGTGGCGGTGCTGACGGAAATCCTGCCGGAATCGGAACGATGGGGGATCGATGCGATCCCTTCGCTTGTTACCACCGAAAAGGCGCTTGGCTGGACGCCTGATCCGCTGTTGCGGCTTGCGGCGATCGTGCCGCCCGATGCGGCGCGGCTGGAGGCGCTCGCAGCCCGGCTGAAGCTCTCGAATGCGGAGGCGGCCACTCTCAAGGCCTGGGCAATGGCGGCACCTGTCAATGACGACATGTCGTCGGCCGCCTTCGAACGGCTGCTTTACCGCAACGGCGCCGACGGCATCGTGACGCGGCTCAAGCTGGCGCTCGGCGTTGCGCGTGGCAAGGCGGAAGGGGATTTCGACGAGATGGCGCGGTCGGCGCGGCTTACCAAGCTCCTGGATCAGGCCGCGAACTGGAAGAAACCGCAATTTCCGATAAACGGCGGCGATGTGATGTCCGCGGGAATCGCGTCCGGCCCGCGCGTCGGCGAGCTGCTTGCCGGCCTGGAAAACCAGTGGGTGGAGGAAAATTTCGTTTCCGACCGGGCGGCGCTGCTCGCCCGGCTGCAGGAACGGGTGCAATAATCAGGCGGCGTTGACCTCGTCGCGGATGCGAGCCTTGATATTATCCACCATGTTCTCGCGGATCGTGGTTTCGCCGTGAGCGTTTTTCAGGTGCTCGACGGCGCGGCGGACCACCTCGGCGTCGCTATCCGCCCGCGTATGCCAGGCGCAGCCCGGGACGAGAGTGCCGCATTCGAAAAGTCGCATGGTCTTCTCCTCTGTTTAAAACACAAAGACGATCGCGATCTGACGCGATTTATGAATGTGCGGGGGGAGGGAAGGTTCCGGCCGGCATCGATATGCCGGCCAGTAAAGGCCGTGTCAGTCGGGCATCGCCCAGGCTTTGTAGGTATCCGAAAGCTGGCCGGGCATGTTGCTGTTGGCGGCCGCTGCTTCATTCTGCAGCTGTTCCGGCGATTTGCCGCCGGCCAGCTGCAGCTTGACCTGCTCGATGAAACAGGACAGCGGCAGATCCGAGCCGCTCTTGGCCCGCAATTTCTCGGCGATGCGCGTCAGAAACTCGGATGTGTCGATTGCGCGGGATGTTTCCTGGACATCCGTGGACGCAGGCGAACCACTTTGTATCGTCATGACAATCCTCCTCCGATTGTTACGCACATACATATAAAGTTAGGACGCGCTTATTTTTCGTGAAGGTCTATCAACTCGAATTTATCGACGAGTTATCGCAGTCTCATGGCCAGCGGACGACAGGGGGCAGGGACGAAAGAATGGATTCAACGTTGCCGCCCGTCTTCAGGCCGAAGATCGTGCCGCGATCATACAGCAGATTGAATTCGACGTAACGGCCCCGGCGGATCAATTGTTCGTCGCGGTCGGCCTCTGTCCACAGCTTATTGAAGTTGGAGCGGACGATCTTCGGATAGACCATGGCGAAGGCCCGGCCGACATCGCGGGTGAAGGCGAAATCGGCGTCCCAGCCGCCGGCCTCCGCGCTCGAATGCAGCCAGTCATAGAAGATGCCGCCAATGCCGCGGGCCTCGTTGCGATGCTTCAGGAAGAAATATTCGTCGCACCAGGCCTTGTAGGCATCGTAATCGGCGACGGCATGATTGCGGCAGGCGATCTCCATCGCCTTGTGGAAGAGCTGGCTGTCCTCGTCCTCCTGGGTGCGGCGGCGCGACAGCACCGGCGTCAGGTCGGCGCCACCGCCGAACCATCGGCTCGTGGTGACCACCATGCGGGTATTCATATGCACGGCGGGGACGTTGGGGTTCACAGGATGGGCGATCAGTGAAATGCCCGAAGCCCAGAAACGCGGATCGTCCTTGGCGCCCGGTATCTGCGCCCGGAAGTCCGGGGAGAATTCGCCATGGACGGTGGAGGTGTGGACGCCGACCTTCTCGAAGACCCGGCCTTCCATCATCGACATGCGGCCGCCGCCGCCGGCGCCGTTTTCGCGCGACCAGTCCTTGGCGGTGAAGCGGCCTGGCTCCTGATCGGAGAGCGGGCCTTCCAGTTCGTCTTCGAGGGCTTCGAAGGAGGCGCAGATCGTGTCGCGCAGCCCTTCGAACCAGGCGCGGGCGGCAGCCTTCTTCTCTTCGATATCCTCAGGCAAGCCGATCGGCAGTTCCGGTCTTTCCATGTCGCGCCTCCGGCGGTCGGCATCTGCATAGGAAGCGACTCGCTCATTCTCGATTACCCGCCCCGTTTAGCAGGTGGCGCCGCATCTCGCCAAGCCAAGGCGGCACGCCCAAGCGCTTCCAAGATTCGACTCGCAAATCCTGAATTTCGATACTACCTTTTTCGAAGAGGTAGGTTTGATGAAAAAAGTTCCAGGACCTCCGTCCTTCGACGGCCTGAAGCGCAGGATAGCGAGACATCGGGCGGAAACGTCCTCCCGCCGGAAAGACCATTTCGTGCGTGAGACATATTGCCTCGGCCTCCTCGACGCACGCGCCAAGGCGCGCGAATGGTTCGACGAATATCCGAAAGCCGCCTATTGGACAGAGGTGGAGAGTTGGCGTCAGCTCGACGGCGACCAGATTGAATTCACCATGCGCCGCCTGCCTTCGGCCGACTGACCGTCACTCCGCCGCGGGCCGCACGCGGCTTTCGATCAGCAGGCCGCTCTCATCCATGATCGGATGCGCCACCGAGACGATGTGGGCGTTGATGCGCTTCAGGTCGCGCAGCATGTCGAGATGCAGGGAACTCGTCTGCAGGCTGTCGGCGCGGCCATCGCGCAGCCGTTCGAGATGGCGCTCGGCCGACTGCTTCTCCATCCGGCGCACCTCGACCTTTACCTCCATCATCTGCCGCGCGAGATTGAAATCGCGGGTGACGAAGATCGTCTGGGCGACGCGCAGATTGTCGATCGTCAGATCGAACAGCTTGCGCAGTTCCTGATGACCGTCGTCGGAAAATTTCAGGCCGAGCGAGATCTTCTTCGCCACCTGTTCCCGCAAGCCTTTCTCGATGATGTCGCCCATATGTTCGAGATTGATCGCGTAGTCGATGACGACGATCGAGCGGCGGGCGTTCTCGTCGGTGAGACCCTCGCGGCCGAGCTTCGAGAGATAGACCTTCACTGCCTGCTGCAGCCGGTCGACGCGCTCTTCGAGAGCCGGGATTTCGGCAAGCTTGCCGGCATCATTCTGCTCGAAGGCTTCCGAAACCCTGACCAGCATGCGCTCGATGAGGTCGCCGACGCCGAGCACTTCGCGGGTGGCGCTGGTCAGCGCAATCACGGGTGTCGAAAGCTCCTGCGCATCGAGATATTTCGGGGCGTTGTCGGGTTCGGCCTGATCCGGCACCAGCCGGGCCATCAGGGTGGCGAGCGGCCGGGAAAATGGCCAGGCGAGGGCTGCCAGCAGAAGATTGAAGGCGAGATGCGCATCGACCGGCAGCTTGGCCGGGCCGAAGGGCAGCATCTGGATGAGTTCGGCGCCATAGCCCGCCAGCGGCAGGGCGATGAAGCAGCCGAGCGCGCGCACCGCGAGATTGCCGAGGGTGACGCGCCGCGCCGAAACCGGGCCGGACAATGTCGCAATGACAGGCGGGATAGCACCACCGAGGTTGGCGCCGAGCACGAGCACGATGACGAGTTCGGCGGAGACCAGGCCCGCCGAGGCGAGCGACAGGATCAGCACCACCACAGCCAGGCTCGACGAGGAAAGGAACGCAAGAGCTGCCGAGAAGAGCAGCGCCACGGGCAGCGCGCCGTCCAGCAGGCCGATGAAGGCGGCGAGAGCCGGGGAGGCGCGCATCGGTTCCGTCGCGAGGCCGAGAAGATGCAGCGACAGCAGCATCAGCCCGATGCCGATCAGTGCCGCGCCGCCGCCCTGGCGGGCGCTGGAGCGGCCGCGGTAAAGCACGATGCCGGCCAGGATCAGCAACGGAGAGAGCCATTCGATGCCGGTGGCGACGATCCAGGCGGTGATCGCCGTGCCGACATTGGCGCCGAGCAGGACGATCTGCGCCATGCGCGGCTTGATCAGGTCACGTTCGACGAAGGATGCGGTCATCAGCGCGGTTGCCGTCGAACTCTGCAGCGCAATGGTCGCCACCAGTCCCGACAGGAAGGAACGGAAACCGCCGCGCGTGCCGCTCGCCAGACCTGTTCTCAGCCGTGCGCCGAAGGCCCTGGACACGCCGTCCTTCACCTGCGCAAGGCCGAACAGCAGCAAAGCCACGGCGCCGAACAGGTTGATCATGATGACTGTGGAATCCATTTTCTTGCTTTTATTCTTCTTTCATCTGTCTTGGGAGGTGCAGGCTTGAGCGTAACCTTCCAAACTGTTGAAATTATGGAGGCTATACGACATTTTTGTTTGCTCGGCTAATAAATATAGACCGATTTGGCGCGGATTGACAACGTCATTTTCCGACACGGTCCGGAGCTGATCGGCCATTTCGCCGAGGCCGGTGCCGGTCAAGGCCAGACGGTCAACTCCAGACAGTCTGACGCATCGCTTCGCCGACGATCATCGCGGCCGAGACGGCGACGTTGATCGACCGCTGGCCCTCGACCATCGGGATCAGGATGCGGGCATCCGCCTTCTCATGCACCTGATCCGGCACGCCGGCGCTTTCGCGGCCGAAAAGCAGGATGTCGTTGGGGCGGAAGGCAAAATCGGTGTAACGGTCGGCCGCCTTGGTCGAGGCGAGGATCAGGCGGCGGTCGGTCGTAGCGCGCCAGGTCTCGAAGCGGTCCCAGTTGACATGGCGGGTCAGCGCAGCGGCGGCGATATAGTCCATGCCCGAGCGTTTCAGGTTGCGGTCGGATACGTCGAAGCCGGCGGGCTCGATCAAATCGACCGCGAAGCCGAGGCAGGCGGCAAGACGCAGGATCGTGCCGGTATTGCCTGCTATATCCGGCTGGTAGAGTGCCAATCTGAGGTCCGTCATCACATGCCGCTTGTTTCGTTGGGACGCGTGAGACCTAAAGCAACTGCCATTTCGCCGCAACAGGGCGCGGTTTGGCCCAGAAACGTTCAGTTTACGCCATTATAGGGGTGGAAATTTCGCGATTTTCGCGTTATCCATGCACATCTTCAATCGCCAGCAGGGAGGGCCGTCATGAATATTTTGCTCGATATGCGCTTTCCCGCCGTGATGCCGCTTAAGGCGACACGGCACCGCTAAGGCGCATTTCTTCTCTGAATCCCCCTTTTTGATCCATTGTGCGGCTGCTTCAGCCTCGCCCCTTGAACGTTCGGTTCCCATATGTGCATGCAGTGCGCCGGGGATGGCGCGAAGCCGGGAGCCGAAACGCTGACGTTTCGGAGCAATTTCATGTTTGGCTGGTTCGAACAGCGACTCAATCCCTTTCCGAGCGAGGAGCCCGTCGCTCCGCCGAAGGGTCTGTTTGCCTTTTGCTGGCACTACAGCAAACCGGCAGCGCCATGGCTCGGCCTGATGGCGGTGCTGACGGCGCTGATCGCCGTCGGCGAGGTGGCGCTCTTCCAGTTCCTCGGCGATATCGTCGACTGGCTGACCAATGCGGACCGCGCCACCTTCCTTGAGACGGAAGGCCACAAGCTGTTCTGGATGGCGGCGCTGGTGCTGATCGGCCTGCCGCTGACGGCCGGCCTCGATTCCCTCATCATGCACCAGATGCTGCTCGGCAACTATCCGATGAGCGCCCGCTGGCAGATGCATCGCTTCCTGCTGCGCCACAGCATGACGTTCTTCGCCAACGAGTTTGCCGGGCGTGTGGCGACCAAGGTGATGCAGACCTCGCTGGCGGTGCGCGAGACGGTGATGAAGATCCTCGACGTCTTCGTCTATGTCGTGACGTACTTCCTGACGATGATCATCGTCATCGCGGCTGCCGATTGGCGGCTGATGATCCCGATCCTCGTCTGGCTCGCCGTCTATATCAGCATCGTCAGCTATTTTGTGCCGCGGCTTCGCAAGATCGCGGCCGCCCAGGCGGATGCGCGCTCGATGATGACGGGGCGCGTGGTCGACAGCTATACGAATATCGCCACCGTCAAGCTGTTTTCGCATGCCGGCCGCGAGGAGGTCTATGCCAGGGAAGGCATGGACGAGTTCCTGCAGACCGTACACAAGCAGATGCGGAAGGTGACGCTCTTCCACATCAGCGTCTACCTGAACAACTGCATCGCGCTCTTCGTCGTCTCGGGCATGTCGATCTGGTTCTGGCTGAACGGGGCGATCTCGGTCGGCGCGATCGCCATCGCCATCGGTCTTGCCATGCGCGTCAACGGCATGTCGCAATGGATCATGTGGGAAGTCTCGGCGCTGTTCGAGAATATCGGCACGGTCTATGACGGCATGGAGATGATGAGCAAACAGCACGACATCGTCGACAAGCCGGACGCCCCTCCGATGACGGCGAAAAAGGGCGCGATCCACTACGAGCGCATCCGCTTCCACTATGGCAAGAGCAAGGGTGTCATCGACAACCTGTCGCTCGACATCAAGGCGGGCGAGAAGGTCGGTCTCGTCGGCCGCTCCGGCGCCGGCAAGACGACGCTGATGAACCTGCTGCTGCGCTTCTACGATCTGGAGGGCGGCCGCATCACCATCGACGGGCAGGATATATCAGGCGTCTCGCAGGAAAGCCTGCGCTCGCTGATCGGCGTGGTGACGCAGGACACGTCGCTGCTGCATCGCTCGATCCGCGACAACATCGCCTATGGCCGTCCCGACGCCTCGGATGCCGAGATCATCGAGGCTGCCAAACGTGCGAATGCCTGGGAGTTCGTCGAAGGGCTCGTCGACATGCAGGGCCGCCAGGGGCTCGACGCGCAGGTCGGCGAACGCGGCGTCAAGCTGTCCGGCGGCCAGCGGCAGCGCATCGCGATCGCCCGCGTCTTCCTGAAGGACGCGCCGATCCTGGTGCTCGATGAGGCGACTTCGGCGCTCGATTCGGAAGTCGAGGCGGCGATCCAGGAAAACCTCTTCGCCCTGATGGAGGGCAAGACGGTCATCGCGATCGCCCACCGGCTGTCGACGCTGACAGAGATGGACCGGCTGATCGTGCTCGACAAGGGCCGGATCATCGAGGCCGGCTCGCACGGCGAACTGATCGAGAGCGGCGGCATCTACGCCGACCTCTGGAACCGCCAGTCCGGCGGCTTCCTCTCCGATCACGCCGAGGAGGCGGAAGAGGCGGCGGAGTGATAGATGGCCCTCCCGGCACAAGAGCGGGGAGGGCTTCTTAACAGTTGAGAACAGTTAAGAAGCTGTGGTACATTTGCTGATCCCAGCGAGGAATGTGTTTATGGCGACCGTGACGATCTCATTGCCCGACAGCCTCAAGGCTTTTGTCGAAAGCCAGATGGCCAGCAAGGGCTATGGCAATGTCAGCGAATATTTCCGGGGCCTCGTTCGGGATGCGCAGGAGCGCGAAAACGAGGCGCGGCTTGAGGCCTTGCTTCTCGAGGGCCTGGCATCTGGGGACGCCGTTGAGGCAACGCCCGCATTCTGGAGCGATCTGAGGAAAGAAGCCGCGCAGTTGCTGGCAGCGCAGAGCAAGAAGAAGTCGCCATGAAGCTTGCCGTCAAACCGGCAGCTCGCGACGATATGTTGTTGCAGCTTTCCTGTCTTGCGGAGCGTGGCGGAGAGGAACTCGGTCTGCGGTTACTGCATGCCGCCGAACAATCTTTCGTGCGTCTTCTCGAATATCCGAATTCTGGCACGCCGAAGACATTCGGCAATTCAAAACTGGCGGGCATAAGATCGTGGCCCGTTCCGGGTTTCGAGGATATTCGCGCCTATTATACCGTGGAAAATGAATCGGTTACGATCTTGCGCGTTCTGTACGGCCGTCGGGATGTTGTCGGTATTCTCGGCGGGAATTGATGCCGCGCTTGCTCTCCGGCGGTTTCAAAGACTGTCGGCCCAGTCGATGACGCGGTCATGTTCGACGAGGATGATGGTGTTGGCGGCGGCGAGTGTGCGCAGCGCGGCGATGCGGCGGTGCTCCTCCTGGTCGAGCCAGGCGGTAACGGCCTCGGTGACGATTTCGTCGCGCGGCAATGCCAGGTCGAGAGCCAGGGCATCGAGCCTTTCCGCGAGCGGAAGCGGAATATGCGCATCGAGCATTTTCGTTTCCATGGATATTCTCTCCGGTGAAGCGCGATCGTATCGTCAGATTGTGACCGGTTCGGGGGTAATCAATGGTGATGCCGCCGATGTTATCGATCATTACCAAAATATAACATTGCGTCCGCTTTTCATTCCCTTTGCCGCTCCGCCCAATCCGCCTATATCGCTTCCATGTTCCTGCGCCCCATCCTTCGCCTGTTCGAAACCTGGATCGATCCGTTCCGTCCGCGCGCCAATCTTCAGCCGCCGGGCTCGACGCTCGGGTTTGTCTGGTTCTATATCGGCCAGGCGAGGATGCCGTTCATCGCCATGCTTATTCTCGGCGGCACATCGGCGGCAATCGAGGCGGCGCTTTTCTGGTTCGTCGGTCGACTGGTCGATATCCTCGGCAGTATCACGCCCGGCGCTGGTTGGAGCGGTCTTCTGGCAGCCCATGGCGGCGAGCTGTTCGGCATGCTCGCTCTCATCGGGCTCGTGCGTTTTGTCGTCGCCTTCCTGATCGCGCTCGTCGATCAGCAGGTGATCACGCCGGGTTTCTATAATCTAGCACGTTGGCAATCCTATCTCCATGTCTCCAGGCAGTCTTTATCATTCTTCCAGAGCGATTTCTCCGGACGCATCGTTACCAAGGTCTGGTCGGCCGGGCAGGCGACCGGGGATCTCGTCACCTCGCTGATGGAAAGCGTCTGGTTCGTCGGCATTTATGCGGTGACGACGCTCGTGCTTGTCGCCCGGTTGGACTTTTCCCTGGCCGCCGTCGTGCTGTTCTGGCTCGGCGCCTTCAGCCTGCTTGCCCGCCACTTCGTTCCGAGGATCCGCCATCATTCCCGCGAAACGGCGGAGGCCGGATCGATGCTGAACGGACGGATGGTCGATTCCTACAGCAACATGCAGACGCTGAAGCTGTTTGCACGTGACGAGGAAAGCGACCGCTATATGCGGCAGGGCTTCGATATCTATCAGGATACGGTGCTGCGCTTCACCCGGTTCATCACCGGCGTCAGGGCCTCGATGGCGCTGCTCTCCGGGCTGATGATCGTGACGATGGCGGGGCTGAGCGTCGATCTCTGGCTGCGCGGCATGGTCAGCTCGGGTGCCGTGGCATTCTCGCTGGCGCTGGTGCTCCGGCTGAATTTCCTGCTCGGGCGGCTGATGACGCAGTTCAACGGCATCATGCGCAATCTCGGCACCATCCAGAACGCCGCCGAGCTGATCTCCCAGCCTCTGGGGCTCGTCGATCGGCCGGATGCGAAGAACCTGCTGATCCGGCAGCCCGGCATCCGCTTCGACAATGTTTCGTTCCGCTACGGAAAGGGCCACCTGCCGGTCGTCGAGAATTTCTCCCTGACAATCCATCCGGGCGAAAAGGTCGGGATCGTCGGCCGTTCGGGCGCGGGCAAATCGACGCTGATGAACCTGCTGTTGCGCCTCTACGACATTCAGGACGGCCGCATCCTCATCGACGGCCAGGATATTGCCGCCGTGACGCAGGAATCGCTCAGAATGCAGATCGGCGTCGTCAGCCAGGATACCTCGCTGCTGCATCGTTCGGTGCGCGACAATATCCTGTTCGGACGGCCGGATGCCGGCGAGGAGCGGTTGGTCGAGGCGGCCAGGCGCGCCGAAGCCATCGACTTCATCGAGCGCCTGCAGGATCAGCAGGGCCGCAGAGGTTTCGATGCTCATGTCGGCGAACGCGGCGTCAAACTCTCAGGCGGGCAGCGGCAGCGCATCGCCATTGCCCGGGTCATGCTGAAGGACGCCCCGATTCTCGTTCTCGACGAAGCGACGTCGGCGCTCGATTCGGAAGTGGAAGAAGCGATCCAGTCCAATCTCCATCGGATCATGGAAGGCAAGACGGTGCTTGCGATCGCCCATCGGCTGTCGACAATCGCCGCACTCGACCGGCTGATCGTCGTCGATCTCGGCCGGATCATCGAGGAGGGCAGCCATGATCAACTGCTTCGCCGCGGCGGGCTCTATGCCGAGCTCTGGGCGCGACAGTCCGGCGGCTTCCTCGCGGCGGACGAGGATGCGGGCTCAAGGGTCGATGGCAAATTCCGCCATGAGGCCAAAATGATTTGATCCGAAGCTGTTCTCGATGCGGCGGACCGATTTCAGCCGCAGAGGCGCCCGGCTGAAGATGTGATCGATAGGAATGCCGAAGGGACCGGCGACGATCGGCCATGTTGCCGGCTCCAGCGATACCGTGCCCAGTCCTTGGCTGCGCATGAGATACTGCACGTCGGGCGCCAGAATCGACGTGTTGAAATCACCGGCAAGGACGAGCGGTCCCGGGAGGGACGGAATAATCTCGGCGAGGTCCTCGATTTCCAGGCCGTGGAATTCGTCGTAATAGGGCTTGGTCAGGTGCGCGGCGAGGAAATTGACCTTCTGCCCGTCGAAATCGATCGTCGAGATCGTCAGCCGGTTGCGCCAGAGCAGCCCGAGATTGCGGATGCGGGGTTCGATGAGCGGGCGCTTCGCCAGCACCAGCGTATCGCATTCCTGCATGCCGACACCGCAGCCGATGTAATAGGGGTAGGTCTTCAAGAGCCGCGGCAGTTCCGACAGCAGTGGCTCGGCCTCCAGAATGCTGACGACGTCGGCGCCTGAGGCGATAGCCATGTCGGCGATATCGGCGCCGTTGGCGAAATTGTCATTCTCGATATTGAAGGACATCAGCTTGAAGAGGGCCGGCCGGCTCTCCTCGACAGCCGGCTCGACGAACTCGCGCATCATCACCACGCCGTGGACGGCGAGGACCACGGATACGCCGAGCGTCAGCAGCGCATACCAGTGGCGCTTGACGAGAAGGGCTGCGACGGACGCGGCTGCCGCGGCGACCGCCAAGTGGACCTGGAAGCTGTAAAAGAAGGAAAGCAGATAGAAATCGGTGACATAGCGCAGCGAGACAATGGCGAGAACGAGGGTGGTGAGAACGCTGAATACGCAAAAAATCGTGTCTCTCATCCGCTCCGGTCCGGCTCGCTGGCGTGGCTGCGACTGCGCCTATCACGGTGGGCTTTTTGTTGCAATGCAGCATAACGGCAAGCTGGTGTTTGCCTTAAAAAATTCATCGGAAATTCCCGCGACATTGTGCCGTCATCCCCTTGCCAAGGCTGGACATAATTTGCGATCAAGCTTAGAACGCGCCGGATTGCCGGGGAATCTATGGCCGAATTGTGTCCAGATCGATTCGCCGGCAGAGGGGGCAGGGCGGAATTCCGCGATAATTGCGCAGAGGATGGTTAGGCCGTGAGCGAACACGTAACGACAAGCGAGGCTTCGACAGAGCCTACTCGCCGTGATTTTCTTTATCTCACCACTGGTATGGCGGGTGCTGTCGGCGCCGTCGCGGTTGCCTGGCCGTTCATCGACCAGATGCGCCCGGATGCGTCGACGCTGGCACTGGCCTCCATCGAAGTCGATGTCGCGAGCCTCGAGCCCGGCATGTCGCTGACTGTGAAGTGGCGCGGCAAGCCGATCTTCATCCGCAACCGCACGCCTGAGGAAGTGAAGGCCGCCGCCGACGTGCCGCTGGCCGACCTCAAGGATCCGGTCGCCCGCAATGCCAACCTGCCGCCCGAGGCTCAGGCAACGGGCGTCGACCGTTCGGGCGGCAAGGACAAGGAAAACTGGATCGTCATGATCGGCACCTGTACCCATCTCGGCTGCGTTCCGCTCGGCCAGGCCGGCGAATATAATGGTTGGTTCTGTCCCTGCCATGGCTCGGTCTACGACACGGCCGGCCGCATCCGGAAGGGTCCTGCGCCTCAGAACCTGGCGATCCCGACCTTTTCATTTGTGTCCGATACCAAAATCAAGATCGGTTGAGGGGAGACTGATTAATGAGTGGCCATTCCAGCTACGAACCATCAACCGGCTTCGAGAAATGGGTCGATGCGCGCCTGCCTTTGCCGCGCATGGTCTATGACAGCTTCATCGCATATCCGGTTCCGAGAAACCTGAACTATGCCTATACCTTCGGCGCCATGCTCTCCGTCATGCTGATCGTGCAGATCCTGACGGGCGTCGTGCTCGCCATGCACTACGCAGCCGACACGGTGATTGCCTTCAATTCCGTCGAAAAGATCATGCGCGACGTCAACCACGGCTGGCTGCTGCGCTATATGCATGCCAACGGCGCCTCCTTCTTCTTCGTCGCCGTTTACCTGCACATTGCCCGCGGCCTCTATTACGGTTCCTACAAAGCGCCGCGCGAAATCCTCTGGATTCTCGG
The DNA here is from genome assembly GCF_030053155.1 of Rhizobium sp. BT03. NCBI lineage: Bacteria > Pseudomonadati > Pseudomonadota > Alphaproteobacteria > Hyphomicrobiales > Rhizobiaceae > Rhizobium > Rhizobium sp. BT03. The sequence continues at coordinate 3,970,143 of NZ_CP125640.1, forward strand.
CGTCGTCATCTACCTGCTGATGATGGCGACCGGCTTCATGGGCTATGTTCTTCCCTGGGGCCAGATGTCCTTCTGGGGTGCGACCGTCATCACCGGTTTCTTCTCGGCCTTCCCGATGGTCGGCGAATGGATCCAGCAGTTCCTGCTCGGCGGCTTCGCCGTCGATCAGCCGACGCTGAACCGCTTCTTCTCGCTGCATTACCTGCTGCCCTTCATGATCGCCGGCGTCGTCGTCCTGCACATCTGGGCGCTGCACGTCACCGGCCAGACGAACCCGACCGGCATCGAGGTCAAGACCAAGACGGACACGGTGCGCTTCACGCCCTATGCGACCATGAAGGATGCGCTCGGCGTATCGGTCTTCCTGCTGGTCTATGCCTATTTCGTCTTCTATATGCCGAACTTCCTCGGCCATGCCGACAACTACATCCCGGCCGACCCGCTGAAGACGCCGGCCCACATCGTTCCGGAATGGTACTTCCTGCCGTTCTACGCGATGCTGCGTTCGATCACCTTCAACATCGGCCCGATCGACTCCAAGCTCGGCGGCGTGCTGGTGATGTTCGGTGCGATCATCGTGCTGTTCTTCCTGCCCTGGCTCGACACTTCCAAGGTTCGCTCCGCGGTCTACCGTCCCTGGTACAAGGTGTTCTACTGGCTGTTCGTGATCAACGCGATCATCCTCGGCTGGCTCGGCTCGCAGCCGGCGGAAGGCGATTTCGTCTGGATCTCTCAGGTCTGCACGCTCCTCTACTTCGCCTTCTTCCTGGTTGCTATGCCGGTGCTCGGCCTGGTCGAGACGCCGCGCCGCATCCCGAACTCGATCACCGAAGCGGTGCTCGAGAAGCGCAACAAGACAGCTGCCGCCAGTGCAGCGGCCAATGCATAAGCGCGCGACGGAAGGGAACAGAAATATGAAAACGCTTGTTGCAAGCATTCTCTCGCTCGCCGTCGTTGCCGGTCTCAGTGGCGCGGCTCTGGCCGAGGAGGCGCCCGCCAACGGTGCGGCTCCGGCCCATCACGCAGAAGGTGAGACGCCGCATTATCCGCTGAAGCATCCGAAGGAGGAGGAATGGTCTTTCGCCGGTCCGTTCGGCCATTACGACAAGGGCCAGCTTCAGCGTGGCCTCAAGGTCTACACGGAAGTCTGTTCAGCCTGTCATTCGATGAAGCTCGTGCCTTTCCGCATGCTCGACGAGCTCGGCTATTCCGAGGCGCAGGTAAAGGCTTTCGCCGCGAATTACGAGGTCCAGGACGGTCCCAACGCCAGCGGCGAGATGTTTACCCGCAAGGCGGTTCCTTCCGATTACTTCCCGTCGCCTTTCCCCAATGCTGAAGCCGCAGCTGCTTCCAACAATGGCGCGGCTCCGCCCGATTTCTCGCTGATCGCCAAGGCCCGCGCCGTCACCCGCGGCTTCCCGCAATTCGTTTTCGACATCTTCACCCAGTATCAGGAAAGCGGCCCTGATTATATCCATGCACTACTGACCGGCTATGAAGAGCCGCCGGCGGGTTTCCAGGTGCCGCAGGGTGGACATTACAACCCTTATTTCAATGCTGCCGCCGTCCTCGCCATGCCGAAGCCGCTCTCCGATGGTCAGGTGACCTATGACGATGGCGCGCCGGCGACCGTCGACCAGTATTCCAGGGATGTTTCCGCCTTCCTGATGTGGGCTGCCGAGCCGCATCTCGAAGAGCGCAAGCGCACCGGCTTCATGGTCATGGTCTTCCTGGCGATCTTTACGGTGCTGATCTACCTGACGAAACGCTCGGTCTACGCCAACAAGGAACATTGAGCGCTTTCCGATCGACATTCAAAAGGCGGCCTCGGGCCGCCTTTTTTGTTGGTTCCGCCCCGGGCAGTTGATAGGGTGCGATAAGTTTTATGCCCTCGCAGATATGGACTTTTCATGGACAATACGACTTCCGAGCTTGCAGCCAGCATCCGCTCCATTCCTGACTATCCCAAGCCCGGTATCATTTTCCGCGACATCACCACGTTGCTCGGCAACCCGCGCGCTTTCCGCCGGGCGGTCGATGAACTCGTGCAGCCCTATGCCGGCACGAAGATCGACAAGATCGCCGGCATGGAGGCGCGCGGCTTCATCCTCGGCGGCGCGGTGGCGCACCAGCTTTCCTCGGGCTTTGTGCCGATCCGCAAGAAGGGCAAGCTGCCGCACGATACCGTGCGCATCGCCTACAGCCTGGAATATGGCGTCGACGAGATGGAGATGCATCGCGATGCGGTGCAACCCGGCGAAAAGGTGATCCTGGTCGATGACCTGATCGCTACCGGCGGTACGGCCGTGGGCGCGACCAAGCTGCTGCGCCAGATCGGCGCTGAGGTGGTCGGCGCCTGCTTCGTTATCGATCTGCCGGACCTTGGCGGCCGCAAGAAGCTGGAAGAACTCGGCGTCGTCGTACACACGCTGGTCGAATTCTCCGGCCACTGACCCGGTATTCGGCCCGCGGCGTCAGTCGAATTCCAAGACGCCGCTTTCGAAGCGCATGACGGGTTCGCCGTTCTGATTGACGCCCTCGCAGAGGATGGTGTTGAGGTGCCAGCCCGGCCGTGACGCGAGCGGCCGGCTGGAAAGGAGGGCGACCGAATAGGTCACGACGTCGCCCGGGAAGATCGGCCGCAGCCATTGCAGTTTCTGGAAGCCCGGCGAAGGGCCGAGGTTCGGCGCCTTCAGGCCCCTTTGGGCGAGGGCGACGCTCTGGTTTTTCCAGAAGGCGAGGAAGGTCCGCATCCAGGCGGCAGTGGTGTGCCAGCCCGACGCGCAAAGGCCGCCGAAGAGTGTGTCCTTGGCGGCTTCCTTGTCGACATGAAAACGCTGCGGATCGTAGCGCTTGGCGAAGCGAAGGATGTTTTCCTCGGTGAAGGTGTAGCTGCCGATCTCGGCCTTCTCGCCGACGGCGTAAAGCTCGGACATTCTCATACCAATACCTCCGGGCTCGTGCCGATCCCCGGCACGGAGCGCATGCGGATCATGACCGAATTTTCCGAGAGACAGACGAGCTCGCCGCGCTGATTTTCCAGCTCGTGGCGGAACTTGGCGATTCCCATGCCGGGGCGCGAGCGCATCGGCCGGGCTTCAAGCACGGTCGAGTGACCCTGCAATGTATCGCCTGAAAGCACCGGCTTTCGCCATTCCATCAGATCGATGCCGGGCGCACCCTCGCAGAGCGCGTTCAGGATGTAGCTGTCGGCCATCATGCGCATGAGCATCGCGGACGTATGCCAGCCGGAAGCGGCGAGGCCGCCCAGAATGCTGGCGCGGCCGGCGGCCTCGTCGAGATGCATTGGCTGCGGGTCGAATTCCCGTGCAAATTCGATGATTTCCTCGGCGAGCACCAGCTTCGGGCCGAGTGCGAAGCGGCGGCCGGGCTCGAAATCCTCAAAGGAAAGCTTTTCTGCCGCCATTCGCTTCTCCCGCCATATGCAGCGCCTGGAACAGGATGATTTTAGGCCGGATCAGCCTAAAATCTGAATCCTGTTCTACATAAGAGTTAGAGCATGATGTCGCCCGAAAACCACTCACACTTTTCGGCACCATGCTCTATTGCTTACAATAGCATCCGCGCGGGCTCAATGATTCCGGGGAGAGAAACCGGCATGACGGAACTGAGGTCGATACTCGACGAGGCGGCGCGCCAAGGGCTGATTTCGCCGGAGGCGGGCGGGCGGCTTTTGCCGTTCCTGAGCGAGCGCGGCGTCGCTGTCGTCGGACATCCCGCCGGTATCGCCGAGGTGTCGCCGGCCATGGCGTCGGAGGGGCAGGTATGGTCGGATACCGAGACGCCGCGTTTCGTGCGCGGGTTCCACGACGTGCTGATCACCATCGGCGTTATCGTGGCGCTTTGCGGCCTCTGGGGGCTTGCCGCACTTTATGCCGTGCTGCCTGCCATCATCGTGCTTTCGGAAATCCTGGTGCGCCGCCAGCGGCTTGCTTTGCCGGCCGTCAGCCTGACGATCGCGCTGTTCTGCTGGACATGCCTGCTGATGTCCCGTTTCTTCCCGCCGTGGACGCCGACCGCGCAATCCTTCGGAGCGGAGGCGACGCAGTTCGCCGCCGGATTCCCGATCATTCTCGGCGCCTATTATGCCCGCTACCGCGTGCCGCTGTCGCTGGCGCTCGCTATCATGTCGGCGCTTGCCTTCGTCCTCACCCTGCTTTTGCGGCTGGTGCAATGGGCAAGCGGCAATCCGGCATTTTTCCTCGATCATCCCGCCGTGCTGGCGCTGGTTGCCCTGACCTGCGCGCTCGGACTGTTTGCGCTGGCGCTCTATTTCGATCTCGGTGACCGGCTGCGGCGGACGACGCGTTCGGATATCGCTTTCTGGCTGCATCTCGGGGCGGCGCCGGCGCTGCTCTACAGCACGGTGTCCCTGCTGTCGTTCGGGGGAGGTGTCCGTATTTTCGACGTCGCGAATATGTCGGCGCGGACACCTGCAGTCGTCGCGACAGTGGCGGCGCTGATGCTGATCGGTCTCGTCATCGACCGGCGCGCCTTCGTGACATCTGGGCTGCTGTCGCTCGGCGTCGCGATCTTCAGCGTCGTCAGGCAGGGAAACGCTACGGTCGACACCTACATCTTCACAACGCTGATCGTTGTCGGCGCGATCGTATTGATCATCGGCACCGGCTGGATGCCGCTTCGGCGGCTGGTGCTCAGGGCACTGCCGCCGGCTATCGCAAACAGGCTGCCGCCGGGTTGAGGCGGCAGCGCTCCTTTATTTACGTATTGAAGCGGAAGTGGATGACGTCGCCGTCCTGGACGACATATTCCTTGCCTTCGTCGCGCGCCTTGCCGGCATCCTTGGCGCCGACTTCGCCGTTGTACTTGATGTAATCGTCATAGGCGATGGTGTTGGCGCGGATGAAGCCACGCTCGAAATCCGAATGGATGACGCCGGCGGCCTGCGGCGCCTTGGTGCCGCGCTCGATCGTCCAGGCGCGTGTTTCCTTCGGGCCGACGGTGAAATAGGTGATGAGGTGGAGCAGCTTGTAGCCGGCGCGGATCAGTCGGTCGAGGCCTGCCTCGTCGAGGTCGAGGGCGGAGAGGAATTCCTTGGCTTCCTCTTCGGGAAGCTGGGCGACCTCAGCTTCGATCGCCGCCGAGATGACGACGGTTTCGGCGCCCTGTTCCCGTGCCATGGCGGCGACGGCCGCGGTGAATTCATTGCCGGTCGAAGCCTCGGCCTCGGCAACGTTGCAGACGTAGAGCACCGGATGCGAAGTCAAAAGGTTGAGACCCTTGAGGATTGCGATTTCCTCGGCATCGAGCGTCGACAGCAGCGTGCGCACCGGCTTGCCTTCATTGAGCAGCTTCAGCGACGCTTCCATGATCGGCAGCATCGCCATGGAATCCTTGTCCTTGCTGGTGGCGCGCTTGCGCGTCTGCTCGGTGCGGCGCTCCAGGCTTTCGAGGTCGGCGAGCATCAGCTCGGTCTCGATCGTCTCGGCATCGGCGACGGGATTGATGCGGCCTTCGACATGGGTAATGTCGCTGTCTTCGAAGCAGCGCAACACATGGACGATCGCATCGACTTCGCGGATATTGGCGAGGAACTGGTTGCCGAGGCCTTCACCCTTCGAGGCGCCGCGCACCAGGCCGGCGATGTCGACGAAGGAGATGCGGGTCGGGATCAGTTCCTTCGACTTGGCAATGTCGGCAAGCTTGCGCATGCGCGGATCGGGCACGGCGACTTCGCCGGTGTTCGGCTCGATGGTGCAGAAGGGATAATTCGCCGCCTGTGCCGCCGCCGTTTTGGTGAGCGCGTTGAAGAGGGTCGATTTGCCGACGTTCGGCAGACCGACGATGCCGCATTTGAAGCCCATGGCTAAAACCTGCTGTTCTTGAATTCCTTGCTGGTGCCTATGGGATAAAGGAGCAATATGGTCAAGTCTTAGAGAGGTTTTAGCGTCGTTCACTTGCCGACCAATCCGTGCTGACCTATTGTTAAAAGCGACGGAGATTTCGGCGCATTGCGGATTTCACCGGGATGCGCCCTCGCTCAGATGCATTTGACCCCATCGGTGTCGCAGGCGGCGAGCGGTTCTGCTCGTTTGAAGCTTGGAGCCGCGACGGCTGACTACCGAAAATTCGTCATCGACTGATTAGCTGGTTTGAAGATTGCCGACCCCATGTCATCAATGGGTGGATTTTCCGATGAGTGACAATGACGTTGCCCTGAAACCGAAGACCAAGGTGAAGCCGAAGCTCGACAAGCCGAAGCTCTACAAGGTCATCCTCGTCAATGACGATTATACCCCGCGCGACTTCGTCATCTTGATCCTGAAGTCCGTCTTCCGCATGAGCGAGGAGACCGGCTACCGGGTGATGATGACGGCGCACAAGCTCGGCTCCTGCGTGGTGGTGGTCTGCGCCAGGGACATTGCCGAGACCAAGGCCAAGGAAGGCATCGACCTTGCCAAGGAGATGGGCTTTCCGCTGATGTTCACGACCGAGCCGGAGGAATAACTCGGGTTCAGCGCCGGCGGATCTGATATCCGGTCTTATCCCGCATGAAGCCGCAATTCTCGTAGAAGCGATGCGTCGCCGGGTTCGTCGAGCCGGTGAGCAGCATCACCTTGTAGCAGCCGGCCTTCCATGCCTCGGTCACCGCATGGCCGATGACGGCGCCGGCATAACCGCGCTGGCGGTGATCGGCGTGGGTGACGACGTTTTCGATGAGCGCATAGGAAGCGCCGTTCCGCGTCAGGTTGGGCACGACGATCAGCGTGGCGGTGGCGGCGGCGACATTACCGGCAAAGCCGATGAAGACGGTCATGCCTGGCTGGGCGAGGATGGTGGAGAACAGCTCCTCGGCCGTGGCCTTATCGAGAACCGGATCGGCCGGGTTTAAATGCTGGTAGAGTGTGGTCAGCTTGGGGAGGTCGACGGAGGCAGCGGGGCGGATGGCGAAATTCTGATCCGGCACCGGCCTCATTCCCCTTTGTTACCGAACATCTTCTTCAGAATATCGGCCATCGGGCCGGTGGCCAGCACCTTCGGCTGATTGTGATTGCGGGCCTGGTGGATATGCGACTGGCCGGCCGGCTTCTTTTCGGTCGTCTTACTGTCCTTCCGCGGCTTCTCCTCTTCGGCCTTGCCGCCGAGCGCCAGCGCGATCTTGTTCATCAGCTGCGAATCCTCGTTTCGCACCAGCATGTCGGCGTTGTCGGCAAGCGTCTCGAGAAGCGGCTCCAGCCAGGCCCTGTCGGCCTTGGCGAAATCGCCGAGCACGTGGTTCTGCACCATTTCCCTGATGCCGGGATGGCCGATGCCGAGGCGCAGCCGCCGGTATTCCTTGCCGCAATGGGCGTCCAGCGACTTGATGCCGTTGTGGCCGCCGTGGCCGCCGCCGGTCTTCAGCCGGGCCTTGCCCGCGGGAAGGTCGAGCTCATCATAGATTGCGACAAGATCGCCGGGCTGGAGCTTGTAAAAGCGCATCGCCTCGCCGACGGCCTCGCCGGAGAGGTTCATGAATGTCTGCGGCTTGATCAGCAGCACCTTCTCGCCGCCGAGTTCGCCTTCGGCAATCTCGGCCCTGAATTTCTTCGACCAGGGGGAGAAGCTGTGGCGCCGATGAATGGCGTCGACGGCCATGAAGCCGATATTGTGGCGGTTGCCGGCGTATTTGCCGCCGGGATTGCCGAGACCCGCGATGATCAGCATGGCCTGTCGTCCTCACTTAAGCTTTTCCCACGTTCACCACCCGGAAACGGGAGCAAAGTCAAGCGGAAAGGGCAAGCCCGCCGGCCGCGTCATTCCGAAAGGTTCATGCCGTATTTCAAGAAGATCTTTTTCTGGTCGCCATCGGCGATCAGCTTGTCGAGGGCAGCCTGCATCTTGGCGAGCAGGTCGTCCGGAAAGCTCTTCTCGCAGGCGATGCTCATAGGCTGGGCGGAGAGCACGGTCACGATCTCCACCGGCTGGTCGGCCTTCAGCTTGTCGAAATAGAGTTCGGAGATCGGCATCATGTCGATGCGCCCACTTAGCAGCTTGCGCAATGTCGCGTTGAAGTCGCTGGCGACATCGAGCTTGGTGAATCCCTTCTCCTTCAGGATCGTCTCGGTATAATCCTCGCGCTGGGTGCCAACCGTATATTTCTTCGCCTCGTCCAGATTGCCGGCGGTGACGCCTGAGCCCTTGCGGGTAATCAGGATGTTGCGGTCCATTAGCAGCGGTTCGACCCATTTGAACAGCGGGTCGCGGGCACTGTTGTGGGCCGTCACAAAGACGCAGGTCATCGGCACCGTGCGGGCAAGGCTGAATGCGCGCGCCCAGGGCATGATCTCGATCGTGTAGTCGACGCCGATCGCGGCCATCACCTTTTCGACCTGCTCGACGGTCGCGCCCTTGATCTCCTTGCCGTCGCGATAGTTGAAGGGGGCATAATCCTCGGTCGTGAAGGTTACCGTCTGCGCATGGGCGGCGCAGGGCAGCGCCAGGCATGCGAGAAGCAGGAGCTTTTTCATCATCTCATCTCCTTTGTTCATGAGGCGCGCGCGACGGCCGATTGCGAGGCCATCAGTTCCTCGATGAGTACGGCTGCGTGCTGCGGACGGTGGAAGAGGTAGCCCTGGCCGTAATCAAGCCCCATCTGATGGAGCGTGCGGCATTCCTCTTCGGTTTCGATGCCTTCGGCGATGACGGTACAGTTCATCTTGTGAGAGAGCGTGGTAATGCCTTCGATCAGCATGCGGCTCTTCTGGCGCACGTCGTCGTCGCCATCGTTGATCGCGCGGGTGAAGGACTGGTCGATCTTGATGATGTCGACAGGGAAGCGGTTGAGGTAGCTCAGCGACGAATAGCCGGTGCCGAAATCGTCGAGCGCGATACGGCAGCCGAAACGGCGAAGCTCGGTGACGATCATGCGGATCTGCGGGTTGTCGTGCATCAGCACGGCTTCGGTGATCTCGACGACGATGCGTTCCGGGCGGATGCCATGACGACCGACAATGGCGGCGAGACGGGCCGGCAGTGCGGGCTCGAATTGCAGCGGCGAGAAGTTGATGGCGAGATAGGTATTCTCCATGCCCGATATGCGGGAAATCTTCGCGAGGTTGGCGATCGCCTTCTCCATGATGACATTGCCGACGCGGACGATCTTTGCCGTCTCTTCGGCGACGCTGATGATCTCGGCCGGCGGCATCAAGCCCTTCTGCGGGTGGTTGAGGCGCATCAGCGCTTCGAAACCGGCGACACCGCGGCCGTTCAGATTGACGATCGGCTGCAGGAAGGCTTCGAACCAGTTGTCGGCGAGGCCGGCTTCGATATTGGCCTCGATCTCGGCCCGGCTGCGGGCACGGTCGAGCATGGCGTTGTCGAAGAGCTGGGCGCCGTTCTTGCCGTCGCGTTTCTTGGCATACATCGCCAGGTCGGATTTCTGCAGCAGCTCGGCCGCGGTTGCGGCATGGTGCGGATAGATGGCGATGCCGACGGAGGCACTCAGATGCATGTCGGGGGCGAAGGGCGTATCGAAGATCGAGGCGATCTGCTCGCACATCATCCGGGCGCGTTTTTCGGCGTCCTTCGCCGGCAGCAGGATAGCAAATTCGTCGCCGCCGAGACGGGCGGCCTCGTCGGAGGGAGCGAGATAGATCTTCAGTCGCTCGACGAGCTCGATCAGCGCCATGTCGCCGGCGGCATGGCCCATATTGTCGTTGATCCACTTGAAGCGATCGAGATCGACGAAGAGGCAGGCGAGTTCCTGGCCGGCCGCGTCGGCGGCGGCGATCTTGTTGTCGAGGACGGCTTCGAAGCCCTGGCGGTTGAGCAGCCCGGTCAGGTGATCGGTGATCGCCTGGCGGTGGTTGCGGTCCTCGGAGGCCTTGAGTTCGGTCACATCGGTCATGACCGAGAGCGAGAGGCGGTCGGGCGCGCCGGCTTCAGCCTCCGATTCCATGATGAGGACGTCCATGGTGCGGCCGTCCAGGCAAACGAATTTGACGGTGACGGTCATGCCGCTTTCGGCCTGGCGGCGCCTGACGAATTTGTCGCGGGTGGTCGATGTGACGAGATCGGCGAAGTTGCGGCCGATGACGGCGGCGCGGTTATAACCGGTGGTAAGCAGCCAGTAATCGCTGACGGCGGTGATGCGGTCTTCCTCGTCGAGCGAGAAGAGCATGGCAGGCGTCAGATTATAGATGTCGGTGGCGCGGCGGTGAGCGAACTTCAGCTCCTTTTCCTCGCTTTCAAGCTTGGTCTGCATCTCGTTGAAGCTGCGGGCAAGCCGTCCCATCTCATCGTTCGACTGCCAGTCGACATGATGGCGAGAGCCGAGCTGCCGGGTTGCCTCGATCGCTGCTATCAGCCGCATCAACGGCTGGATGACGAAGAAACGGTTGCCGATCAGCGCCGTCCCGAAAACGGTCAGCACGGCGAAGATGAAGATCGAGATGAAGACGACCTCTTCCTGCTTGAGGCCGGAAAACAAGCCGAGTGCGGGATAATAAACGCTGATGCTGCCGAGATTCTTCGGGCCGTCGACGGTATTGTAGATAATGGCGCGCGACACCTGAACGAGCTTGCCGTCGAAGGAGCGCGGGATGGTGGATTGGCTGACGTCGAGCTGGCCCGACTGGTCGCGCACTTCGACCTTGACGATGGCGCCCTGGGAAACGACCGTCGCGCTGATCTGGGTGACGCTCTCCTCATCGAGATCCCAGAGCGGCTTTGCCAGCGCCTGGGCATTGGCGACCAGAAGAACGGAAATATGATCGCGTATTTCCTTGTCGGCCCGTTCCGAGGAAAGGAAAAGGAAGAGAACAAAGAGAGGAGCGACAAAAACGAGCAGCGCTCCGCAAACAATTCCAAAAAATCTGTTCTCAACGGAATTGTTCATGGTTCCGTCTTCTCCCCCCAGGCCGACCCTATCTGCTGTCGCGCGTTAAGACGGGCTTCTTCGCAGCTGACGAAGCATGCTTTCACGAATACGTTAAATGTTGCTGAAACAGGGGCTTGCCGGGCAATGAAAAGCCCGCCTTCCCAGTGAACTGGCTGCTGAAAGTTGGACGACAACCTTTCAGGGGCAGTTCACGGGAAAGCGGGCCGTATGCTTTACAAATTGGTCGAAGCGATCAGGCTTCGGCTTCGCCTTCCGCGGCGCTCTCGTCGACGCCGGCAGCCGGAGCGATGATGGTCGCGATCGTGAAGTCGCGGTCGATGACCGTCGTGACGCCCTTCGGAAGGGTGACTTCCGAAATATGGATGCTGTCGCCGATCTTCTTGCCGCTGAGGTCAACGTTGAAGAATTCGGGGATCGCATCGGCCGGGCAATGAACTTCGACTTCATGGCGAACGATGTTGAGAACGCCGCCGACCTTGAGGCCCTGGGACTTCTCTTCGTTGATGAAGTGAACCGGGATTTCGACGGTCACCTGGGTGTTGCCGGAAACGCGCAGGAAATCGACATGCATCGTGAAGTCACGGACCGGATCGAGCTGGTAGTCCTTCGGCAGAACCTTGTACTTCTTGCCGTCGACTTCGATCGTCGCCACGGTGGTCATGAAACCACCGGCATGAATACGCTTCGTCACCTCATTGGTGTTGAGAGCGATGGCAATGGGGGCCTGCTTGTCACCATAGATGACAGCGGGAATCAAACCGTTGCGGCGAAGTTCACGGGCGGACCCCTTACCAACCCGTTCGCGCGCCTCGGCCTTGAGCTCGTAAGTTTCCTGGCTCATGGCTATTCCTTTCGAGGTTATTTGGAGAGTTCGGCGGCGGGCAGAAGCCTTGTTCCGTCGAACCGGAGGCGGGTTTCCCCATCCTCATCCGCGTTGCCTCCAAGGGTGTCTACACGGACCGGTGGCCTATATTATATGTCGATCGGAAAGGCAAGTTGCGGATTCAGGCTGTTTTCCGGTGAAATACGTGCTTTGGCAAGCCGAAACCGCACTCGACATCGAGGCGATCGTATCCCCGGTCCCGCAAGCGGCAAAATTCAGCAGTTCCCGCTCCGGCCGAGGTTGACATCGGCGCGCTTCCCCTTTTTGGATGCCGCATTCAAAAAGGGGCTGAGGAGAAATCGGACTATGCGTCTTAAACTTGTCACGGCAACGAGCTTGCTGGCACTTTGCCTTGCCACCACGGCTCAAAGCGTCGAGATCAACCAGGATGGCGCCAATGCGGTCAAAGACACTCTGACGAAGCTGCTGCCCGAGGATATGGCAAAGAGCGGCTTCATCAGTGTCAATCCGGCAGGCACGCGCTACGAGATCATCTACGATCTGGCGAAACTGCTTGCCAAGGTCGATCCGGCGAAATTCGCGATCAACGGGCTGACGCCGTTCTCGACGTTCGCCACGCCACTCGACAGCGGGCTCTGGAACATCGAGGGTGACAACAAGCTCAACGTCTCCGGCCATTTCAAGGGCCCCGACGAGAAACCGACGGATTTCGCCTATTCCATCGCTTCGCTTGGTTACACCGGCGTCTTCGACCCGGCGATCAGCTACCTTCGCTCCGGCACCTTCACCGCCAAGGACATCAAAGTCAGCAGCAAGTCCGACATGGAGGAAGTCCATGCCAGCATCGCCGGGATGGACCAGAAGCTGAGTTCGACCGACAGCGCCGGCGGCAACGGGCGTATCGATTTTGCGGGCAGCGGCTCGATGTCGACCTTCGTCGAGCAGGTTTCCGGCCTGCAGATGCCGCCCATTGAAATCCGTGCCGACTCGATCGATTTCGACGCCAAGGTGAACGGCCTGCCGGCCAAGCAGATCCGCGAGATAGTCCTTTTCGTCCTCGACCATCTCGACGAGAAGGAGTTGAGCCCCGAAAACAGCGACAAGATCAAGGGAATGTTCAAGGACGCGTTCCCGCTCCTTGCCTCGTTCAGCGAGACGATCGGGCTCAACAATCTGACCGTCAGCAGCCAGATGGGCAATGGCGGCGTCAAGGCGTTCGGTTACAACGTGGCTGTGGACGGGCCGAGCGACGCCATGCGTTTCGGCTTCGGCATGAATGCGCAGGACATCAGCTTCGACAGCCCGCTGATGCCGGCAAACTATTCGCCGTTCCTGCCGACCAGCTTCGAGCTGCAGCTGGCCATGCCGAATCTGGATTTCGCCACCTTCGGCGACGCCTTGATGGCGATGGATTTCAACGCCCAGGCGCCGGAGCAGAGCAGCGACGAGATGGCGAAAAAGCTCTTCCGCGACGGCCGCCTCGCCGTCGAGTTTCCGAAGATCAGCGCCAAGTCTGAGGTCTATGACGTCGACGTGACCGGCAAGATCGAAGGACGGGTCGACACCGAGAAGGACTATTCGATGGAGGCAACCATCCTTGCCCGCGATCTCGACAAGACGATCGCCGCGGTTCAGGAGCTTGCCAAGACGGATCCCGATCTCAACCAGGTCTCCTTCGGCATCATGATGGTGAAGGGCTTCGCCAAGACCGATGCGGATGGCCGCTCGCGCTGGGATATCAGCATCAGCCGCGACGGCGCGGTCGCCGTCAACGGACAGGTGGTCAAGGGGCCGGACGCTCCGGATCAAGATCAGGGGCTGGAGACAGACCAGGAGCCGGAACCGGATCAGGGCCAGGATGCGGTGCCTGCGCCGCCGCAGCAGCCTTGAGCGTTATCAATCGGGATAGGAAACAAATGAAGCCGGCCTTGTGCCGGCTTCTTGCGGCTTACGTGACAAGCTTCGCGGAATGATCGGAACGGCGGTTTATTCTGGGCTAATTCATACTGCTCAGTGAGCATGCCCGGTAACAGCCAGGTCCATCTGATGCAGAAATTGAAAGAGCCGGTCGAATGCCGGCTCTTTTTAATCGAAGAGGCTGGAGACCGACTCTTCCTGGGCGGTTCGGCTGATGGCTTCGCCGATCAGCGGCGCCGTCGTCACGATGCGGATATTGTGTGCCGAGAGCACGGCCGTGGTCGGCTGGATCGAATCCGTAATGACGAGTTCGCGCAGCTTCGAGGAGGTGACGCGGGTGACCGCGCCGCCGGAGAGGACGCCGTGGGTGATATAGGCAGTGACGCTGGCTGCGCCCTTGGCGAGCATCGCGTCGGCTGCGTTGCAGAGCGTGCCGCCGGAATCGACGATGTCGTCGATCAGCAGGCAGTCCTTGCCGGTGATGTCGCCGATGATGTTCATCACTTCGGATTCACCCGGCCGATCGCGACGCTTGTCGACGATGGCCAGAAGACAGTCCAGCCGCTTGGCAAGCGCACGGGCGCGAACCACGCCGCCGACATCGGGCGAGACGACCATGACGTTGCTGAGGTCGTAATGGCTCTTGATGTCGCGCGTCAGTACGGGCAGAGCGAAGAGATTGTCCGTGGGTATATCGAAGAAGCCCTGGATCTGCCCGGCATGGAGATCGAGCGTCATGACGCGGTCGGCGCCGGCTTCGGTAATGAGGTTCGCGACCAGCTTGGCGGAGATCGGCGTGCGGCCTGAGGCGCGACGGTCCTGACGCGCATAGCCGAAATAGGGAAGCACGGCGGTGATGCGGCGGGCTGAGGAACGACGCATCGCGTCGATCATGATCAGCAGTTCCATCAGGTGGTCGTTGGCAGGGAAGGCGGTGGGCTGCACGAGGAAAACATCCTCGCCGCGCACATTTTCCTGGATTTCCACGAAGATTTCCTGATCGGCAAATCTTCGAACACTGGCTCTCCCCAAGGGAACGTTGAGATAGGTGCAGATCGCTTCGGCGAGTTGCCGGTTCGAATTGCCTGCGAAAACCTTCATTTTGGTCCGCCCGTTATGCGCTGATAGCCGCGCTTTTTAGCCAGCTTCCCCGTGAATGCAAGGGCAAAGGCGCCACAGGCTTTCATATTTGCGAAAAGTTTGTGACTAACCGCCCCGCGCCTGCCGCCAGGAGGAGAATTCCGCGATGGTTTTCGAGCCGATCTGCTGCATCACCGAGGCGGGAACGCCCGCCCAGGGGTCGGCCGCGGCCGCCGGCACGCTTTCCTGCCCCTGGATGCGGTGCAGGCGGCCGCCGGCGCTGTCGAGCACGTCCCAGACATAGACCACGGTGACCTTGCCGTCGTCGCTGAAGGCGGAGAGGTAACCTTTGAGAATGTAATCGCTGCTGGCGTCGGTCGAGCTCTTGATGGAAAGGCCGTGCGCACGCGCCTCGGCACCGAGCTGGCGCGAGAGCGGGGTCACCGCCTGCACCGGCGCGCCGATGATCGGCAAGAAACGCACGGTGTTGCTGCGGGCAGAGGAGGAACCGGGGAGGGCGGCGGTCTGTTGCGGCTGTTGCGTCTCGACCGGCTGAGCCGACTGTGCGGGAGGCGCACCGCCGGCAGCCGGCGGCGGCAGCGATTGTTCCTCGATCGGGGCGGAGGCGGCCGGCGAGGAACTGTTCCTCGACAGGGCGTCCGCCTGCTCCTGCATCGTCGTCGGCGGTGCGCCGGTGCCGGGCCGATAGGCCTGCTGCGACTGATCGTAAGCTGGATGGTAGCCGCGCGGCTGGGAGCTTTGGGCGAAGACCCGCTGGCGGGAGCCCGCCAGACGCTCAGCCTCGCCCTGCGTCACCGGGCTCGATGACGCGCGTGCGGAGGAATCGCCGATATCGACCTGCGGCGTCAGCGCATCGGTGGTATTGCAGGCAGTCAGCAGAGCCGTGACGACCAGGAGCGTGGGCACAATCGCAGCTCGCGTCATCCCTTGATCCGTCCTTCCCACAATCGCATCAGCCCCGTCCGAATTTATGCGGGCGGGGGCGGGCGTCTGTCAATTCCGGATTCTCATCGGTCAAAGACCGATGAAATCGAGCGGATGGCGGGACAGCGCGCGCGGCGCATCCGCCGTCGTCAGATAGGTCTGGCCGAGCGTCATCGCCGTGCCGGTGTCGGAATCGGCGATGATCATGTGCACGAACAGCGACATGTTCGGCTCGATCGGCTGCGGATTGCCGACATGGAACATCTGGTGCTCCATCCAGGAGGGCGAGAAGCGGGCGCCGAGCGAATAACCGCAGGCATTCAGCCGGTGGCGGGCGAGGCCGCGCTCGTCCATGATCTTGGCATGCATGTCGAAGACGTCGCCGAAGCTGTGGCCGGGCTTCAGGACGGTCTCGATCGCCTCGATGGTTTCGCGGCAGGCATTATAGAGTTCACGGTGGCGTTGCATCGGCTCGCCGATGACGACCGTGCGCATCATGGCGGCATGGTAATGCGCGTAAGTGCCGGCCCATTCGAGCGTCAGCTGGTCGCTGGCGTCGAGTTTGCGGCGGCCGGCCTTGTAGCGGCAGAGCAGGGCATCGGCGCCGGAGCCGATGATGAACTCGTTGGCGGGATAGTCGCCGCCGCCGGAAAAGATCGCGCCCTGCATGGCGGCGAGGATCTCGGCCTCGTCGGCGCCGGGCTTCGTCAGCCGGATCGCGGCGTCGAGCGCGTCGTCGGCGAGAAGGGCGGCGCGTTCGACATAGGCGACCTCGGTCGGGCTTTTGACGAGGCGCAGCCGACTGACGAGATAGGATGCGTCGACGATCTGGCCGAAGGTGGTCAACTGCGCGTCGAGCAGCCGGGAGATACGGCCGGTCATACCGTGCGTATCATATTCGACACCGATGCGGGCGCCGAGCAGATCCATTTCGACCAGCAGGTTCTTCAGGTCGAGCGTCGGATCGGCATTGACCCGGTCGACCCAGATATGGATGTCCTCGAGGATCGAGGTGTGCCTGGCCTGGCGAAGATCGGCCGAGCGGGTAAGCAGGGCCATGGTGCCGTCGCTCTTGACGATCAGCGTCTGGAAGAAGCAGTAGCCGAAAGTGTCGTAGCCGGTCAGCCAGTACATGCTTTCCTGGGCGAAGAGCAGCAGGGCGTCGAGCTTTTCTTCCTTCATCTTCTCGGTGAGGCGCGCAAGCCGGCTTGCGAATTCTGCCTTTTCGAAGTGCAGTGCCATTCTGCTCAAGTCTCCCTGATTGAGATCGCGGAAATCTGGCGGCCGTAGTCCGGCTCCTTGCGATGTGTCGTCCTGCGGTAGGAAAAGAAGCGCTCGCTGTCCGGATAGGTGCAGAGGCCGAGGCTTTCTGCCCGCACGCCGGCCTTCGTCAGCCGGTCGACGGTCAATGCCGGCAGATCGAACATGGCGTGGCCTGATGTTGCCGAAGGCGCGAAGAAACGACGGTAATCCGGGTTCTCGGCGATGAAGCGCTCGACGAACTCAGGGCCGACCTCATAGCTTGCCTGGCTGATCGAGGGGCCGAGGCAGGCGACAATGCGTGCGCGGTCCGCCCCCAGCGCCTCCATGGCGGCAATGGTGTTTTCGAGCACGCCCGTCAGCGCGCCCTTCCAGCCGGCATGGGCGGCGCCGACGACGCGATTGTCCGGGTCGGCGAAGAGGATCGGGCCGCAATCGGCGGCAAGCACGCCAAGCACGATGCCGGGGGTGCGCGTGACCATCGCATCCGCCTCGGGGCGGGCGCCGTCGTAATCGGCATCGATCGTCACCACATCCGGGGAGTGCACCTGATGCACCGTCGCCAGCCGCTCGACCGGCAGGCCGAACCAGGCGGCGACCCGGCGGCGGTTTTCCAGGACCTTGTCACGTTCGTCGCTGGAGCCGAGGCCGACATTGAGGCCACGATACAGCCCTTCGGAAACGCCGCCGGCGCGGGTGAAATAACCGTGGCGGATAGTGCCGCCCGCTGCTTCGTTCAGCAGCGCGCTTTCGATCGGTGCGGGAGGGGCCGCGTCCTGCATCTGTGATTCCGGGGTTTTTTAAGAGGTTTGTTCTTATCCCAAGCGCATCGCTCGGCGGCGCGCTTCAAGTTCTTGGTCGCGCGGATGTTGAACCAGCCGCGTGCGCCCTGTCAATCCACCGGGCGAAAGGGCATGAGGTCGACTGCGGGATGAGAGACCGCCATCGCCTTGAAGAGCTCGCCCATCCGGCCTTCACCAGCGCCGGCGAGCCGTTCGACTGCCGTTTGAATGACCTGCTGGGTTTGCGGCTCGCGATCCTGGCCGAGGGCGGCGGCACGTTCGAGGATGCCGAGGCCGGTCAGAAAATCACCCTGATGCAGGGCGCCGTTCAGATGGACGCCGGCCGCAAGCGCTGTTTCGGCGAGCTGCTGGAAGTCGACATGGCTCGTCAGATCGGCTTCCCCGGGATGGGCGAGCGGCGGGTCGAATTCATGCATGCGCACGGCCTGCAGCGTATCGCCGAAGCCGGTGACGAGATGGCCGTAATCGATCGCGAGCGCCGTTCCGCCGAAGGCGCGCAGCCGCTCGCAGATCGCCATCATCACCGCCTGGCGGGCAGGCGAGATCTCGAAGAGCGTGCCGAGCGGCAGGTTCTGCGCCGGTTCGGGCAGAAGTGCCGGATCAAGGCCGGCGACGCCGGCGGCGAAGGTCAGCTCGCCATTGGCATCAATGCCGATCATGCGCTCGCGGAAACCCGTCGGCATGCGGACGAACTGACGGATCGGGATGGCGTCGAACAATTCGTTGGCGGCTATCAGCGTGAAGCCTGGCGGGATTTCGTCGAAGCCGTCGTGCCAGGTGATCTTCTCGCCGTAAGCCTCGAGTGTCTGGCTCTGGACGTCGCGCAGGCGCTCGCTGGTTTCGACGAGATGCACGGTCATCGCCTCCAGGAGCGGCGGGGCGATGCGGGAGATGACGCGCAGCATATCCGCCATCATCGTGCCGCGGCCGGGGCCGATCTCGACGAGGCGGACGCCCGCCGGCGTGCCGTGGCGCTGCCAGGCATGGACGATGAAGACGCCGATCATTTCGCCGAAAATCTGGCTGACTTCGGGCGCGGTGACGAAATCGCCGGACCGACCGAAGGGCTCGCGGGTGCGGTAATAGCCATGTTCGGGATCGGCCAGGCAGAGCGAGAAATAATCGGTGACGCTGATCGGGCCGTTGGCCTGGATGATCGCCTTGATCTTTTCGCCTAGAGCGGTGGTCATGTCGCGCGTCCTGCCGTTTTCAGAGCTGCAGCGCAGCCTGGCGGCGGGCCCTGAGCATTGCCCAGAGGCCGAGCAGGATCATCGGGGAGGAGAGCACCATGCCCATGGTCAGCCAGCTCGTGCCGAGGAGATAACCGAGCTGGGCGTCAGGCTCGCGGAAGAATTCGACGAAGATGCGCGACAGCGCATAACCGCAGACGAAGACGCCGGTGATGAAGCCGGGGCTCTTCAGCGCCCGCATGCCGTAAACCAGGCCGGCCAGCACCAGGAGCAGAACTATGCCTTCGAGGCCGGCTTCGTAAAGCTGGCTCGGGTGGCGGGCAAAGGGGCCGCCGGTCGGGAAAACCACGGCCCAGGGCATGTCGGTCAGCCGGCCCCAGAGTTCGCCATTGATGAAATTGGCGATGCGGCCGAAGAACAGCCCGAAGGGAACGACGGTGGCGACGATGTCGAACAGGCTCCAGATCGGAATGCCGTTGCGGCGGGCAAAGACGATCATGGCGATCGTCGTGCCGGTCAGGCCGCCATGGAAGGACATGCCGCCGTTCCAGATCTCGAGCGCACGCACGGGACTGCGCAGGACGGCAGGGAGATCATAGAAGAAAATATAGCCGAGACGGCCGCCGAGGACGACGCCGAGGGCCGCCCAGACGATGAAATCGTCGAGCTGCGTCCTAGACATCGGCGAGACGTTGCCGGGCCAGAGACTGTCATTGGCGGCGAGGCGGCGCGCATAGGCCCAGCCGAGCAGGATGCCGGCGACGTAAGCGAGACCGTACCAGTGAATCGCCAGCGGGCCGATCGAAAAGGCGATCGGATCGATGTCCGGGAAAGGCATGATGGCAAGGAGATTGGCTGCTGTCGGCAAGGTTTTCCCACCTGTTTGGTTGCGCGGAACATGCCGCTGCGATCCCGGACGGTCAAGTCCATTGTTCGTGATGGCGCTTTCGCGGCCCGGTCCGGCAAGCCGATCCGATGCAAAGCGCTTGCATCGCCGGTGGCGAAGCCCTACCTCAATCCTTGAGGCCCCGAAGGGCTGAAATCCACCTCATGCGAAGGGAGAAAAACGCCATGACGACCGGAACGAACCGCATCATGGACGAATTCGCCAAGCTGATGACCGATGCGGCCGGTGCTGCCCAGGGCGTCCGCAAGGAGATCGAAACCGCCTTCAACGCCCAGGCCGAGCGTTGGCTGAACAGCATGGATATCGTCAAGCGCGAGGAGTTCGAGGCCGTGCGCGAAATGGCGATCAAGGCGCGCGACGAGAACGAGGCGCTTGCCGCCCGCATCGCGGCGCTCGAAGCGAGGCTTGCCGGCGAGGGGCACTGATCCGCGTCGCAATCTTTCAGATTCGCGCCTTGCGCCTCAGGTCTTTGTCTTCCGCGTGCCGCGCAAACCGCTGAACACTTTGCGCGGCATGCTTTAAAGTCTCGATGTGAGTGAGATGCGGCGTTGCCTTCATGCCACACGCCGCATCCGTCACAAAAAATTCAGGTGGAGTTTTCCACCTGTGGACACTGCCAAAAAAGCCAATTCGCAGAGTCGCTTATTCTCCCTTCTGAATTGAATTTCGAAGAGCCTTTCCACAGTGGGCCGGCCTATTTTCCCCTCAGGGGGCTGGCAGGTGGCAAGGGGCATTATACACTGATTTTAAATGATGATTCGAAGCGACTTGGTAAGCTCCGGGCAGGTTATCTGCGTTAAGTCTGGCAGCGGTTCAACGATCATCCGAGTGGTGGTTCCGGTATTTGCGTGTGTCTTTCTTGTGTTCGTACACCAAGTTAGGTCGCATTCGTTCCGGTCAAGAAGGTGCTGCATGAACCTGATGGAATTGGAAGTCGAGCGTCAGTCGAACCCGGTCGATATGATCGAGTACGTTGCCTCCAACAACGACTGGTCGTTCGAACGGTCCGGCGAGGACGAGATCGCGATGACGGTCGAGGGTCGCTGGACGGACTACCACGTCTCCTTCTCCTGGATGGAGGAATTCGAGGCGCTGCACCTTGGCTGCGCCTTCGATATCAAAGTTCCCGACATCAGGGTCAACGAGGTGGTCAAGCTGCTCTCGGCGATCAACGGGCAGGTGCTGATGGGGCATTTCGACCTCTGGCGCCAGGAAGATGTCGTCATCTTCCGGCAGTCGCTGCTGCTGGCCGGCGGTGCGGAGCCCACCAACCGCCAGGTGGAAGTGCTGCTTTCCAGCGCGCTCGATACCTGCGAAGCCTATTTCCAGGCATTCCAGTTCGTCGTCTGGTCCGGCATGGACGCGACGAAGGCGATGGAAGCCGTGTTGTTCGAAACAGTCGGTGAGGCATAAGATGCCCGCGAACGCTTTCTCCTCGACAAATCCCGTCGTTCTGATCGGCGCCGGAAACATGGGCGGGGCGATGCTCTCCGGCTGGCTGAAAAGCGGCGTGCCGGGCTCGGCCGTCATCGTCGTCGATCCCGGCCCGTCGCCGGCGATGCTGGCGACGATCAGCGAGGCGGGGGCGACACATTTGGTCGCGATTCCCGCGGATTTGAAGGCAGGCGTGCTGTTTCTCGCGGTCAAGCCGCAGGTGATGGAGGCGGTGCTGCCGGCGGTGAAAAGCGCCGTCGGGCCGCAAACGGTGGTCGTCTCGGTGGCGGCCGGCAAGACGCTCGGTTTCCTCGAGAAACATCTGCGCAAAGCCGCCATGGTGCGGGCCATGCCGAATACGCCGGCCATGGTCGGGCGCGGCGTTACCGGCGCCTTTGCCAATTCAGCGGTCAGCAATCAGCAGCGCGAGCGTGTCCATTCCCTTCTCAGCGTCTCGGGTCCGGTGGAATGGGTGCCCGCGGAGGCCGATATCGATGCCGTGACGGCGCTGTCGGGCAGTGGTCCTGCCTATGTGTTCTATCTCGTCGAATGTATGGCGGAGGCAGGCCGCAAACTCGGCCTGCAGGCGGACCTCGCCATGCGTCTTGCGCGGGAAACAGTCGCGGGGGCTGGTGAACTCTTGCACCAGTCCCCCGACGACGCTTCGCGCCTGCGGCAGAATGTGACCTCTCCTGGAGGCACGACGGCGGCGGCACTCGCCGTGCTGATGGCGGAAGACGGCATGCAGCCTCTGTTCGACGCGGCCCTTGCGGCGGCGCGCAAGCGGGCCGAGGAACTGGCCGGCTGAGGGAGATCCGCATGGCCGAAGAGATCACTTACGCCGATTTCGAGCGTGTCGACATTCGCGTCGGCACGATTATCGAGGCCAGTCCCTTTCCGGAAGCGCGCAAGCCGGCATACAAGCTGGTCATCGACTTCGGCCCCGAGATCGGCATCAAGAAATCCTCGGCACAGATCACCGTGCACTACACGCCGGAAAGCCTGATCGGCCGGCAGGTGCTCGGCGTCGTCAATTTTCCGCCGCGCCAGATCGGGCCGGTTCGCTCGGAAGTGCTGACGCTGGGATTCGAGGACGAGAACGGCGCAATCGTGCTTACGGCCGTCGAACAGCCGGTGCCGAACGGCAAGAAGATGATGTGAGCGAGCGCTCACAGCAATTCGTTGACAAGCTCTCATGCTCGGCCTTGTGCCAAGCATTTGATCATCGCAATTTCTGGGCAGAAAATCGTTTATTTTCAGGTGCTTGCTTTGACGTGCGTAGACCCTCGGCACAAGGCCGAGGGTGACGCCGCGGGTTTTGCATTGGTTTGCCAGCAGCCTGATTTGCCCGAGCCGGATGCTCAACGCGGCTTGATTTCCTGCAGAAATGGATTGCTGCGCCGCTCGTCGCCGATGCGGCTGCCGGGTCCGTGGCCGCAGATGAAGCCGACGTCGTCGCCGAGCGGCAGCACCTTGTCCCGGATCGAATCGAGAAGCTGCTGATGATTGCCGCCCGGCAGGTCGGTGCGGCCGATTGAGCCGTTGAACAGCACGTCGCCGAGATGGGCGAAATTCTGCGCACGGTTGAAATAGATGACGTGGCCGGGGGCATGACCGGGCGCATGATAGACTTCGAATTCGTGGACGCCGAAAGAGATCTTGTCGCCATCCTTCAGCCAGCGGTCGGGTACGACGTTGCGCAAGCCCGATATGCCGTATTTTTCGGCCTGGGTCTCGATCTGCTGCAGCAGCGGCAGGTCGTCCTGATGCGGGCCGACCACGTCGATGCCGAGGGCTTCCTTCAGCTCGCTGGCGCCGCCGGCATGGTCGAGATGGCCGTGCGTCAGCCAGATTTCCTTGATGATCAAGCCGTTTTGCGCGATCGCCTGCAGGATGAGCGGCACGTCGCCGCCGGGATCGACGACGACGCCTTCCTTGGTCTCGGGATCGAAGAAGATCGTGCAGTTCTGCTGGAAGGGTGTCACCGGAATGATGCCGGCCTGGAGCATGCCCATAAGTGCCTCGCTTGGTGTCTCGGATGCCCCGGGTATAGTCCGAAACCGCGTCAAGGACAGCCGGAATCTTCCGTGTCTGCTGCCCGCCTCACGGCAAAAAGACGGGCTGCAACAAGAATTTATGCCTTGCGACGCTGTCGCCAAAGGCCGAAAAACTCTTGTTTTCTTCAACGTCTTCAATGGTTTGTGAGCGGCGCCTTGCAACTGGTTTTTCGCGCTCCGGAGTGGGTGGGAACATCGTGGAACGCCGCGCGTTGTCCGCCCATCGAAACCAAGGAGACGCTCAGATGACCTTGAAGAGAAACATTCTATTGGCTGGAGCCGTGCTCTTGGCGAGCGGCGGTCTGGCGCAGGCGGAGATGATGGCGACGACCGTCAACGATCTCAACGTCCGCGCCGGCCCGGGCCCGCAATATCCGGCGGTCGGTCTTGCCACCCGCGGTTCGACCGCGGTGCTCGACGGCTGCATCGAAGGCAGCCGCTGGTGCCGCGTCGACGTCAACGGTATGCGCGGCTGGGTCTATGCCGATTATCTGCAGGTCGACCGCGGCGGCACACCGGTCATCGTCGAACAGAACCGCGCCGAAATCGGCGTTCCCGTCGTGACCTATGAATCGACCGCCAGCGTCGTTCCGGCTGACCCGCAGCCGGCGCCCGGCGACGAGCTGCTCGGCCCGGTCGGAGCCGTCGAGACCATCACCCCGCCGGAGACGGTCCGCACCTATATCGAAACCAATCCCGGCCAGACGGTGCAGCTCGGCGGCGATGTCGTCGTCGGCGCGGAGGTGCCCGCCGATGTTACCTTCCAGTCGATCCCGGATTACGAATACCGCTATACGAGGATCAACGACCGGCCGGTACTGGTCGATCCCGGTACACGCCGGATCGTCTACGTTTATCAGTGATGTAACCGGTAAAAATACAATGAGGCGGTCGGCTGGCCGCCTCGTTTCCAGCCCGTTCCCTTCTCCCCTTGCCTCCCGCATGGGTTGATTTTTTCTTAACGCTTTCCTTCTTAATATGATAAAATACTAATATGCCGAAGGTTCGGCGTATAACGGCGATCGGGGAGATCGCCACAGGAGGAAAGTCATGGAAGCGCTACTTCCGCTCGTCATCCAATTGATTGCCGGTGCCATCGGTGGCAATGCCGCGAGCGTCGCCTTGAAGCAGCAAGCGATCAATGTCGTCGCCCGTACGATCGCAGGTGCGATCGGCGGTATCGCCGGCGGCATGCTGCTCGGCATGGTCGGTGGGGAAGCGGCTATGACCGGCCTGATCGCCGACGGCATCGGCGGTCTGATCGGCGGCGGCATTCTCTCGACGCTCGCCGGACTGGTCATGGCACGGGCGCATCGGTAAATGCCCGGCGGGCGTTCAGCTTAGCGCCGCACGTCTTTTTAGCTGTGCGGCGCCGTAACGCTTTGAATTGCCCGGCCGATCACGTGAAGGATCTTATCCGGCGGCGACCGCTGCCGGATAGACCTCCTTCATGGAGTCGTTCATCAGCGTTTCGGAAATCGTGGACGGCGGGAAGCGAAGCGGGCCGATTTCGCAACCCGCGTCACCTCAGCAGCCGAGCTGGTGAGGAAGCACCGGCGTTTTGGCGAGTTCGATGACGGTCTGGCGGCCGATGTCGTTCAGGAAGCAATCCGGTGTCGGCCGGATGCTCTTCAGCTTCTCGGCCGGGTTGAAATAGCTGCCCCATTGCCAGATGGCGACGGCGACGTTGAACCATATTTCCCCGTCCAACTGGTCAAAAGGAACTGAAGCCATCCCCAGTCTCCTCCGGCGCTTCAGGCGCCATGCCTGTTGATTGTTGTCCCCATTACGTTTTATCCACAGACGCAAGGGGAAATCGCGTATTGCGTCGGAGTGCCGGGCGGGCCTTGGTTTCCAGGAAATGCTGAGGAAATGAGAGTCCGTGCGTTTCCCGCGGGGGCGGGAAGAGAAAGGAATGCCGCGTGTCACGACAGACCGGCCCGAAAACAGGCAAGCCAGAGCCGCTGGCCACGCCGATGGAAGATACCGACATCATCGATTTCGAGATCATCGAGCTGTTCTTCTTCGCCTATCGCGACTTCGTTTCCGATCCTGACGCCATCCTCGAAACGAGCGGCTTCGGCCGGGCCCATCACCGCGTCGTGCATTTCGTCAACCGTAACCCCGGCATGACGGTGGCCGATCTTCTCGATACGCTGAAGATCACCAAGCAGAGCCTTGCAAGAGTGCTGAAACAGCTGATCGATTCAGGCTATATTCGCCAGGTGGCAGGTCCAGAGGACCGGCGGCAGCGCAAGCTTTATCCGACGAAATCGGGACGAGAGCTGGCGCTTGCCCTTGCCGAGCCGCAATCGCGCCGCATTGAGCGGGCATTCGAAGGGGCTTCTGCGGAGGTGCGGGAGGGCGTAAAAGCTTTCCTTAGAGGCATGCGGGACAGACAGAAGGCGGATTGAATGGCGGTCAAGACAGGTATTTCCGACGATGCGGCGCATCTGCTGGTGGTCGATGACGACTCGCGCATCCGCGCGCTGCTCAATCGCTATCTCGCCGAGAATGGCTTCCGCGTCACCGTCGCCGCCGACGGCGCCGAGGCGCAGCGCAAGCTCACGGGTCTCGATTTCGACCTGATCATCATGGATGTGATGATGCCCGGCGAATCCGGCATCGAGGTCACCCGCGGGCTTCGCGCCATCAAGAACGTGCCGATCATCATGCTGACGGCGCTGGCGGAATCGGGCAACCGCATCGAAGGCCTCGAGGCCGGCGCCGACGACTATCTTTCCAAGCCTTTCGACCCGCGCGAACTGGTGCTGCGCATCAACAACATTCTGCGTCGCAATGCCGGTGGCGAAGGGCCGAAGATCGAACAGGTGATGTTCGGGCCCTACACCTTCTCGCTGACCCGCAAGGAGCTGAAGAAAGCCAGCGAGGTGATCCGGCTCACCGACCGCGAGCAGGAGATCATGCTGCTCTTTGCACGGCGCGCCGGCGACACGATCCCCCGTCACGAACTGATCGGCAACGACACCGAGGTCGGCGAGCGGACGATCGACGTGCAGATCAACCGGCTGCGGCGTAAGATCGAGGATGATCCGGCCAATCCCGTCTGGCTGCAGACCGTGCGCGGCATTGGATACAGGCTGAGCATCGACTAAAGCATGCCGCGCAAAACTGTGCAGCGGTTTTGCGGCAACGACATGCGGAAAAACAAAGACCTAAGGCGCAAGGAGCGAATCTGAAAGATCGCGACGCGCTTTAGATCCAAGGATAGAGGCCAGGACCGGCGCTGATGGTGACGATCGACAGCTTGCGGCGGGAAGACCGCAGTTCTGCGCCCGGTTGGCGCTCGATCGTCCGCTGGTTGCGCCGGCGGCTGCCGACCGGGCTTTACGCCCGCTCGCTGCTGATCATCATCATTCCGATGGTGCTGCTGCAATCGGTCGTCGCCGCCGTCTTCATGGAGCGCCACTGGCAGATGGTGACGGAGCGGCTGTCGCTCGCCGTCACCCGCGACATTGCCGCGATCATCGAGATCATCGAGACCTACCCGCAGAATTCGGACTATAGCGAGATCGTTCGCATCGCCCGCGACCAGCTCAGCCTGCAGATCTCGATCGAGCCGGACGGCGACCTGCCGCCGCCGCGCGTCAAGCCGTTCTTCTCGATCCTCGACGGCATCCTCAGCGACGAGATCACCGACGAGATCCACCGGCCTTTCTGGATCGACACGGTCGGCAATTCGAACCTCGTCGAGATCCGCATCAAGCTCGACAACAAGATCCTCAGGGTGCTGACCAAGCGCAGCCAGACCTATGCCTCGAACACGCATATCTTCATCGTCTGGATGGTCGGCACCTCGCTGGTGCTGATCGGCATCTCGATCCTCTTCCTGCGCGGGCAGATCCGGCCGATCCTGACCTTGGCGCGCGCGGCCGAAAGCTTCGGCAAGGGGCAGAGGCCAGACAATTTCTATCCGCGCGGCGCCGACGAGGTCCGGCGCGCCGGCCTTGCCTTCATCCTGATGCGCGAGCGAATCGAGCGGCAGATCGAGCAGCGCACCGCCATGCTCTCCGGCGTCAGCCATGATCTGCGCACCATCCTCACCCGCTTCAAACTGCAGCTGGCGCTGGCTGGCGATAATCCCGACCTGCATGGGCTGAACGACGACGTCGACGATATGCAGGCCATGCTGGAGGCCTATACGGCCTTCGCACGCGGCGAGGTCGAAGAGGATGTCGGCGAGCTGAAACTCAGCGAGGTCTTCGCAAAGCTGGAATCCGATTTCGCCCTGCACGGCAAGACATTCAGCTATTCGATCGAAGGCGATGACGACATATCCGTCAGGCCGAACGCTTTCATGCGTCTCGTCACCAATCTTGCCTCGAATGCGCGCCGTTATGCCGGCAGGCTCGACATCGAGGCCAAGCACAGTGCCAAATGGTTGACGGTCATCTTCGACGATGACGGGCCGGGCATTCCGGAAAAGAACCGCGAGGATGTGTTCAAACCGTTCTTCCGGCTGGATGCGGCGCGCAACCTCGACGCGTCGGGCACCGGCCTCGGCCTGGCGATCGCCCGCGACATCGCCCGCAGCCACGGCGGCAATGTCACCCTCAGCGACAGCCCGCTCGGCGGGCTCAGGGCAACGATCCGCATTCCGGCCTAAACGCCTGTCACGGTCAGCTTCACGGCCTTGCGCGCATCGAAATCGCCCAAACGTTCGACGATCCAACGCCAGAGGGCGGCAACCTGCATGAGGAGGTCGCGTCCGAGCGGCGTCAACTCATATTCGACGCGCGGCGGCACTTGCGGATAGAGGGTGCGGATGATGAGACCGTCTCTTTCGAGGGTGCGCAGCGTCTGCGTCAGCACTTTCTGGCTGATGCCCTCGACCCTCTCCATGAGGCGCGAGAAGCGTAAGGGTGCACCGGCATCGGCGAGCACATGCAGGATGCGTAGCGGCCATTTCGCCGCGGCGCGCTCGATCAGTTCGCGGGCGCGCGCATCCTGTTCGTCCGTCATGGAGCAGCAGAAGTCGAACATGTCGCCGGTCATGTCAGTTACCTCAAGGTGTGTATAGATCGTCGGGGTACCTTCTTTCGATTGGATACAGTAGACCATACATCAGCCGGAAACCAAAGAAGGGAAAGGTTTCCGATGTCCAGGGTCTGGTTGATTACAGGAAGTTCGCGCGGTCTCGGCCGGGCGCTGGCGGAGGCGGTTTTGGCCTCCGGCGACAATCTGGTGGCGACGGCGCGCGATCCGGCCCGCCTTGCCGATCTCTCCGAGCGGTATGGCGGCCAGGTGCTGACGATAGCGCTCGATGTGACCGACGAGACGGCGGCAGCAGTGGCGGTCGAGGCTGGCGTGAAGAGGTTCGGGCGTATCGACGTGCTCGTCAACAATGCCGGCTACGGCAATGTTTCCTCGATCGAAGATACCAGTCTCGCCGATTTCCGGGCACAGATCGAGGCCAACCTGTTCGGCACGATAATCATGACCAAGGCGGTCATCGCCCTGATGCGCGGGCAGGGGGCGGGGCACATCATCCAGTTCTCATCCGTCGGCGGCCGTATCGGGCCTGCCGGGCGCGGCGCCTATTCGGCGGCGAAATTTGCTGTCGAGGGCTTTTCCGAGGTGCTGTCGAAAGAGGTCGCGCCATTCGGCATCAAGGTGACGGTGATCGAGCCCGGCGGCTTTAGAACCGATTTCGCCGGCGCCTCGACGGTGCTTGCCGAAGGGCGGCAGGACTATGCGGAGACGGTCGGCGCTACCGTGCGCTTCCAGCGTGAGTATAATGGCCGCCAGCCGGGCGATCCCGCCAAGGCCGCCGCGGTTATTATCCATATCGCCGGTCTGGATCAGCCGCCGTTCCGGTTGCTGCTTGGCAGCGATGCGGTCAGCAATGTTGAGAAAGCCGATGCCGCGCGTATCGAAGCCGATCGGGAATGGCGCGCAGTCAGCGTCTCGACCGATTTCGAGCCCGATGCCGAGACCCTTTGAGAAAATCGGCCGACGGATGGGCAAAAGAAAGCGCCGCTAAAAAGCGGCGCTCGGCATCAGCGATGAAGAGAGATCAGCCGGCGGTGCAGAAATGGCTGCGGCCGTCATTGCCGATATAGGTGCCGCTGCGCGGGTCGAAGGAGCGGTAGCGGTAGGAGCAGTAACGCTCCCATTGCGGCGACCAGGGCTCCACGGCGGCGCGGGCCGGCGCATAGTAGCGCGGCTGTTCGACATATTGCGGCTGCTCGACATAGACTCGGCGCGGAGCGCGGTAGACCGGAGCCGGCTCGTAATAATCCGGCTCGTAGGCCGGGTCGATATAGCGGCGCTCTTCGTAAACAGGACCATTATTGGCACTGGCGATGGCCGAGCCGACGATCAGGCCGGTCGCGAGACCGACGGCGCCGCCGACGAGAGCATCGTTGCCGTTGTGATGGCGCCAATGACGGTCGCGGGCCGATGCCTCGCCGATGGCGGAAAGCGTGAGTGCGGCAGCCGTTGCCGTCAGCAGAAGAGTTTTGGCGAGCCTGTTCATAAGCATAAAGTCCTAATCCCGGGAACCGAACGCCGGTTCCTTTCTCGATGATGATAGTCCTATAGATCGGTAGCTG
The DNA here is from genome assembly GCF_030053155.1 of Rhizobium sp. BT03. Classification (NCBI taxonomy): domain Bacteria; kingdom Pseudomonadati; phylum Pseudomonadota; class Alphaproteobacteria; order Hyphomicrobiales; family Rhizobiaceae; genus Rhizobium; species Rhizobium sp. BT03. The sequence goes on from NZ_CP125640.1 coordinate 4,000,016, forward strand.
AACGAAGGCTGAACGACAAAACCCGGCATTGCTGCCGGGCTTCAACTCGAATTCGACAGCCTTGTTAAGGGTTCAGCCCGCAATCTGCAGATTGACGGCCTTGGGGCCCTTGCCGCGGCGATCCGGCTCCGTGTCGAAGCTTACCTTCTGATTTTCCGTCAGACCGGCCAGCCCGGAGGCTTGAACGGCAGAAATGTGAACGAAGATATCGGCGCCGCCCCGGTCCGGCTTGATGAAGCCGAAGCCTTTGTCGGTATTGAAGAATTTTACAGTGCCAGTCTCTGCCATGCGTCAGGTCCTTTTCTCTCTGCCCGCCATCCACACGGGCAGCATCATAGCATTGCCTCCTTGCGGGAGGCGTTGGCAGGCAATTCTTGAAATGTGAGAAAAAGGTCCCCTCTACCTCGGCCTGCTCCAGGCAGGACTTTCGCCCGCCATTTTCGGAACCGGCTGACCGGGATAATTGGCGTTCCCGGCGCGCAAATACTTAAGGACTTCCCATGCTCGCAAAATGCCCGAACGCGCTGAGAGTGCTGCGTTAAACGAATTTTGGCAAGCAAAAGTTTTTTGCCGTGTCGTTCGAGGCACGGCTGCCCGGATATCCAATTTGCGCAAAAACGCAAAATTTCCTTCGCCGATAGGGAATGATTAACGTTTTATATCGTCTGCAATATAAATTTCGAGCAGATTTTCCCAAAAGTGCAACGTGAACGCGTCTTTTCGGTTCCGACAAAAATTTTTAAAAGACGCCATTCGCCCATATTTGGACGCGTGTTCAGGTGGCTGGCAGGCGTCGCCGAGCGAATCCGGGTACGAGTTCGACTACAAGCATAGCGATAAACATGAGCGCGCAACCTGCATAACCGGTGGCCGGCATCGTCTCGCCGAGCAGCAGGGCTGCGAGCGAGGCGCCGAAAAGCGCTTCGGAGGAGAGGAAGATCGCGGCCTGCGAGGGCGTGGTGTAACGCTGGGCGATCACCTGCAGCACGAAGGCCAGGCCCGAGGAGAAGATGCCGACATAGAGGATCTCGGGTCCTGCCGTCCATATCGCCGATAGGGTGATCGGTTCGAAGGCTGCGGCCATCGCGAGCGCGCAGACCGCGGTGACGGCGAATTGCGTGGCCGAGAGCGCGAGCGGCCTTCCGGTCGCAGAAACGGTCGTGCCGGCAAGGGTGATCTGGATTGCCCAGAAGACGGCGCAGCCGACGGTCAGGAGATCGCCTGATGTGAGCGCCGAGAGATGGCCGCCGGACAGGAGATAGATACCGGCGACGGCCATCAGCGCGCCCGGCCAGATGATCCAATGCGGGGCGCGGCGCAGGAAGAACACGGCAATCAGCGGCACGAAGACGACATAGAGGCCGGTGATGAAACTGGAATTCGTCACAGTCGTGGTCTGCAGCCCCACCTGCTGCGTGACTGCGCCGCTGAAGAGGGCAAGGCCGGTGAGGATATAGAGTTTCGCATGGCGTGCGCTTGTCTTCGCCTTGGATTTGCGCGCTTCAAAAACGACGAAAGGCAGAACGGCCAGCGTGGCGACGGCAAAACGCAGGGCGATAAACCAGAAGGGGCCGATCGCCTTCATCGCCGTCGACTGGGCAACGAAGCCGCCGCCCCAGATGGCGGCTGCGAGCAATAGCAGGAGGTTCGCCTGGGCGCGCGTCATGTCGGCCTCGATGGGAAAGGGTGCGCCCGAGCGGTTAGCCGTTGCGTTTCCTCCAGGCAAGGGTGAAGACTCATGCCTATCGGCGGAGATGACAGGATGCGACACGAAGAAAGCCGGCTGGCCGGCGATGCGGCAGCGACGTCCGGGGCCGGCAGGATATTCAGGCGGGCCGCTCGCCAGCAAGCTCGGCCTTGGACGTGGGCAGGCGGTTGCTCTTCTCGGCGTTCCCGAAACGATTGGCGACATCCATGGCTTCGAGGGTTTTGCCTCGGTCACTCTTGCGCTTCCGGAGACGCCTCGGCGGACGTTCGACTATGTGCATCTGTTTGTGACCGAACGCGCTGCGCTGGAGGCTGTCGCGGTTAAACTCTTCGGTGTTCTCAAGCCGGACGGCATGCTCTGGATCTCCTGGCCGAAAAAGAGTTCGCGGGTGCCGACCGATATCACCGAGGACGTGCTGCGAGAGACCCTCCTTCCGACCGGCCTTGTCGACGTCAAGGTCTGCGCCGTCGACGAGATTTGGTCCGGGCTGAAATTCGTCATCCGCAAGGAGCTGCGCGGGGCTTTGTGATCTTTCAGCCGTTATTGGCCTCGGCGCGCGAAACCCTGAGCAGCGCACCGTTATCCTCATCCGTCACCATCAGCAGCGCGCCATCGGGCGCGACGATGACATCGCGGATGCGGCCGTATTCGCCCTCGAACAGGCGTTCCTCGGCGACGAAGACGCCGCTCTCGTCGCGCTGCATGCGCGAGAGCAGCTGGAACTTCAGCGCTGCGACGAGGAAATTGCCGTCCCATTCCGGAAACATGGCGCCGCGATAGACGGTGAGCGCGCCGGGGGCGATCGATGGATCCCAGTAATGCAGCGGCTGTTCCAGCCCCTTTTTGGCGGTGCCTTCGCCGATCTCGGCACCGGAATAATCACGGCCGTAGGTGATGATCGGCCAGCCGTAATTCTTGCCCGCCTCGGGCTCATTGATCTCGTCGCCGCCGCGCGCGCCGTGTTCGACGGTATAGAGTTTGCCGTCCATGGTATCGAAGGTGATGCCCTGCGGGTTGCGGTGGCCTTTCGACCAGATTTCCGGCAGCGCCTTGCCGCCGTCCTTGACCGGATTGTCGGCCGGGATACTGCCGTCGGCATTGATGTGGATGATCGAGCCGGCATCGTCCCGCCAGTCCTGCGAGCGGTCGCGGTCGCCGCGGTCGCCGACGCTGATGAACAGCGAACCGTCGCGGGCAATGGCGATGCGCGAGCCGTACTGGATATTGCCCGAGGTGAAGCGCCGCATGGTGAAAACAGGTGTCACGGCATCGAGAACCTTCTCGTCGGCGGAAAGCGTGGCGCTGAAGGCCTCGGTGCCGGAGCCCTGTCCATTGGCGATTGCGGCGGTGAAATAGAGCTTTCTCGATGTCGCAAAGTCCGGAGCGAGCGCAACGTCCATCAGGCCGCCCTGGCCGCGGGCGCTGACCTTGGGCACGCCGCCAATCGGGTCGGAGACCTTGCCGTCGCGGATGATGCGCATGCGGCCCGGCCGCTCGGTAACGAGGTAGGCGCCGTCGGGCAACACCTCGACCGCCCAGGGATGGTCGAGCCCGTCGGCGAGCTTTTCGACACGGACCGTGGGGCCTTGTGTATTGACCGTATCGGCGGCATCAGCCGATGCGGTGCCGAGCAAGACCAGCGCTGCGGCGAAATGGAAGGCGGACAGTCTCTTCATCTTGTATCCCCGTCGTCTCTCCAGCGTCAAACCTGGAGCGGACGGGGGAGGGGTTCAACCCTCATTCGGCCTGCAATAACGGCTTTGTGTTTGCCGGTTGAACGGAACCGGTCGCTTGTCCATCGACCAGTTCGGCTTCCAGGATGTAGCGCAGCGGCCCGCGTTCGGTCGCGTCGAAGGGCCAGCAGGTGGTCAGCACCAGGTGGCGGCCATCGGAGGCGGGATCGATGCCGCTGGCATCCCAGGGAGCGATGCGGCCTTCGCCGGCCTTGAAGGTCAGGACCTTGCCGTCGCGGCGGGTGACTTCGATGGTGTCGCCCGGCTTTATGTATTGCAGCCAGCGAAAGTGGGTGTCGCGATGGGCGGCGATAACAGCGGTGCCTTCATCGCCTGGCTGCGGCGTGTTGGCGAGCCAGGCAGGACCAAAGGCGAGAGCTTCGCCGGAAGCGCCGGAAAGCACGATCGCCTCCTTGCCGAGGCGCGGTGCCCGCACTTTGGCCTCCGTGGTGAAATCCGCCCAGGGCCAGGGTTTTGTCTCCTGGCCCTCAAGTTCCGCGGCGAAGGCGCGTTTCAGCAGGATCTGGGAGAGCTCCGCCTTCGCCTTCAGCAGGAAGCCGTCGCCGATCAGCGCCAAGCCGTAAAGCGCGAGGCCGGCAATGGCAACGGCGATCGCTTTCTCGATCGAGGAAAGACGCCAAAGGAAGAAACCCTTTCTCTGGCGCGCCTTCGGCCGGTCGTGGGCCATGGCGGCGGCCATGGCGAGTTCCAGATAGGTCGGAAGCGGCTCGAAGTCGGCCGCTTCCTCGTTCCGGCTTGCTAGGAGCCTAGAGGCCATTTGATTTGGCTCCGACCGCGATCAGGCGCTTGATGCGCCGGCGCCAGACGGCGAGCCCGCTTGCGGCCGTCAGCGCCAGGAGCAGCATGGTAAGCCCGCGGATGATCTGCTCGTCGGCGCGCGTCGCGGTCTGCGGCAGGTTCACGGTCGAGCTTTTCTGCGCGATCATCGTCGCGGCCTTGGCGGTCGGGGCTGCGGCCATCATGTTTGCGATCTCAGGCGACACGGCGAGATCCCCTGTTCCGGCCGCGCCCTGCTGCGGTCCGGCGTTTCCTGCAGGGGTAACGGCGCCATGACGTTCTCCGCCGCCGGGAGGAACAATGTTTTCGCCGAAGACCTTATCGAAGTCCCAGCCCTCGGGCAGGTTGAGCGGCAGCTTCGCCGAGCCGAGCGGCTCGCCGGCCGGCCGAGACGGGGTGACGTCGACGGCGACGAGGCTGGTGAGGCGGGAGACGAGATGGTGGGCGAGCGCCACCGTCTCGATATCCTTGTCGAGCCCGGCCGGATCCTGACGCTCATAGGCGCGGGCTTCGAAATCGTCGATCTTGCGCCGCGCCCAGAGCTTGGAGATGCCGCTGCCGTCGGCGGCATTGGCGATATCCATTTCGACGCGCCAGGGCTGGTCGCCTGTCTTGCCGACGATCTCAAGCTTGCCGGCGGGCTTGTCCGCAGGCAGTTGCGCGGTGAGAACGACGGGTTCGCCGCTATAAAGGTCCGGCATCGGGTTCGGCGTGATGTCCTCGGCTGCGATGCCTTCGAAATGCGCTGATATATCGGTCATGGCGGGGTTCTGCAGCTTGGCGAAAAGCTCGCCCATGCGGCTTGCCACCTGATCGGCCGAGCCGATCTGAGTGAAGGTCCCGCGGCCGATTTCGGCGGCCTTGGTCATGAAATAGGTGTTCGGCGCCGAGCCGATGCCGACGGTGAAGACGCGGGCATCGCCGCGGTTTGCGGTGATTTCCTGGAAGAGCTGCTGTTCGTTGCCGATCGCACCATCGGTCAGGAACACGACCTGGCGCAGTGCCCCGGTCGCGACCGGTCCCTGATTGCGCAGCGCATCCTCAAGAGCGGGCAGCATTTCCGTGCCGCCGTCGGCAGTCAGGCCCCTGACATAGGCGATCGCCTTTTCGCGGTTGTCAGGGGTGGCGGCGACGAGGCCCTTGAAATAGTCGGTCATCGTGTCGTCGAAACGGATGACGTTGAAGCGGTCGTCGGGGTTCAACTTGGAAATAGCAAGGGCCAGGCTCTGCCTTGCCTGCTCGATCGACGGGCCGGACATGGAACCGGAATTGTCGATGACGAAGACCACTTCGCGTTTGGCCGGTGGCGTTGCTGCATCCGGCGCCGTGGGCGGAGTGACGAAGGCGAGCAGATAGGTCTTGCCGTCCTTGACTTCACGGAAGAGGCCGGCACTCGGCGTCTTGCCCGGAGCAGCCTTCCAGATAAGCTCGAAATCCTTGTCGGCGGGAACGGCGTCCCCCTTTAGGCTGATCGTTCTCGCCTGGTCGCCGTCCTGGCGGATATCGACCTCGTGGAAGGAGGATTTGACGTCGCCGAGCACGAAGCCGGCCTTGAGGTCGACGGTCAGCGAAACCGGATTGATCCTGGCGTTCTCGCGCGGATCGAGCACCGGCGCTTCGATCTTCTCGCGGTTTTCCACCGGATCGCGCGGCGTGGCGAAACCGGCGCCGTTGTTGAACTCGACGGTCTGGACGATCGGTGCCGGATTGTAGCGCGGGGCGACGACCATCGGGAAGCGCAGCGAGAACTCGCCGCCCGACTGGTGGACCGTCTCCTGATATTCGATCTGCACGACGATCTCTTCGTCAGGCCCGATATTGGCGACCTGGTTGGTGAAGATGTTCGGCCGCTGCTGTTCGAGCAGCGCCGTCTTCTTGCCCTCGGCCTTGGCCTGCTCGTAGATCTCGCGGGCTTCCTGGCGCGGCTTGATCTGGCCTTCGATGAAGCGTTCGCCGATCTGCATCTTCAGCGCGTCGACGGCGGAATTGTCCGGCAGCGGGAAGACGTAGGTGCCCTCGACCCAGCCCTTGCTCGGGTTCTGGAAACGCTGCGTCACCCTCACCCTGGCGACGGGGCCGGAGACATCGATGGCGACATCGGTCTTCAGCCGCGGCGCTTCGACATAAAAGCCCGGCTCCTTCGACGGGAAGAGCAGCGAGCCGCTGTTGACGTCGTTCGGCCGGACCAAGGCCACGAGTTGGCCGGATGCCTGCTGCGTCTCGGCGCGGGCGGTGGAGGCAAGCCCCAGCATCGCCGTGACACAGGCGACAAAGGCGGTGACGGCGACAAGAAATGAAATGGAAATTCGGCGCGCGCGGATGCGCCCTATGGCATATTCATCTTCCAGAAACATTGGCATACCCTCAATAACCAATTTCGGATGAGAGAATGATGCGGCTTCGATCTCGGCGCGCTCGCGACCGAATTGCGGCGCGGCGCGGCATTTGTTGCGGCTTATTCGTGGCGATGACGAAATCCGACGATCTGTCTGATTTCAAAAGACATAGGTGACAAAAAACGCGATCGTCGCACCCGCGAAAGTGTCGGGTGCGGTCGAGGGTGTCGCCGACTGTCCGCTACTGTTGCATCTCTTATGGACGGGTGATCCTGTAGATCAGCAGATCATCCGAATCCGTAAGCTTGATTGCGGTCCTGTCCAGATAGTCGATAACCCCACCATGATGCTCGACGAACAGCCGGTCCTGCTTGTCGATGGCGTTCTTGGTCACACCGAACAGATCGGCGCCCTGCGCGCGCAGTTCTTCGAGTTGTGCGATCGCGGTGGTGTCATCCGCGACGAATTTCGACCATTCGGTATCGCCTCCGCCGGGCGGGAATATCCAGCCGCGCGCCCTGCTGTAGTAGACTGCGACGGGATCGCCCACCTCGGGCGCGATGGCGACGACGAGGTCGCCCGGTTGCGCCAGCCGCGCGAGTTCCTCGCCAAGCAGCTTGCCCTTCATGGCGATCGGCTTCTTCATCGTCCTGACGAGGGGAAAGGTCGACCAGACAAGCGTGACGGCCACGATGCAGACCGAGCGAAGCGCGACCGCCGGCGCTGGAACGATTTTCGATGAAAGCGTTGCCAGAAGAAGCGCGCCGTGGCCGCAGAAGATCGCGATCGGCACATGGAAGATGTGGAGGTTCCACACATTGCTGGTGATCTCGCCCGCCGCCGCCAGATAGAGGACCGTGGCCGCGGCCAGCCACACAGAGGGAATGGCCGAAAGGATGCGCTGCTTCCGGTCTTCGGCGGGTTTCGGCGGCATCCACAAGCCGATGGCGAGCAGCCCCAGGAATGGATAGCCGTAGAACCACAAGACCGAGGTGTTCCATAGCGAATTGACGTAGAACCTGTCCCTGACGTAGGCCCAGACGCCGTAATCCCAGATATAGCCGCCGCTGCCGGCCATATGAAACGGCGGATAGCTGCGAGCGAGATAGATCGCCCAGCTGAAATAAGCGCCTATGATGGCCAGGCTCAAAAGCCCCGACAGGAAGACCCAGGCTGCCTGCCTTCGCTTGTTCTCCAGAATCCAGCAGACCATCAGATAGAAGATGACGGCGCCGGCAGCGATGCCTGGTGGCTTTGACAGCACGCCGAGCGAGAAGCTGACCGTGGCGAGCGGCAGGAGCCAGCCGCTGCCGCCGGCCCAGTATTTGGCAAACAGCCAGACGCCGAGGGTCACCAAGGCCAGCATCGCGGGATCGGGAAGAAACGAGCTGTCGATCATGACGGCCGCCGGCATCAGCGCGTAGGCAAGTGCCGCCGCGTGGGCGTGCATCTCGTCCCAGCATAGCGCCGTCAGCCTGTGCAGCGAAAACACCGTCACCACACCGAAGAAGGCTGCAACCACGCGGCCGAACCAGTCGTGCCAGCCGAAGAGCTGGTAGAGCAAGGCTGTGAGATAGCTGACGATCTGGAACTCGCGGCCCTGATAACTTGGTCCGGGCCCGGTCCAGCTGACCTCCGGAAAGAAGATGTTCCAGCTGCGCTCCCGGAAATTGTCGGCCATCATCGCGGTGCTTATCTCGCGCCAGCTGAAGCCGTCGACCAGCGGCAAGGTGATCTTGTGGAACCTGAAGACGATGGCAATAAACAGGATCGCCAGCAGGATCGCCGTGTCGAGGTTGAGGTAGTTGCGAGCAGCCATGTGCCGGTCGCTGGTCTGCTGCGGGTATTGCCGACCTTCGGCCTCATTCAATTCCGGGTCGTCCGGCAGGATACGCGCCGGCATCGGATCGAGAAGAGGATTAGGCTGAACGGGATCTCGCGGTCGGCTGCGGGGCGGCTTTGTCATGGGCGCAGTTCATCAGCAACGCCTTAAAAAGCAATTCGCCCAGATTGATTATTGACCGGGCGCTGCAAGCATTACCGAAGAGCACGGCGGGCCGGCTCCCCGGTGCGGCGAAACGATCAATAAGAATCATTGCCTCCATCACGCCTTTGCGCTTGAAATGCCGTCATACATTGGACATAGAGCTAACCGCAGAACTCCGGTCCCGGCTTTCTGCCTGTTTCAACCAATAGGACCGATATCATGGCCTTCCTTGCCGATGCTCTTTCCCGTGTGAAGCCTTCAGCCACCATCGCCGTTTCCCAGAAAGCGCGCGAGCTGAAAGCAAAAGGACGCGACGTCATCGGCCTCGGTGCGGGTGAACCGGATTTCGATACGCCCGAGAATATCAAGACGGCCGCCATCGACGCGATCAACCGCGGCGAGACGAAGTACACGCCGGTTTCCGGCATTCCCGAACTGCGCAAGGCGATCGCCGCCAAGTTCAAGCGCGAGAACGGCCTGGAATATTCCTGGGAGCAGACGATTGTCGGCACCGGCGGCAAGCAGATCCTGTTCAACGCCTTCATGGCGACGCTGAACCCCGGCGACGAAGTGGTCGTCCCGGCGCCTTACTGGGTGTCGTATCCCGAGATGGTGGCGCTGTGCGGCGGCACGCCGGTTTTCGTTTCCGCCACCCAGGAGCATAATTTCAAGCTCCAGGCCGCCGATCTCGAAAAGGCGATCACGCCGAAGACCAAGTGGTTCATCTTCAACTCGCCGTCCAACCCGACGGGTGCGGCCTATACGCATGCCGAGCTGAAGGCGCTGACGGATGTGCTGATGAAGCATCCGCATGTCTGGGTGCTGACCGACGACATGTACGAGCACCTGACCTACGGCGACTTCAAGTTCGTCACGCCTGTCGAAGTCGAGCCCAAGCTCTACGACCGCACGCTGACGATGAACGGCGTCTCCAAGGCCTATGCGATGACCGGCTGGCGTATCGGCTACGCCGCAGGTCCGATCCAGCTCATCAAGGCGATGGACATGATCCAGGGTCAGCAGACCTCGGGTGCGACGTCGATTGCCCAGTGGGCGGCCGTCGAAGCGCTGAACGGCACGCAGGATTTCATTCCTGCCAACAAGAAGATCTTCGAAGGCCGCCGCGATCTCGTCGTTTCCATGCTGAACCAGGCCAAGGGTATCGTTTGCCCGGTGCCGGAAGGCGCCTTCTACGTCTATCCCTCCTGCAAGGGCTTGATCGGTAAAACCGCACCCTCCGGCAAGGTCATCGAGACCGATGAGGATTTCGTTTCCGAGCTTCTGGAATCGGAAGGCGTTGCCGTCGTTCACGGCTCGGCCTTCGGCCTCGGCCCGAACTTCCGCATCTCCTATGCGACCTCGGAAGAGCTTCTCGAAGAGGCCTGCCGCCGCATCCAGCGTTTTTGCGCCGCCTGCAAATAAGCGGACTGCGATAGTGTCGATCGAAGGCCTGCCGGTGACGGCGGGCCTTTTTAATTGCGGTGACATTGACGATGTGGCTGCATGTAGCTACATTTTGTGGCATGAAGACCGTTTCGATCCGCGACGCGAAGAACCGCCTGACCGAGCTTGCCCGCGAGGTCGAGGAAGGCGAGACCATTGTCGTGACGCGCAACGGCCGCCCGGTCTTCGATCTCGTGCCACATCGGAAGCGCGGTGGCTTGGACCTGGAAGCCGGTCAGGCTTATCTTCGTGCGCGGGGCATCACCAATCCTGTACCGTTCATCGCGGATGATTTTGATGATCCGCTGCCGGAGGATTTTCTCCTGAAGCCTTTGCCGTAGCGATGAGGCTTCTCCTCGATACCCATATCGTTCTCGCGATCCTGCGCAAGGACGTGGGACAACGTTTCCCGGAGATCGCGGCGCTGCTTGGTGATAGCAAGACCGAGGGCTTCGTCAGCGTCGCAAGTCTCTGGGAAACGGCGATCAAGGCTCGTCTGGGAAAGCTGGATCCTGGCATGCCGCTTGAAGACATCGCGCGGTCTCTCGAAGAAATAGGGCTGATATTGTTGCGGATCGAAATTCAGCACGTCATCACCGCCGCCGACCCGGAGCCGGAGACGCGCGATCCCTTCGACCGATTGCTGCTGGCGCAATGCAAGGTCGAGGGCCTGCAACTTGCGACAGTCGACCGCCTGCTCGTCGATCATCCGCTTGCGCTGCGACTTTAGGCTCATGTCCCGATTCAAAGCCTTAGAGCGTTGATTCCGCTTTGCCTCGCAAGCCGTTGAATTCCGATTCAAAACGTGACGAGGAGCGACGGTTCGGCTGGTGATCTGCGGTTGCGGGCGGCCGCCAAACCCACTAGATATCCGGCATCAAGTTTAAGTTGCCGCTTCGGGGGGCCGGGATTTTGCAGCAGAGTGCCGTCATCGTCTGTTCGGATGTCAATATGCTGCCGGCTGCCTGCTGCACGCTGCTTTCCGTCAAGCGCAATCTCGGCGGTCCTGGCGTGGAGTTCCTGCTTCTCGGCATCGACCTCAAGCCGAACGAGATCACCGAGGTCGGAAATTTCGCGCAGCGGCACGACATGGCGATCGCCGTGCTGCCCTATCATACGCCGGAGACGGCAAAGCAGGCCCGGGGCCGCTGGTCGGCTGCGACGCTGGCGCGGCTCTACATGGATCTGCATATTCCTGGGAATGTCGAACGCCTGCTATACCTCGACGCCGATGTGCTCGCGGTGGCATCCGTCGACGAACTCTTCGCGCGGGACCTCCAGGGCAAGGCGCTTGCCGCGGTCGACGATTATGTCATGGCCTTTCCGGAGAAATCAGGCGCCCGGCAGCGGAAGATCGGCATGCGCGAGGGCGGACGATACTTCAACGCGGGCGTACTGCTGTTCGACTGGTCGGCCTGCCGGGCGAAGGGGCTATTTGCCAGGACACGGGAAATCTTCGAGGAGCGGTCGCATCTGTTCGAGAATAACGACCAGGACGCGCTGAACGTCACGTTCGACGGCGACTGGCTGGTGCTCGATCCGCGCTGGAACACGCAGACCGGGCTCCTGCCTTTCGTCGCCCGGCCGGCGATCCTCCATTTCACCGGCCGCAAGAAACCGTGGCAGGCGACGGTGCCCTGGGTGCATCGCCGGATGGCCAGGCGTTATGCCGAGGATCTCGGCAACACGCCCTGGGCGTCCTTCTGCAGGCAGCCGTCGGCTGCCGGCCGGATCGGCGGCTTCCTCTCGCATGTGGGAAAGCAGATCGGCGGGCTGGCGCGGCTGGCCCGGATGCGCGCCTATTTCAGCAACAGCTAGCAAGGCGCGTCCTTGGAAAGTGCATGTGAGCCGATATGGAATCGATCCCCAGTGATACGCAGAAAATAGCCGCCGCCGATAGCGGCTTCAATTTCCTGACGCCGGACGCGTGGACGGCGCTGCTGTCGCGCTATTCCCACATCGTGCTGGTGGCAAACAGCGAGGCGGTCGATTTGGAGCGGCTCAGAAGCGAGTTGCCGGAGACGGCGCTCTACGTCTTCTTCAACAATGTCTACAAGGTGCTCGACGAGCCCTTCGCCGGTCATGCGGTGCTGGTTGCCCGCAGCGGCGTGATGGGCGCCAATATCGTCCACCGGCGCGAGGTGGCGGATGTCCTGCGCTTTTTTGCCGGCGGTGATTTTCTGGGTGTCGTCAACATCCGCGTTTCCCCCGAGGAGAACTTCAGCGAGGAGAGCCGCTTCAACGGCACCGGCGCCCGCCATCTCGACATGACGCAAATGATCCGAGATCTCTATCCGGCAGGCAAGATCGCGACGAGCGGCTTTGCGATGGCGCTCTGGCTCGCCGACCTGCAGCTGCCGGGCAAGATCCTGCTTGCCGGCTTTTCGGCAAAGAGAAGCGAGAAGTGGAAGGTCTTCGACGTGCACGATTGGACGTTCGAGCAGATTTTCCTGCGGCTCTTTGCCAGGATGGGTACGATCTCGATGATCGGCGGCGTCGATGCCAGCCCTTATGCGGCGCTCGCCAAACGCTTTCCGCAGGTGCCGCCGGTCGAGATCGCGATGACGGCGGCCGAAGTCCTGTCCGAGCGGCTTCACAATGCGAACAGCCAGATCGACCGGCTGATGTCCGTCACCAAATCCATCCGCGCCATCGAGGGTTTCTTCCGGCGTTTCAAGCCGAAAACCCGCAAGGAGCGTTTCCTCGAAAAGTCGAAGGAATAACGTTCAGACACCTGCCGATAGGTGGGTGCCAAAGAACTCTTTCCACTATCGGCGTCGGTGCGCCGGCTTTTAAAGCCCCAGCGCCGTCAGCATGATGAAAGTGGCGAAAAGAATGAAATGCGTCATGCCTTCGATGGCGTTGGTCTCGCCGTCATTGAGGTTGATCGCCGCGGCAATCAGCGTGATCGTCACCATCACCGTCTGCACCGGGGTCATCGCCATGATGAAGGGCTGGCCGGTATAGAGCGCGATCGCCTCCATGACCGGCACCGTCAGGATCACGGTCGAGAGCGAGGCGCCCATGGCGATGTTGACGGTCGCCTGCATGCGGTTCTTAAGTGCTGCCCTCAAGGCGGTCAGGATCTCGGGGGCAGCTGAAATCGCCGCGACGACGACGGCGGTCACGGCGATCGGCGCGCCGCTGTCGCGCAGACCCTCGGCCATGAAGGCGGCCATGAACTCGGCCAGCAGGCCGATGATGACGACGCCGACGAGAATGGTGGCGATCGAGATTGCGGCCGACTCGTCGGAGCCATGCTCGTCCGGGCTTTCTTTCTTCCGCTCGGAACGTGGGTAGCTGTAGCTGAAGAAATAGCTGTGCTGGCCGACCTGCATGCGCAGGAAGAGACCGTAGAGCGCAATCATCGCGACGATGGTGAAGGCGGAATAATAGTGCCATTTATCGCCGGGCACGAATTCCGGAACGATCATCGAGATGCCCATGGCGGTCAGGATCATCACGCCGTAGGTCTTGCCCGAATTGTCGTTGTAGGGCTGTTCGCCGTGCTTGAGGCCGCCGAGCAGGGCGGCGAGACCCAGAATGCCGTTGATATCGAGCATCAGGGCGGAATAGATCGTGTCGCGCACTAGCGTCGGCGAACTCTCTCCGCTCATCATGATGGCGAGGATGATGACCTCGACAGCGACGGCCGACAGCGTCAGGATCATCGTGCCATAGGGATCGCCGACCTTGACGGCGAGCAGTTCGGCATGATGGGCAACGCGGATCGAGGCGAGAACGATGGTGCCGACCAGGGCGGCGGCGGCGATGAGCGCGACACCGCGTCCCATCTCGATCACGGCGTGTTCCAGGAGATAGGCGACGGCGGCAACGGCAAGTGCGGCGACCAGAAACTTCTCTTCTTTCAAGCGTGACGCAATCCCCACGTCTTAGCTCCTGTCCTGATTTATGCACCTTATCTAAGTCACTGATTTCGCATATCAAGCAGGCTGCCATCCAGGGCCATTTGCAGTCTTTGGCGTTTAATGGAATACTGAACGTTATCGGGGCCGGAAAGCAGATCGCGGCGTCCTCGAATTCTCGTCAAGCGGCCGCGATGATCCGGATCCTGTCCGGCAGCGTGCGAATGCGCACCAAAGATGAGGAGACGGATGCATGATCAAGGTGGTCTACGAAGTCGTGCCGCATGACGGCGGTTGGGCCTACAGGCTCGGAGGCGTCTATTCCGAGGCATTCCCGACTCATGCCGAAGCGCTTGAAGCTGCGCGCATCGTTGCGGCCGAACAGCAGGTCGGCGGCGATTCCGCCGAGATCAGTTGGCAGGACGAGAACGGCAAGTGGCATGAGGAATATGCCGAAGGCGGCGACCGGCCGGAAACCGAGGTGGTGGACGCCCAGTGGAAGGATCGCGCGGCCGGGGCCTCGCAAGGCATTTGACGTCAACGATCGTCTGCCAATGCTCGCGCGACGATTGCGTCGACGAATTCGCGCTTGTGCGCGGTATAACTGTCGCCATCCATCCTGAATTCACCTGCCAGCCTGCATTTGAGCGCGGCATATTCGGCCGCTGCCTCGGGATGGGCTATGAGATAATCCCGGAAAGCCAGCCTGTCTCGATGGGTGCCATTGCCGGCAGGACATAGGTAGACCCGCTCCCGCGGCACCGAACCTCTCGATAGAAATGCCCAGACCTCGTCGTCATAACGATTGCCGCGCGGTTCGTAGCCTTCCGCCAGAAGCACAGCGGTAGCCTCCCCGATATGCCCGAGGCCGGGAAGAACGATGTCGATATCGATCAGCGGCTTGGCGGTCATGCCTGATATGGACGTGCTGCCGAAGTGATCGATGGAGAGCGCCTGCGGCAGCAAGACGAGCAACCTGTCGCGGATGCGCCGGAACGCCTGCGGCCATTGCGGATCGTAGGGCACGAGTTCAACCGGATCGTGGCTCATCATCTTTTTCCGCTACAGGGCCTCGCGTCCGATAGGACAGCTTTCCGGTTGAAATTTGCGCATGATTCTCTTCGAAAATCGATTCCGGATCTCGGGGTTATGTGCCGGTCGAATATCGGTGATAGTCCTGAAGCCCCTTGACCAGGGCGTCGAAGGTGGCGCGGCAGCGCGGCGAGGTCTTCAGGCTCTCATGCATTGCCACCCAGGTGCCCAGCGGGATCCTGAACGCATCGGGCAGGAGGTGAACCAGATCGGGATTATCACGTGCGAGCCCGATCTGGCAGAGACCGATGCCGACGCCGGCGCGGATCGCCGAAAGCTGGGCAAGATTGCTGTCGGTCCTGTAGGAGAAGTCGATGCCCGGCACTTCATAGCGTTTTGTGACCATGCGGACATAGGCGGTCTGCCGGTCGAAGCCGATGAGCCGGTGGTTTGCGAGATCAGCCAGGGTTTGTGGAATGCCGTGTCGCTCGAGATAGCGGCGATGGGCGTGGAAACCGAGCGGGATATCCCCGATGCGGCGCACGACGAGCGCACCTTGCTGCGGCTCGGCCATGCGCACGGCGATATCGGCCTCGCGGTTCACCAGATCCTCAATCGCATCGGAAGCCGAGAGCTCGATCTGGAGTTCGGGATAGGCCTCCTGCAGCGGTCCGAGAATCCCAGGCAGCACTTCGACGGCGATGACCTCGCTGGCGCTGACCCTGACGGTTCCCGCGACGCGCTCGCGCTCACCGGATGCGGTGCGCAAAAGGGCGGCGGTGGTTGCGGCCAGCGTCTCGGCATAGGGCTTCAGCGCCAAGGCGGCATCGGTCGGCAGCAGCCCGTTCGGGGATCGGGTGAAGAGTTCGGCGCCGATTGCCGTTTCCAGTGCGTCGACATGGCGGCCTATGGTCGGCTGCGTCAGCCCCAATTCGCGGGCGGCGGCCGAAAGCGAGCCCTGCTGAAGCACGGTCAGGAAACTGCGGTAGAAATCCCAGCTCGGTTCGGTGTTCATATATTTTTGTATAGCGGCTGCATTTCTTTCGTCAATTTTGTTTATTCCGGCGCAGTGGCATAGTTCCTCCATTCAATCGAAGGAGATGATTGTCATGAGCAGCGAAATGAAGATGACGGCGCTCGTTCTCGGCGCCACCGGCGGTGTCGGCGGCGCGGTCGCCCGCAAGCTGCTTGCGCGCGGCTGGCGTATCCGGGCGCTCAACCGTGATGCCGCCATGGTGTCCAGGCGCGAGCCGGCCTTCGAATGGGTGCAGGGCGATGCGATGAATGCCGGTGACGTGTTGAGGGCGGCTGAAGGCGTCAGTCTGATCGTCCACGCCGTCAATCCGCCCGGTTACCGCGACTGGGACAAGTTGGTGCTGCCGATGCTCGACAATACCATCGCCGCTGCCCGCACCGTCGGCGCGCGCATCGTGCTGCCTGGAAACGTCTATAATTTCGGTCCCGATGCCCTGCCGGCGCCGACGGAGGAAAGCCCGCAGCATACGCTGACGACGAAGGGAGCGATCCGCGTCGAGATGGAGAAGCGGCTGGAAGCGGCGTCGCAAGCCGGCGCCGGCGTGATCATCGTCAGGGCCGGGGATTTCTTCGGTCCGGGCACGACTGGAAACAGCTGGTTTTCATCGGGATTCGTCACCCCGGGCAAGCCCGTGGGCACGATCCGGAATCCGGGCCGGCGCGGCGTCGGCCATCAGTGGGCCTATCTGCCAGATATGGCGGAAACCATGGCCCGGCTCATCGAGCGGGTCGATCGGCTGCCGCCCTTTGCCGTCTACCATCTGGAGGGATTCTGGGATGGCGATGGCATGCAGATGGCCGAAGCGATCAAACGTGTCGCCGGCGGCAAGGCGAAGATCGGCCGTTTTCCCTGGTGGATCGTGCCGCTCGCTGCGCCATTCGTTCCGATCATGCGGGAGATCAAGGAGATGCGCTATCTGTGGAAGGTGCCGCTCAGGATGCGGAACACGAGGTTGACGGCCGAACTCGGCCAGGAGCCGCAAACGCCGATCGACGAGGCTGTCAGAGCTTCGCTCACAGCACTCGGCTGCCTGCCGGAGCCGTATCGTGACACGGCGGCCGCCTTGAGCGTGCCTTCGCCCGAGAATGCGGGTTAAGCCGCCAGCTCGGCCAGCGCCATCCGGGCGACCGTCAGGGCCGTTTCCGCCTGCCGAATATTACCGTCGCCGAGAAACCAGGCGGCGGAAAGGCCGGAATAGGCGGCGATCCATTGCAACAGCCGCTTCGGCTCCAGCCGCGCCTCCGCAGAAACGACGGCGAGCTGGCGGCGGAAACGGGCAGGATCTGTGATAACAGGCAGTTCCTCATTGGCGAAGATATTGGCGAAATCGAAGCCGCGCTCGCCATGGAGCCGCTTCGGATCGATCGCCAGCCAGCCGCGCGCCTCGAAATCGAGAATGTTTTCGTGATGAATATCGCCATGCAGGACGGTGAGGTCGCGCTGGTCGGCGAGCAGGGCGTCGGCAATCGCCGAGCAATCGGCCAGCGCGCCGCCATGTTTTTTGGCTGCCGGTTCCAGATCGCGGAACCAGCGGGTGAGGGGCACGGGGTCGGGAAGCGGTTTCTCGCGCGGCGCATGCAGCCGTGCCGCGGTGCGGCAGAGGATGCGGCTCGCCTCGTCGTCCTCGCCGTTCATCGCCATGGCAAGCAGCGAGCGTTTTCCCGTCGCCCGTTCCAGGAGCACCGCGTCGTCCTCATGGGCATAGACATGGGCCGCGCCGTCGCCGTCCCACCACCGCATCAGCAGCGCGCCGTAGCGTTCGTCGATATCGGTGGCGACTTTCAGCATGGCGGGCCTGCCCTGCCAGAGGACCGGCAACAGGCGGCTCGAATGGGTGATGATGGGCTCGCCGTCTGATATCAGCGACCAGCGATCAAGATGGGGAGCGAACATGACGGCACCCTACAGAGACAGGTCGAAAATGGAAATCCCGCCTTTCGGCGGGATTCGCGTTGGTGGAAAAGCTCAGGCGACCTTTTCGAGGGCTGGGTAATCGACATAGCCCTTGGCAGTGCCGCCATAGAAGGTCGACTGGTCCGGCGTGTTGAGCGGCAGGTTCTTCGCCAGCCGTTCGACGAGATCGGGATTGGCGATGAAAGGCTTGCCGAAGGCGACGAGGTCGACGCGGCCGCTTTCGACAGCGTCGATCGCCAGATCGCGGTCATAGCCGTTATTGACCATCCAGTCGGCCTTGCCGCCGGCGGTTTCATAAGCCTGGCGCAACGCCTTATAATCGAAGGAAGGATTGTCGCCCTGACGGTAGTCGCGATCACCGCCGGTCTGGCCTTCGATCACATGGATATAGGCGAGAGCGTATTTTGCCAGGCCTTCGACGACATGGGTGAAGGTCGCCTGCGGATTGGAATCGTAGCTTTCACCCGACGGCGTCACCGGCGAGATGCGGATCGCGGTGCGGCCTGCGCCGATTTCGCTCACCACGGCATCGACGACCTCGAAGGCCAGCCGCGTGCGGTTTTCGATCGAGCCGCCATATTGGTCGGTGCGGTCGTTGACGCCGTCGCGGATGAACTGGTCGAGCAGGTAGCCGTTGGCGCCATGGATCTCGACGCCGTCGAAACCGGCGTCGATCGCCGCACGGGCGGCCTTGCGGTAATCTTCGACGATGCCGGGGATTTCGGCGGCTTCGAGCGCGCGCGGTTCGGAGGTGTCGGCAAAACTGCCGCTGCCGTCGTCATTGACCAGATAGGTCTTGGCCTTGGCGACGCGGTCGGTCGAGGACACCGGCTTGTCGCCGTTCGGCTGCAGCGTCGTGTGCGAGATGCGGCCGACATGCCACATCTGGACGACGATCTTGCCGCCGGCTGCATGAACGGCATCGGTCACGCGCTTCCAGCCGTCGAGAGCCTCTTTGCTGTAGAGGCCCGGCACATTGGCATAGCCTTGGCCTTGATGGGTGATCGCGGTCGCTTCGGTAATGATCAGCCCTGCCGTGGCGCGCTGGCGGTAATATTCGACATTGAGATCGTTCGGGATGGCGCCCGGCGAGCGGTTGCGGGTGAGCGGCGCCATGACGATGCGGTTCTTGACTGTGATGTCGCCAACCTTGGTGGGTTCGAAAAGCTTGGCCATGATGGTCCTTTCTTTTGCGGGAGGATCACTCGGCAGGGGCGAGGGCGGCCCGGCCCCGGGCGGAGAGATAGGAGAGTCCAGTCGCGCCGGCTGCGGCGAGCGGAACGCGGGTGAGATCGAAGCCGAGGGGCATTCTAACTAAAGGTCCTGCGTCAGCTGCTTCAGGAAGGCGGCGATCGTTTCTTCGTTGCGCTTGTAGAAGATCCACTGTCCGACGCGTTTGGTGGTGACGAGGCCGGCGCGATGCAGCGTTCCCAAATGGGCCGAGACCGTCGACTGCGACAGGCCGCAGCGCTCGAACTGGCTGGCGCAGACGCCCATTTCGAAGGGATGCTCCTGCGAGGGGAAATGCTGCTCGGGATTTTTCAGCCAGGTCAGAATGTCCATCCGGGTGGGATGGGCGAGCGCCTTGATAATCTCGTCTTTGTCCATCGTCGTGCACCGAACTATAAATCGTGTTTGTTCGATATATTGATCGTCAGACGTCGATATGCAAATCACGGAGGCGTGAGGCGGCGAGTTTTGTCGGGTGAGCAAAATTTAGGCAAAAAAAGAGGGCCACCGGAAAACCAGGGCCCTTGTAATTGTGAAGGTCAAAAACCTCCAGAGGGGAACAGCTAATGCGGTGGTACTGGGAGAGAAACCACGAGATGCATCAGCTGAGAGAGATATGGTGCTTCATTGAGCAGGTTTCAATGCTTTTTTGTGCATGCCTGCTATGCGCCGCACAATTTTTTTGCGGTGCGGCATTTCCCGAAGAGCCAAGGCAAAAAAAGAGGGCCACTGGAAAACCAGGGCCCTTATAAGTGTGAAGGTCAAAAACCTCCAGAGGGGAACAGCTAATGCGGTGGAACTGGGAGGAAAAGCCACCATGTGCATCAGCTATGTGCGATATGGTGGTTTAATGGGCAAACGGCAACCCTTATTTGTGCATGCCAGTTATGCGCTGTCCGCATAGTATGGAAATCATTCCATAAATCTGGCTCAAAAATTCCAGTTTCTAGCCTTGCTGACGATGAAATCGCGGAAGGCCTTCAGCTTGGCGGCGTTCTTGATCTCATCGGGATAGCAGAAATAGGTGTCGAAGGAGGGGACGTCGGCATTGATCGCCAGCTGAATCAGGCCCGGGTCGCGGCCGACGATATAATCCGGCAGGCAAGCGACGCCGATGCCGAGCAGGGCGGCGCGCTTGATCGACGTCTGGCTGTTGATCTGCAGATGCGGGATGCGCTTGTTGTCCGACGAGCGACCGGCGACCTCCAGCCAGTTGACGTCGAGCAGGTAGCTCGGCGCCGGCTCGCCGAAGGTGATGATGCGGTGATTGTCGAGATCCTCGATCTTCTGCGGCTCGCCGTGACGGTTGATGTAGGAGGGGGCGGCATAGACGTGCATATGCACGGTGAAGAGCTTGCGCTGGATGAGGTCGGACTGCTGCGGCTGGCGCAGGCGGATTGCGCAGTCGGCATGGCGCATGTTCACATCCACTTCCTCGTTGTCGAGGATCAGCTGGATCTGCACATCGGGATAAAGCTGCAGGAATTCCTGGATCTTGTCGGTCAGCCAGCCCTGGCCGAGGCCGACCGTCGTCGTCACGCGCAGCTTGCCGGACGGCGTCTCGGTCGTCTCGGTGAGCTGCATCTTCACGGTTTCGAGCTTCAGCAGCACGTCATGGGCGGTGCGGTACAGCAGTTCGCCCTGTTCCGTCAGGATCAGGCCGCGCGCATGACGGTGAAACAGCTTGGTGCCGACGTCCTGCTCCAGCGCACTGACCTGGCGGCTGATGGCGGATTGGGACAGATGCAGTTTATCCGCCGCATGCGTGAACGAACCCGCCTCGGCAGCTGCGTGAAAAATACGCAGCTTGTCCCAATCCAATGGCATTCCCCCACCCCTCATGCCGATCTTACTCCGCTGCCACGGCGACGGGCACGTGGCTCGTCAGATAGCGTTCGGCTTCAAGTGCTGCCATGCAGCCCAGGCCGGCGGCGGTGATCGCCTGGCGGAACGTATCGTCTGTCACGTCGCCGGCGGCATAGACCCCTTCCAGGCTGGTCGCGGTCGAATCCGGCGCGGTCCAGAGATAGCCGTTGTCCTTCAACTTCAGCTTGTCCTTGAAAAGCTCGGTTGCCGGCGCATGGCCGATGGCCACGAAAACGCCGTCGATTGCCATTTCGGTGATCGCGCCCGTGCGGGTGTCGCGCAGCCGCGCGCCGGTAACGGATTGCGGCATCGGGGGCTTGGCCGGCGTGCCGGTGATTTCGGCCACCTCGGTGTTCCACAGCACTTTGACATTGTCCTTGGAGAACAGGCGTTCTTGCAGGATCTTCTCGGCGCGGAAAAAGTCGCGGCGGTGCACCAATGTCACCGACTTGGCGATGTTGGAGAGATAGAGCGCCTCTTCGACGGCGCTGTTGCCGCCGCCGACCACGATCACATCCTTGTTGCGGTAGAAGAAGCCGTCGCAGGTAGCGCAGGCCGAGACGCCGAAGCCCTGGAAATGCTGTTCGCTCTCGATGCCGAGCCATTTGGCCTTGGCGCCGGTGGCGATGATCAGCGTATCGGCGGTCCAGACCTGGCCGCTGTCGGTGCGGGCGACGAAGGGGCGCTGGTTCATGTCGACTTCGGTCACCAGGTCGTTGACGATCTCGGCGCCGACATGTTTTGCCTGCTGCAGCATCTGCTCCATCAGCCAGGGGCCTTGGATCGGATCGGCAAAGCCCGGATAATTCTCGACATCGGTGGTGATCATCAGCTGGCCACCCTGTTCGAGGCCGGCGATCAAAACCGGCTTCAGCATGGCGCGCGCGGCATAGACCGCGGCTGTATAGCCTGCGGGTCCGGAACCGATGATGAGCACCTTCGTATGGCGGGCGGGCATGTCATTTCCTTTCGACTGGCAGGAGGGCGGCGGCTAAGTGGCGATTGCGGCCGTTTCGCGGTCCTCGCGCCATTTATGAACGTCCAATGCTTTTATTCAAGGGCAGCCTTGCGTTACCAACAAGGCAAATCGTCCTGTTGTGCAAGAATCCGTCATCGGCGTGAAACATTCTTGCGTATTCCGCCGCTTTATATAGAAGCTCCCCGCGGAGAATTAAAGAAAGGCAATGATGTGGGTCGCGCCGAACTCGACGTCATCGATATAAAGATCCTCCGGGAATTGCAGGCCGATGGCCGCATGACCAATGTGGAGCTTGCCGATCGCGTCGGCATTTCGGCGCCGCCCTGCCTGCGCCGGGTGCGCAAGCTCGAGGAAGCCGGCATCATCGAAGGCTACCATGCGATGCTGAACAGCCCACGGCTCGGCTTCGATCTCGTCGCTTTTTGCATGGTCGGCCTCAAGCATCAGTCGGAAGGCAATCTCAAGGCGTTTGCCGCCGCCACCGCCGAATGGCCGCTGGTGCGGCAGGCCTGGATGGTCTCCGGCGACAGCGATTTCCTGCTGCATTGCGTGGCTGAAAATCTCACCCACTTCCAGGATTTCGTCATCGAGGTGCTGACGGCGAACGAACATGTCGATACCGTGCGCACCATGCTGACGATCCGGCAGGTGAAGAAGCTCGAGCTGGTGGAAGTCTGAAGCTGTCTAAAGCGCGTCGCGATCTTTCAGATTCGCTCGTTGCGCTTTAGGTTTTTTACGCATGTCGTTGCCGCAAAACCGCTGCACACTTTTGCGCGACATGCGTTATTTGCGCGCTGAATAGCCGCCGCGGTTGATGCCGTGGCGCTGGAGCTTGTCGTAAAACGTCTTTCTCGGAATGCCGAGCGCCTCGATGGTGCTGCGCACGTCGCCGTCATTGGCCGTGAGCGCCTCGCGGATGATCTCCGCCTCGTAACGTTCCAGCCGTTCGGGCAGGGTACCGCCCGTCGGTTGGGCAGGGACGGGTGCGGCTGCGCCGCCTTCGACCCCCAGGACCACGCGTTCGGCATAATGCGAGAGTTCGCGGACATTGCCCGGCCATGCATGCGAGGCAAAGTGGCGGCGCACTTCGGGCGAAATCTCCGGCACCTCTCGGCGGAAGCGCTCGGCGGCGCGGGCGGCGAAGTGGGAAAACAGCAGCGGAATATCGTCGCGGCGCTCCCGCAGCGGCGGAATGGAGATCGTCACCACATTCAGCCGGTAATAGAGATCCTCGCGAAAATCGCCGCGCAGCTCGGGATCGCCGAGATCGATCTTGGCCGCCGCGACGACGCGCAGATCGACCGGGCGCACCTCATTGGTGCCGAGCGGAGTGATTTCGCGCATCTCCAGCACCCGCAGCATCTTGACCTGGGTGGCAACCGGCATGCTCTCGATCTCGTCGAGGAAAAGCGTGCCGCCGCTTGCATGTTCGATGCGGCCGGTGCGGCGCTTCTGGGCGCCGGTAAAGGCGCCGGCCTCGTGGCCGAACAGCTCGCTTTCGATGACGGTTTCGGGGAGCGCCCCGCAGTTCAGCGCCACGAAATTGCCCTTTCGGCGGTGGCTCCACTGATGCAGGATCTGGGCCACGACTTCCTTGCCGCTGCCGGTTTCGCCGGCAACGAGCACGTCGACATCGGTGTCGGCGATATGGCGCAGAATCTTCCGCAAATTTTCCATGACCGGCGTCTGGCCGATCAGCGGCGAATTCTCCTGCGCCTCTTCGGCAGCCTTGCGCAGCATGCGGTTTTCCAGGATGAGCCGCCGCTTCTCGCCGGCGCGGCGCACGCTCTGGACGAGCCGGTCGGCCGCAAAGGGTTTGGCGATAAAGTCATAGGCGCCGTCCTGGATGGCTTGAACCGCCATCGGAATATCGCCATGGCCGGTCATCAGGATCACCGGCAGGTCGGCATCCATGCCCTTGAGCGTGGCGAAGAGCTGCAATCCGTCGATTTCAGGCATGCGGATATCGGTGACGACGGGGCCGGCAAAATCGGCGGACAGGCCGGCCAGCGCGGCCTTCGCGCCATCATAGGCGGAAACGGAAAAGCCGGCGAGTTCGAGCGTCTGGGCCGTGGCGCGGCGCAGATCCCTGTCGTCGTCGATCAGTGCAACCGGCATCGGTGTGGCCATGGTCTTAAGCCTTCCTCAGATGAACGACGAAGCGGGTCCCGCTGCCGTCGCTGTCGACCTCCATGCGGCCGCCGTAATCGCCGACGATATCCTTGGAGATGACCAGCCCCAGGCCGAGGCCGCTTTCCTTCGAGGTGTTGAACGGCGTGAACAGGCCCTTGCGGATCTCAGGCGAAATACCGGGGCCGTTATCGGCGACCGTCAGCGCCACCATGTCCGCTTCGATTGATGTGGTGATTTCGACGCGACCCTCGTCAGCCTTCGGCGCCACGGCTTCAAGCGCGTTCTGAAGCAGGTTGATCAGCACCTGTTCGAGGCGGATCCTGTTGCCCATGACCTGCAGCTCGGCCGGTGGCAGGTGGATGTCGAGCGTATCCATGCGGCCGGCAAAACGGCTGCGCAACAGCATCACCGCACCCTCGATGACCTCCTTCAATCCCGTCGGTTCGGCGCTGCCGCGGCCCTTGCGGGCGAAGCTCTTCAGCTCTTCGGTGATCGAGCCTATGCGCTCCGTCAGCGCCGCGATGCTTTCGAGATTTTCACCGGCAGGAGCGGTCTGGCCGCGGTCGAGGAAGGTGCGGGCATTGTCGGCATAGGCACGGATGGTCGCTACCGGCTGGTTGATCTCATGGGCGACGCCGGCGGCAACCTGACCGAGGATCGCCAGCCGGTTGGCCTGCACCAGATCCTGCTGCACCGCCTGCAGCTTCTGCTCCGTGCTGCGGTGGCCGATGATCTCGGCCTGCAGCCGGTCGCGCGCCTGGCTGAGATCCACGGTGCGTTCGGCCACGCGCCGTTCCAGTTCCTCCCGCGCCTGCTGTTCCCTGAAAATCCTGAGGCTGACCGCCTGGCGGCGGCGCAACAGGAAGGCGGCACCCGCCAGCAGCGGCAAGAGCATCAGCAGCGCCAGCATGCGGGCTTCGCGGACGCCCGCATCGACGGACGGCCCCAGCGCCACGAGATGCTGCAAATGCCAGGCCGTCGCGGGAACCGGCATGCCGGCATCGAGAAAGTTGGTTTTCCCGGCGCCGCCCGGCATGACGATCTCGACGACGTCGAGCCCGTCGCCAAGGTGCCGGACCTTGGCGAGCGGCAGCGGCTGAAGCGGCGCATCGCCGAATTGCAGGCTCTCGCGGATCGCCGTCAGCCGGTCCTCGGCGATCCGGCCGATCGTCATGAACCGCCACGAGGGAATGCTGGTGATGAGGACGATGCCGCGATCATCGATGACGTAGGACGGTGCGTCCGTGGCGTTCCAGTCGGCCTCGACATCGTCGAATTCCACCTTGACGACGACGACGCCGAGCAGCCCGTCGCTGCCTGATATCCGCTCGGAGATATAGAGGCCCGGTTTCTTGCTGACGGTGCCGAGCGCGAAGTGCTCGGCCTGTCCTGCAGCGACCGCGCCCTGAAAATATTCCCGGAAACGATAGTCGTTGCCGACGAAGCTCGTCGGTTCGCGCCAGTTGCTGGCGGCAACCGCCATGCCGTCCTTATCGATGACATAGATGACGGCAGCCTTCGTGCCTGCTGCCAGCGTCTCCAGCTTCTGACTGAGGCGCTCGAAGGTGCCGGCGTCCTTTCCCGCCAGGGCCGCGGCGAGCGCCGTATCCTGCGACAGCACGAAGGGCAGCGCCCGGTATTTTTCGAGAACCGTGCGCAGCAGGGCCGCATTCAGCCTGGCATCGGTGCGGGCCTGTTCTTCCAGGGCAGCCTCGGCCTGGCGCCGGCCGATCTCGCCGCTTGCCCACAGGCTTGCGGCGACGGCGAGAAGCGCGACCACCGCATAGGCCCGCCACATCCGGCGGATGCGGTGCCGCAGGGGCAGGGAAGGCCACAGCGATGATAGCGACAGGGACATGGCGGATTTGTGCATTTTTCTGCACTGGTTGCAAATGGATTTGTGCGGATTTCCGCATTTCTTGACGGGCGATCGGCGGCTGCGGAAATTTTTAATGCGTAGAATCAATTGCTTAAATCGGTGACGTCAAACTGGCACGGTGATTGCGAAGGAGATGGCAACAACGGCTGAGCTGTTGGATTGAAGCGAACGGCTCGGGAGGCCGGAGTTCGTTCCGGACGAGCCTTAAGGAGGACATCATGATCGCAGCACCATTCGATGCAGTCGCAGACAGCAAGGGCAAGAAGCCCTTTTATTCCCATCTTTACGTTCAGGTTCTCGCCGCTATCGCCGCGGGTATCCTTCTCGGTCATTTCTATCCCGAACTCGGCGCGCAGCTGAAGCCGCTCGGCGATGCCTTCATCAAGCTGGTCAAGATGATCATCGCCCCGGTCATCTTCCTGACGGTGGCGACCGGCATTGCCGGCATGAGCGACCTGAAGAAGGTCGGCCGCGTCGCCGGCAAGGCGATGCTGTACTTCCTCACCTTCTCGACACTGGCGCTCGTCATCGGCCTGGTCGTCGCCAATGTCGTCCAGCCCGGCGCCGGCATGAACATCGATCCGGCTTCGCTGGATCCTGCCGCCGTCGCCACCTTCGCCACGAAGGCGCATGAGCAGAGCATCGTCGGCTTCCTCACCAATATCATTCCGACGACGATCGTCGGCGCTTTTGCCGATGGCGACATTCTGCAGGTGCTGTTCTTCTCGGTACTCTTCGGCGTCGCGCTCGCCATGGTCGGCGAGAAGGGCGAGCAGGTCGTCAATTTCCTCAACGCCCTGACGGCTCCGGTCTTCAAGCTCGTCGCCATCCTCATGAAGGCCGCCCCGATCGGCGCTTTCGGCGCCATGGCCTTCACGATCGGCAAGTACGGCATCGGCTCGATCGCCAATCTCGCCATGCTGATCGGCACTTTCTACATCACCTCGCTGCTCTTCGTTCTCGTCGTTCTCGGCGCCGTGGCCCGCTACAACGGCTTCTCGATCCTGGCGCTGCTGCGCTACATCAAGGAAGAGCTGCTGCTGGTTCTCGGCACCTCGTCTTCGGAAGCGGCCCTTCCGGGCCTGATGAACAAGATGGAAAAGGCCGGCTGCAAGCGCTCGGTCGTCGGCCTCGTCATCCCCACAGGCTATTCCTTCAATCTCGACGGCACCAACATCTACATGACGCTGGCGGCGCTGTTCATCGCCCAGGCAACCGGCATCAACCTCTCCTGGGGTGACCAGATCCTGCTGCTCTTGGTGGCAATGCTGAGCTCGAAGGGTGCCGCCGGCATCACCGGCGCCGGCTTCATCACCCTTGCCGCGACGCTTTCCGTCGTGCCTTCCGTGCCGGTCGCCGGCATGGCGCTCATCCTCGGCATCGACCGCTTCATGTCGGAATGCCGGGCGCTGACCAACCTCGTCGGCAATGCGGTAGCGACGATCGTCGTGGCGCGCTGGGAAAACGAACTGGATACGGCGCAGCTTGCCAGAGCCTTGGGCGGGGAGACCGAAGACACGTCGGCCGCAGGGCTCCAGCCCGCCGAATAACCAGCCTCATTGTTGGTAATCTTTGCGGCGGCCCGTCATCTGACGGGCCGTTTCTTTTTCTGCTTTAGCGGTTGTCGCCGAGAAGGCGGTCGTAAATGGCGCCGATCGCGTTTGCTTCCTTCTCCAGCGCAAAATTCGCCCTGACATGGCGCAGTGCATTCTCGCCATGCGCGATCGCCCGACCGGGATCGGCGATATAGGGCGCGATGGCCCGCGTCAGCGCCTCGCCGTTGCCGGCGGCGACGACCGAGCCGGTCTCGCCTTCGGCGATGAGTTCGGCATAGGCGCCGGCGTCGGATGCCACTACCGCCGTCCGCGAAGCCATGGCTTCGAGCGGCGTCAGGCCGAAACCCTCGTTGCGGGAAGGGGCGACGTAAAGCGTTAAACGGCGATACCAGACCTTAATATCGGGCACTTCACCGAGGAAGAGGATACGGTCGCCAAGGCCGGCGGCCGCGACATCGGCCTTCAGCTTGTCCGCGAAGCCCGTGTGTTCCGCCGTCACCCGGCCGGAGACGACGGCCGTCCATTCCGGGTGCTGCGGCAGGAGTTCGATCATCGCCCGGACGAAGAGATCGGTGCCCTTCTGATGGCGCACGCGGCCGAAACAGCCGACCAGATGGCGGCCGGGCAGGCCGGTGGCGGCAATGGTGTCTTCCGCCGTTTCCGGCGGGTGGAACAGGCTAAGGTCGACGCCGTGCTGGATGACGGTGTGCGGCACCTCGAGGAACGAGCCGGATCGGTCGCTGGTCGCGATGACAGCGTCCATGCGGCGGATCAGCCATTTCGTATAGGCGGTGTGGCGGCGTTGCGCCGCTGATGTGAAGACGAGTTTCAGCGGCATGCGCAGCAGGTGGCGAAGCAGGATGCCGACGGCCATCTCATTGTTGCGGCGGGCGTGCCAGACACGCCGGCGCCGGCGCGCCGGCGGGCGCCAGAGACCTGGGAGCTGCGACCACCGCAGCTTCGGCAGACCCTCCGGCAGGCCGGGGCCGAGGGTTGCGATCCTGACGCCGAGCCGGATCTGGCAGGGGATGAGCTGGACGATGGTCGACGTGACGCCGGAGAGCCGGCGCTTGAAATTGGGCGCGATGATCTCGACGTCACGCATATCAGGCAAAGGAGGGGTCTCGTCTGTGGCGGGCGATCAGCCCCAGGAAACCTGGAGGATTTCGTAAGCCTTGGAGCCGCCGGGCGCATTGACCTCGATGGAATCGCCGACTTCCTTGCCGATCAGCGCGCGCGCGATCGGGGAGGAGATGGAGATGCGGCCGGCCTTGACGTCGGCTTCCTGGTCGCCGACGATCTGGTAGGTCTTTTCTTCCTCGGTGTCCTCGTCGACGAGCTTCACCTTGGCGCCGAACTTGATCTTGTCGCCCGACATCTTGGTGAGGTCGATGACCTCGGCGCGCGCCGTCAGATCTTCCAACTCGCTGATGCGGCCTTCATTGTGGCTCTGGGCTTCCTTGGCGGCATGGTATTCGGCGTTTTCGGAAAGGTCGCCATGAGCACGGGCTTCGGCGATCGCCTCGATGATTCGCGGGCGCTCCTCCTGCTGACGCCAGCGCAGCTCTTCCTGCAGCTTGACGAAACCACCCTGTGTCATCGGTACCTTATCAACCATTTTTCTGTCCTTCACTCCTTGTATCTACGCAGTAGGCGCGAACACAAAAGAAAACAGGTCCCGAAGGGGAGCTTCGGAACCGTGCCACAATCCTAGTTAAGTGCTTATAGCAGATCGCCAAGGCCGATTTCCAGAAAATTCGCATAGACGAAAAAGCGAGCCACCGCCACGGCGGGTCATCAGGCGCAAAAACGCGGTTAAGGCAGGATCGCCGCGATTGACTTTGCCCGTAAGAACATATAGTGAACATGCCAATGAAGAAATCGCTAACAGAACGCTTGGCGGTCCTTTCCGACGCCGCCAAATATGATGCTTCCTGCGCCTCCAGCGGCACGGTGAAGCGCGATTCGGGAACAAGCGGCGGGCTCGGTTCGACCGAGGGATCCGGCATCTGTCATGCCTATGCGCCGGACGGGCGGTGCATTTCGCTTCTGAAAATACTGTTGACCAATTTCTGCATCTACGACTGCGCCTATTGCGTCAATCGTTCGTCGAGCAATGTCGAACGGGCGCGCTTCACGCCCGAGGAAGTCGTCTGGCTGACGCTGGAATTCTACCGCCGCAACTATATTGAGGGCCTGTTCCTTTCCTCCGGCATTATCCGCTCTTCCGATTATACGATGGAGGAGATGGTCCGCATCGTCCGCGAACTGCGCGTGACCCATAATTTTCGCGGCTATATCCATCTGAAATCGATCCCCGAAGCGTCGCCGCGGCTGATCGAGGAGGCGGGGCTTTTCGCCGACCGGCTGTCGCTCAACATCGAGTTGCCGACGGATAACGGCATCAGCCGCTTCGCGCCGGAAAAGAAGCCCGCCAATATCCGCCGATCGATGGGCGATCTGCGGCTGAAGATCGAGGCGGCCGGCGAGCCGACGCTGCGCACGAGGAAGCGCCAGCGCTTCGTACCGGCCGGCCAGAGCACGCAGATGATCGTCGGCGCCGACGGCGCGAATGACGCGACGATCCTTGCGACCAGCGGCCGGCTTTACAGCAGTTACGGCCTGAAGCGTGTCTATTATTCCGCCTTTAGCCCGATCCCGGATTCATCGAAAAACCTGCCGCTGATCAAGCCGCCGCTGATGCGCGAACACCGGCTCTATCAGGCCGACTGGCTCTATCGGTTCTATGGGTTCGGCATCGACGAAATTACCGCCAACCAGACGGGCGGCATGCTCGACCTCAACCTCGACCCGAAGCTTGCCTGGGCGCTCGCCAACCGGGCCGAATTTCCCGTCGATATCAACAAAGCCGAACGTGAACGCCTACTGCGCGTTCCCGGTCTCGGCACCAAGACGGTCAAATCAATCGTTTCGGCCCGCCGCTTTCGCCGGCTGCGGCTCGACGATCTTTCGCGGCTCGGCATCTCGATCAAGAAAGTCCAGTCCTTCATCTCGGCGGAAGGCTGGTCGCCGCGCCGGCTGATCGACCGCCCGGACCTTCGCGCCATGTTCGAGCCGAAACCTGAACAGTTGTCTCTGCTATGATGCGCCGGGTCGTGCTTGCAGGACGGGGCGATCTTGCCGAATGGCGCGATGCCTCGCGCGCTTTTGCCGCCGCCGGCATCTTGCCTGAGGAAATCGACTGGCGGGAAAAAAGCGCAGAGGCCGATCTTGCCTTTCAACGCGACGCCATGCCGCCCGCCCCTGTGACACGCAAGCCGATGACGGTGCCGCCCGCCTTTATCGAGCTTGCGGAGACGGTGCTTTGCCATTCCGACGCGGCGCGCTTCTCCCTGCTTTACCGCCTGCTTTGGCGGCTGCAGCTGGACCGGCAAGTGCTGGAGGTGGCCTCCGACGAGGATGTCGTGCGTGCTCGGCTGATGGCAAAAAATGTCCGGCGCGACGCCCACAAGATGACGGCCTTCGTCAGGTTCAAAGAGGTTGGTGCGGCAGCGGCGGGCCGTCGAAAATTCATCGCCTGGTTCGAGCCGGACCATCATATCGTCAGGCGGACCGCGCCGTTCTTCCAGCGCCGTTTCACCGATATGGACTGGCTGATCGCCACGCCCAAGGGCTCGGCGGCCTGGGACGGCGAACGGCTGACGATGAACGACGCGCCGTGCGAGAAGCCCAATCTCACCGATGCCACCGACGATCTCTGGCGCACCTATTATGCCAGCATCTTCAATCCGGCGCGGCTGAAGCTGAAGGCGATGCAAGCGGAAATGCCGAAAAAATACTGGAAGAACCTGCCGGAGGCCGATCTCATTCCGGGTCTGATCACATCGGCCGAAAGCAAGGTGCGGGAGATGGCGGCAAGGGAGGCAACGCAATCGCTGCCCTTTCACGACCGGCTGCAGCAGGCGGCGCGCAATATCCCTGCCGAACCCAAGGCGCCGGCCGGCACGCTCGAAGCCCTGCGCGCCGAAGCCGCCGCCTGCGCCCGCTGTCCGCTGCATGCCAAGGCGACGCAGACCGTCTTCGGCGAGGGGCCGCGCGATGCGCAGGTGATGTTCGTCGGCGAGCAGCCTGGTGATCAGGAGGATATTGCCGGGCGCCCCTTCGTCGGTCCGGCCGGCAAGCTGCTCGACCAGGTGATTGCCGAAGCCGGCATCGACCGATCGGCGCTCTACGTCACCAACGCAGTCAAGCATTTCAAATATGAGCCGCGCGGCAAACGCCGGATCCATCAGAAGCCCAATATGGGCGAGGTGAAACATTGCCGCTGGTGGCTCGATCGGGAACTGGCGCTCATCAAGCCGAAGCTGATCGTCGCCATGGGGGCGACGGCGCTTGCGGCGCTGACCGATGTGAAAGAACGCCTACAGGACGTCAGGGGAAAGGCGATGGTGATCGAAGGAGGACACACGCTCTTCGTGACGGTGCATCCATCCTATCTGCTGCGGATCCCCGACGAGCGGCTGAAAGCGGAGGAGATGGTGCAATTTCGCAACGATATGCTGGAGATTCAGCGGCTTATGGCGTCCGCCGGATAAAGTGATTCCGCTTGAAGTCGCGTCACCGCTCATTGAGCGGTGACATTGTTCTTTGTTTTTTGCGCAATTTCGGAGGCAAAACCGCGGGCGCAGTTTTGCTGGAATTGCTCCAATCTCAGGCGAAGTAGCTCTGCAGCGGCCGGACTTCGAGATTGCCGGCCTTCAGCGCCTTGATCGCCTGGGCGGCGGCTTCGGCGCCGGCCATGGTGGTGTAATAGGGCACCTTCTGCATCAGCGTCGCGCGGCGCAGCGACTTCGAATCCGAGATCGCCTTGTTGCCGTCGGTGGTGTTGATGACGAGCTGGACCTGGCGGTTGCGGATCGCGTCCTCGATATGCGGACGGCCTTCGAGCACCTTGTTGATCTTGGTGGCGGTGATGCCGTTTTCACCGAGGAAGCGGGCGGTGCCGCCCGTTGCCAGCACCTTGAAGCCCTGTTCGACGAGAATGCGGATCGCCGGCAGCACGCGCGCCTTGTCCTCGTCGCGGACGGAGACGAAGACCGTGCCGTCACGCGGCAGTTCGACGCCGGCGCCGAGCTGCGACTTGGCAAAGGCCAGCGCGAAATCGGTATCGAGGCCGATGACTTCGCCGGTCGAGCGCATTTCCGGGCCAAGGAGCGTGTCGACGCCGGGGAAGCGGGCGAAGGGGAAGACGGCTTCCTTGACGGCGATGTGCGTGAGCTTGCGCGGATCGGGCTTCTGGCCGTAGGCGGCGAAGGTCGCATCGAGTTTTTCGCCGGCCATGACGCGGGCGGCGATCTTGGCGATCGGCGCGCCGATGGTCTTGGCGACGAAAGGCACGGTGCGCGAGGCGCGCGGATTGACTTCGAGCACGTAGACGGTGCCGTCCTTGATGGCGAACTGGACGTTCATCAGGCCGCCGACATTGAGCGCCTTGGCCATCGCCTTTGCCTGGCGCTCCAGCTCGTCGAGCAGCTCGACGGGCAGCGAGCGCGGCGGCAGCGAACAGGCGCTGTCGCCGGAATGGATGCCGGCTTCCTCGATATGCTCCATGATGCCGGCGACATAGACGTCGGTTCCATCAGAGAGGCAGTCGACATCGACTTCGATGGCGTGGCTGAGATAGCTGTCGAAGAGCAGCGGGTTCTTGCCGAGCAGGGTGTTGATCTGGCCGGTCTTGTCGTTGGGATAACGCTGCTTGATATCTTCAGGCACCAGCTCCGGAACCGTGTCGAGCAGATAGGTCTGCAACTGGCCCTCCGAATGCAGGATCTGCATGGCGCGGCCGCCGAGAACGTAAGACGGGCGCACGACCAGCGGGAAGCCGATCTCGGCGGCGACCAGGCGGGCCTGCTCGACCGAATAGGCGATGCCGTTGTTCGGCTGGTTGAGATCGAGTTTCATCAGCAGCTTCTGGAAGCGGTCGCGGTCCTCGGCGAGGTCGATCATGTCGGGCGCGGTGCCGAGGATCGGGATGCCGTTTTTCTCAAGCGCCTCGGCAAGCTTCAGCGGCGTCTGGCCGCCGAACTGGACGATGACGCCGACGACTTCGCCCTTTTCCTGCTCGGCGCGCAGAATCTCGATCACGTCCTCGGCCGTCAGCGGCTCGAAATAGAGGCGATCCGACGTGTCGTAGTCGGTCGAGACGGTTTCCGGGTTGCAGTTGATCATGATCGCTTCATAACCCGCATCCTTCAGCGCGAAGGCGGCATGGCAGCAGCAATAATCGAACTCGATGCCCTGGCCGATGCGGTTCGGGCCGCCGCCGAGGATGACGACCTTCTTGCGGTCGGACACTTCGGCCTCGGAGCGGGCGGCGCCGACGAAGGGCGTCTCGTAGGTGGAATACATATAGGCGGTCGGCGAGGCGAATTCGGCCGCACAAGTATCGATGCGCTTGAAAACAGGGCGGACGTTCAGGCCGTTGCGGAGTTCGGCGACCTGCTTGGGGCGCTTGCCGGTGAGCGTTGCCAGACGGGCGTCGGAAAAGCCCATGGCTTTCAGCATGCGCAGGTTGGCCGCATCTTCAGGCAGGCCGTGTTCGCGGATGCGGGCTTCCGTGTCGATGATGTTCTTGAGCTCGGCGATGAACCAGGGATCGATCTTGCAGCCCTCATGCACCTCTTCGATGCTGAGACCCATGCGCAGCGCCTGGGCGACCATGCGCAGGCGATCCGGCGTCGGCGTGCCGATCGCGGCGCGGATGGCGTTGTGGCTGGATTCGCCTTCCTCGGAATCGGGGATCTCGATTTCGTCGAGGCCGGTCAGGCCGGTTTCGAGGCCGCGCAGCGCCTTCTGCAGCGATTCGGCGAAGGTGCGGCCGATCGCCATGACTTCGCCGACCGATTTCATCGCCGTTGTCAGCACCGGCGAGGCGCCGGGGAATTTCTCGAAGGCGAAACGCGGGATCTTGGTGACGACATAGTCAATCGACGGTTCGAAGGAGGCAGGTGTGGCGCCACCGGTGATGTCGTTGTCCAACTCGTCGAGCGTATAGCCGATGGCGAGTTTGGCGGCGACCTTGGCGATCGGGAAGCCGGTGGCCTTGGAAGCCAGCGCCGAAGAGCGCGAGACACGCGGGTTCATTTCGATGACGACCAGGCGGCCGTCCTTGGGATTGACGGCGAACTGGACGTTCGAGCCGCCGGTCTCGACGCCGATCTCGCGCAATACCGCGATCGAGGCGTTGCGCATGATCTGGTATTCCTTGTCGGTCAGCGTCAGCGCCGGGGCGACGGTGATCGAATCGCCGGTGTGGACGCCCATCGGGTCGATGTTCTCGATCGAGCAGATGATGATGCAGTTGTCCGCCGTGTCGCGGACGACCTCCATCTCATACTCCTTCCAGCCGAGCACCGATTCTTCGATCAGCACTTCGGTCGTCGGCGAGGCATCGAGGCCGCCGCCGACGATTTCGAAGAATTCCGAGCGGTTGTAGGCAATGCCGCCGCCGGTGCCGCCGAGCGTGAAGGACGGGCGGATGATGGCGGGCAGGCCGACATGATCGAGCGCCTGGGCGGCAATCGCCACAGCGTGGTTCATGTAGCGCTGCTTGCGGTCGCTCTCTCCGAGGTTCCACTGGTTTTCCAGTTCGTCCAGGGCCTTGTCGAGGTCCGGGCCGGAGAGGCTTTCACGCAGCTTGCTGCGCTCGGCCTCGTGCGTCTTGCGGTCGAGGTCCTTGATGTCGGTGGCGTTCGCCAGCATCGAGCGCGGCGTTTCCAGCCCGATACGGGCCATCGCCTCGCGGAACAGCGCCCGGTCTTCGGCCATGTCGATGGCGGCCGGCTTGGCGCC
The DNA here is from genome assembly GCF_030053155.1 of Rhizobium sp. BT03. Taxonomy (NCBI): domain Bacteria; kingdom Pseudomonadati; phylum Pseudomonadota; class Alphaproteobacteria; order Hyphomicrobiales; family Rhizobiaceae; genus Rhizobium; species Rhizobium sp. BT03. The sequence continues at coordinate 4,035,324 of NZ_CP125640.1, forward strand.
GATCATCTCGACATTGTAGCGGTCGAGCACGCCCATGCGCTTCAGCGAAAGCGCGGTATTCAAAGCCGTCTGGCCGCCCATGGTCGGCAGCAGCGCGTCCGGGCGCTCCTTGGCGATGATCTTGGCGACGACCTCGGGGGTGATCGGCTCGACGTAGGTTGCGTCGGCAAGGCCCGGATCGGTCATGATCGTCGCCGGGTTGGAGTTGACGAGGATGACGCGGTAGCCTTCCTCCCTCAGCGCCTTGCAGGCCTGGGTGCCGGAATAGTCGAACTCGCATGCCTGGCCAATGACGATCGGTCCCGCGCCGATGATGAGGATCGATTTGATGTCTTGGCGCTTCGGCATGGGCGATATCCATTGTCTGGCTGCGCAAAAAGCCGGCCAGGGTGGGAGATCACCGGGTCGGGTCGCGCATTGAGGTCTTTTCAGGCTAGAAGCGGCTTATAGGCAAATGTATTTGCAAACGGAACCCCATAAATCGCGGAATCGACAGGAATCCAACACGGCGCGAAAGACTATCGTCAGGCACGACCATCAGCCCCCGATGAACTGGCTGGAATTCCAGCCGTTGACGGATATATAGATTCGTTAAGCGCAATCACGGGCATTGCCGGGGAGAACGAAGATGGAATGGAGAGGCCGGCGTCAGTCCGACAATGTCGAGGATCGCCGCGGCGACCCGAGCAGCGGCGGTTTCGGCCGCGGCGGTGGCTTCAACTTTCCCTCCGGCGGCGGCGTTCGCCGCGCCGGCGGCGGCTTGAGCATCGGCACGATCATCTTCCTCGTCGTCATCTATTTCATCTTCAAGATGATGGGCGTCGACCTGTTGCAGGTGCTCGAAGGCGGCGGCATGTCGAGCGGTCCGGGCTACGAGCAGAGCCAGTCGCAAGGCACGCGGACGCCCGCCAATGACGAGATGACCGCCTTCATGCGGACCGTGCTTGCCGAAACCGAAGATACCTGGACGGGCATCTTCCAGGCGCAAGGCCAGACTTACGAGGAGCCGCGCCTCGTGCTGTTTTCGGGCTCGACGGCATCGGCCTGCGGCTCCGCATCGGCGGCAACCGGACCGTTCTACTGCCCCGGTGACCACAAGCTCTATCTCGACACGGATTTCTTCCAGGAACTCTCGGATCGTTTCGGCGCGTCGGGCGATTTCGCGGAAGCCTATGTGGTTGCCCACGAGGTCGGCCATCACGTGCAGAACCTGCTTGGCATCCTGCCGAAGTTCAACCAGGCCCGCCAGCGCATGAGCGAGGAGGAGGCCAACAAGATGTCGGTGCGCGTCGAGCTGCAGGCCGATTGCTTCGCCGGCATTTGGGGCAAATTTACTCAGCAGAAGGGCCTGCTGGAATCCGGCGACCTTGAGGAGGCGCTCAACGCCGCCCAGCAGATCGGCGACGATACGCTGCAGAAACGGTCGCAAGGCTACGTCGTGCCGGAGAGTTTCAACCACGGCACCTCGGCGCAGCGCGTCCGGTGGTTCAAGCGCGGCTTCGACAGCGGCCAGCTGTCGGCCTGCGATACGTTCTCGGGGCCGGTTTGAGGGCTCCCGTCTTCTCCCCAGCGGGGAGAAGGTGGCCTGAAGGGCCGGATGAGGGGGCTACACGGCACAACATTCATTGTTGCCCTTCGCTTGCGCTCAGCGCATTCGCGGCTCTGCCGCTCACCCCCATCTGCCTGCCGGCACTGACCGGGGTCGAGCCGCGGGTCTCGATCCGTCCTTCGGACCCCCGCTGGGGAGAAGGGATTCGTGGCAACCACCGCGCCCGCGGTTGAGGCATCTTATAAATTTCCCGTTCCGCATTATCAAAATCTTTGAAATGTTCACGGATTGTTTCGCTTTCCTTTCTGAGCTATTTCACTTTCTCGGCGACGAGGTCGTCTTTTCAGAACCAACCGCTGTAGAGATGCCTCATGCTTGACCCCAAATTCGTCCGTCGCGGCCTTTTCCTGGTCTTCATCATCCTCTTCCTCGACATTATCGGCATCGCCATCATCATGCCGGTGCTGCCGGCCTATCTGGAGCAGCTGACCGGCGGCGGCGTCAGCGATGCGGCGATCGACGGCGGCTGGCTAATGCTCGTCTATGCCGGCATGCAATTCCTGTTTGCGCCGCTGCTCGGAAACCTCTCCGACCGGTTCGGCCGCCGGCCGATCCTTCTGCTTTCGGTGCTGACCTTTGCGATCGACAATTTCATCTGCGGCGTCGCCACCAGCTTCTGGATGCTGTTTGTCGGCCGCGTGCTTGCCGGCATCAGCGGCGGCAGCTTCGCCACCTGCTCGGCCTATATCGCCGATATCAGCACGGAGGAGAACCGGGCGAAGAATTTCGGGCTGATCGGCATCGCTTTCGGCGTCGGCTTCACCATCGGCCCCGTCATCGGCGGTGTCCTCGGCGAATTCGGCCCGCGCGTGCCGTTCCTCGGCGCGGCAGCGCTCTCGCTCGTCAATTTCATCGCCGCCTGCTTCCTGCTGCCGGAAACGCTGGAGGCTAGGAATCGCCGCCGCTTCGAATGGAAACGCGCCAATCCGCTCGGCGCGTTGCGGCAGATGCGCCATTATCCGGGCATCGGCTGGGTCAGCCTCGTGATGTTTCTGTTTTTCCTCGCGCATGCCGTCTATCCCTCGGTCTGGTCCTTCGTCTCGACCTATCGCTACCGCTGGAGCGAGGGGCAGATCGGTCTGTCGCTCGGCATTTACGGCATCGGTGCAGCGCTGGTGATGGGACTGGTTTTGCCGCGTGTCGTGCCTCTGCTCGGCGAATGGAAGACAGCGCTTCTCGGCCTCTGTTTTTCGGCCGCAGGGCTTACCGGCTATGCCTTCGCCTGGGAGGGCTGGGTGGTCTATGTCGTCATCGTCGCGACCGTCATGGAAAACGTCGCCGATCCGCCGCTGCGCAGCATCGCCGCCGGCAAGGTGCCGCCCTCGGCGCAGGGCGAGCTGCAGGGCGCGCTGACCAGCCTCAGCAGCATCACCACCATCATCGGGCCGCTGATCTTCACGCAATTGTTCAGCTATTTCACCCGGCCCGAGGCGCCGGTCACCTTTGCCGGCGCGCCCTATCTGACCGCCGCCCTGTTCATCCTGGTGGCCGCCGGCGTGTTCCTCGTGCGGGTCCGGGTCCGTCAGCCGGCCGATGCGCTTGAGGCGGCGGGCTGATCAATCAGAAATGGTGATACGATGATGAATTTTTCATCATCTGCCTGTTTTGGGGTAGTTCTTTGCGGGCCTTTGATCTAAATCCCGATGATATTTCTCCGCTAATTGCGCGGCGACGCATATTTCAATCACAGGACCAGGTGTCATGGACACGCCGATCGACGCGCGCAGGCTTGCGCCGACAACCGATAATCGTTGGGGCGCACATTTCCGTGCAACGCTGGCGCTCGGCATTCCGTTGATCGGCGCGCAGCTCGCCCAGCTGGGCATCAACACCACCGACGTGATGATCGTCGGCCGGCTCGGCGCCGAGCATCTGGCGGCGATGGTGCTGTCTGCCCAGTTCCTGTTCACGATCCTGATCTTCGGTTCGGGCTTTGCCATCGCCGTCATTCCGATGGTGGCGCAGGCCTATGGCCGCGGTGACGTCGTCTCCGTGCGCCGGGCGTTGCGCATGGGTCTCTGGGTGGTGATCGCATATTGGGTCATCATGCAGCCCGCCTTCTTCAATTCGGAGCAGATCCTTCTCTTCGCGCAGCAGAAGCCCGAGGTGGCCAAGCTCGCCCATGGCTACATCATGATCGGCCAGTTCGGCGTGCTGCCGGCGCTGCTTTTCAATGTCATGCGCGCCCTCGTCAGTGCCATCGGCAAGGCGGGCATCATCCTCAACGTCACCATCGCCACGCTGGTGCTGAACGCGATCTTCGCCTATGCGCTGGTGCTCGGCCATTTCGGCTTCCCGGCGCTGGGGCTCGAGGGCGCTGCGATCGTTTCTGTCGTCGTGCAGACAGCCGGCTTTCTCTTCATTCTCGCCTTCGTCCAGAAGCGGGAGGAGACACGCCGCTACGAGATCTTCGTGCGCTTCTGGAAGCCCGACTGGCATGCGCTGCTGGAGGTCCTCCGGCTCGGTTTCCCGATCAGCGTCACCGTGCTTGCCGAGGTCAGCCTGTTTACGGTGGCATCACTGTTGATGGGCTATATCGGCACCATCGAGCTCGCCGCGCACGGTATCGCCCTGCAATGGGCTTCGATCGCCTTCATGATCCCGCTCGGTCTCAGCCAGGCCGCGACGGTGCGCGTCGGCGTCGCGCACGGGCAGGGGGATTATCGCGGGCTGGTGCGGGCTTCGATCATGGTGCTGATCCTTGCCTGCGCCATTTCGGCGGTGGGATCGGTGCTGTTTGCCACCATGCCGCAATTCCTCGGCAGCTGGTTCCTCGACGTCAATTCGCCGGAGGCGCCTGCAGTGCTTGCCTATGCCGGGCCGCTGATCGTCGTTGCCGGGCTTTTCCAGCTCGTCGATGGGCTGCAGGTGGTCGCCAACGGATTGCTGCGCGGCCTGAAAGACGCACGGGTGCCGATGATCATGGCGTTGATTGCCTATTGGCCGATCGGCTTCTTCCTCGCCTGGGCCTTTGCCTTCCCGCTGGGCTTCGGCGGCATCGGCATCTGGTTCGGCTTCCTCGTCGGGCTGGCGGCGGCGGCCGTCATGCTCTGCTGGCGGTTCTATCTTCTCCTTCGCCGGGAAGGCGCGACTTCAGGCGCCTGAGCCGGCAGCGTTATTTTAAGCCGCGACAGGCTTGTAGCTGGCGATATCGGCGCGAATGCCGAGACGCGCAAACATCTCCTGCGGATCGAAATTGGCGGCCTTGTGCGCGGCCGCGACGGCTATCCGCGCACGCTCGACGACCTCGGTATTTTCCCATTCGGCAATGGTAACGAAATTGAATTCGCCGGGACCGGCGACCTGCTCCAGCACCCTGTGATCGACGAAACCCTCCTGTGCCTCCAGCAACTTGTGGGTCATCATCACTTTGACGAGAAATTCCTCGCGCGCCGCCGCCGGCACGACGAACTTGTCGACACGATAGAAAGCTCCGCTCATCCATTTTCCCCTGCATCAGATGTCTGCGGGGCGTTTGTAATTCCTCAAGTATGGTTGAGGTCAATATGGAAGGGAAGACGTTCGGTCACTAACTTGGAATTGCGGGGCGACCGCTTCCTGAAGCTGTCGTGTTCCAGAGTGACGGCATTACCTCTTAACCACTTGTTGACTCACCCGCAGTTGAACAATAACTTGCTAATTTGGTCGTTGGGCTTGTCCTCACATGACGGATCAATCTCTTCAGCGTCGCCTCGCTGCCATCGTCGTTGCCGATGTGGTGGGATATTCACGCCTGATGGAGGCTGATGAAGTCGCAACGCTTGAAAACCTTAGGGAACTCCGTTCAGGCGTTATCGAGCCGGCCGTGATGCGCCACAACGGTCGCATCTTCAAGGTCGTGGGCGACGGCTTCCTGATCGAATTCGGTAGCGCGGTGGATGCGGTCGAAGCAGCGCTGGAAATGCAACGGGCCAACACTACTGTCGAGGCTTCCGGAGATCGACAACTACTTTTGCGTGTGGGCGTCAATCTGGGAGATGTCATTGACGATGGTCCAGACGTCCTCGGCGACGGGGTCAATGTCGCGGCGCGCTTGGAGACGCAGGCCGCGCCGGGAGGTATCTGCATTTCAGCCGGCGTTCACGGCGAGATCGTCGGCAAGATCGGCGACCGGTTCTTCGACGCAGGCGAACGCTACCTGAAGAATCTGACCCGCCCTGTCCACGTGTGGCATTGGCCCGATGCGCTGCAGAGCATATTGCCGCTGCCCGACCGTCCCTCGATCGCTGTATTGCCGTTCACGAACATGAGTGGGGATGAAGCGGACGCGCCTTTCGTCGACGGCCTGACTGAAGACCTGATCACCGACCTTTCCCGTGCGGCCGGCCTGTTCGTCATCGCGCGCAATTCCGTCTACGCCTACAAGGGCAAGCCGGTCAACGTAAAGCTGGTCGCTCAGGAACTCGGCGTCCGCTACGTTCTGGAGGGCAGCGCCAGACGCGCAATGGGCCGTGTCCGCATCAATGCCCAATTGATCGACGCGCTTGCCGGCGGGCACTTGTGGGCCGAGAGGTTCGACAGGACGGTGGAAGATGTTTTCGAATTGCAGGACGAAGTCAACGCCAAGATTGTCGAAGCCCTCGTCGGCCGGCTGACCATCCCGCCGCCGCGCAATCGGCCGAAGAGCTTCGAGGCGTACGACCTGTGTGTGCGCGCCCGCCTCCTGACGGAAGAGTCGCCGCAAACCGAGCGTGAGGCCTATATGCTGCTCCAGCGCGCGGTCAAGCTCGAGCCATCATATGCCGAGGCGCTCGGTCTGCTCGCCTATAACCGTTGGCTGGCCTGGACCCATTTCGGCGAACCCGAAGATCCCAATCGCCTGATAGCGACGACATCAGCGCAGAAGGCGGTCGAGCTGGACCCCAACGATGCCGGCTGCCGTTACGTTCTGGGGACCATTCTGGCCTACGAGCGGCGATGGGAGGAATCGGAGGCCGCCTTCGCCAAGGCCCTGGAGCTGGACCCCAACCACGCCGACACCTGGGCCGCCATGTCTGATATTTCAGTGCTGGACGGCAGGGTTGCCGACGGACTGGCGCAGATCGAGAAAGCGCTGCGGCTCAATCCCCGTCCAGCCTGCTGGTATCTTTGTCACCTTGGGCAGGCGCAATACGCCGCGCGTGACTATGAGGCCGCAGCCGCTACACTCCGCAGGGAAGACACATATCGTACCAACTCCCGCAAATTCCTGGCGGCTACGCTTGCGCAGTTGGGCCAGCGTGAGGAGGCGCGGCGGGAAGCGGAATTGTTCCTGATCGCCCACCCTCACTTCACGATCGGCCATTGGCTCAGCTCCCAGCCGCTGCGCGATGCATCTGTACGAGATCACTTCGTCGACGGCTTCCGAAAGGCTGGCCTGCCGGAGATGTGACAGCGGGTGGTGGCAATCCCGACGTGTTCTTGATCAACGGATCCGCGCTGCGCGAGAACGGCGGTCTGGATCGCAGTGCCAAGCTTCTTCAGACGCTCCACAAAACGCGTCAACCAGCCCGAGTCTCGCATGACTTTTCCGCTGGACCACCTGGCATCATGGTGGCGATGAGCCCGTAGCCCAAATGAAGACAGGATGCTTTGCGAAACATTTAAGCAGCTTCGCCGAGACATGAAGTCGACGATGCTGACTTTCGCGACCGGCGGCGCAAAGATGTCGTTACCTTGAACGAGACAATGTCTGCTTTGCCGCAGGTGCAAGGTATGCCTCAACGGCCGAAATAAGGGCGCAACGCAGCCTTATTCCTTTAACGAAAAAAGACCGCTATCGGCAGATGGCGGTCCTTCCTCTCATTTCTGCCCACATCACGCTAGCGGCTGCCGGTTTAGCGGGCCCTTGCGAAATCGGCAGTTCTTGAAATCAGCGTTCGGCGAGCGCCTGTTCGCCCTTCTTCTCGCGCACCATGTTGATGAAGCGGCGGAAGAGATAGTGGCTGTCCTGCGGGCCGGGCGAGGCCTCCGGATGGTGCTGGACGGAGAACACCTGCTTGCCGAGCACGCGCAGGCCGCAATTGGTGCCGTCGAAAAGCGAAATGTGAGTCTCTTCAACGCCATCGGGCAGCGACTTCGAGTCGACCGCGAAGCCGTGGTTCATCGAGACGATCTCGACCTTGCCTGTTGTATGATCCTTGACCGGGTGGTTGGCGCCGTGATGGCCCTGGTGCATCTTCTCGGTCTTGGCGCCGAGGGCGAGGCCGAGCATCTGATGGCCGAGGCAGATGCCGAAGACCGGGATATCGGTCTTCACAAGCGTCTTGATCACGGGCACGGCATATTCGCCGGTTGCCGCCGGATCGCCCGGGCCGTTCGACAGGAAGATGCCGTCCGGCTGCATGGCGAGCACGTCTTCGGCGCTCGTTGCGGCCGGCACGACGGTCACCTTGCAGTCGAGGCCGGCAAACAGCCGCAGGATGTTGCGCTTGACGCCGTAATCGAGGCAGACGACGTGGTACTTCGCGTCCGCTGCGGCGAGTTCCCCATACCCTTCATTCCAGACCCACGGCGTCTCGGTCCATTGCGAGGACTGGCCCGACGAGGCGATCTTGGCAAGGTCGAGACCTTCGAGGCCGCTCCAGGCCTTGGCTTCGGCCTTCAGCGCCTCGATGTCGAAGACGCCGTTCGGATCGTGGGCGATCACCGCGTTCGGGGCGCCATTCTCACGGATCCAGGCGGTCAGCGCGCGCGTATCGATGCCGCAGAGGCCGATGACGCCGCGCGCCTTCAGCCATTGGTCGAGATGCTTGGCGGCGCGGTAGTTCGAAGGCTCGGTGATGTCGGCCTTGAAGATGACGCCGACGGCGCCGTGGCGGGCGGCGGGCGTCAGATCCTCGATGTCCTCATCGTTGGTGCCGATATTGCCGATATGCGGAAAGGTGAAGGTGACGATCTGGCCGAGATAGGAAGGGTCGGTCAGGATTTCCTCGTAGCCGGTCAGCGCCGTGTTGAACACCACTTCGGCCTGGACCTTGCCGGTGGCGCCGATGCCCCTGCCTTCGATGACCGTGCCGTCGGCAAGAACGAGCAGGGCGGTCGGCTTTTCGATTGTCCAGGGTGCTGTCGCGGTCATCTTCATCCCGTTTCCGGCGGTCGGCGCGCGTTGCCGCGCTGGTCGCCATTTGATCTCGCAGGCGTGTGGACACGGCAATGCCGCGCTCTTCAGGCCTGATCACGAATTTTGGTGCAGGTGGCGGTAAATAGCCACGCAATCGCTGAGCGTCAATCTTTGTAGCGGAGATTGCCGCCGTTTTCCTGCGCGTTATCGCGGCGACCGCGCAATTTATTTGATCCGCCGCATCAGCGTGGTTTATGAAGCGGCATCAAAACAGGAGTGAAGACCATGCTGCGCGATCAACTCGCCACCCAGCTGAAAGAGGCGATGAAGGCCAAGAATGCGGAGCGGCTTTCCACCGTCCGGCTGATTCAGGCCGCGGTCAAGGATCGCGATATTGCCAACCGCGGCACCGGCAAGGAGCAGGCGACTGACGACGAGATCCTGCAGATTCTGGCCAAGATGGTGAAGCAGCGCGACGAATCGGCAAAGATCTACGAGGAGAATTCCCGGCCGGAGCTTGCCGCCAAGGAGCGCGCCGAAATCACCGTCATTCAGGATTTCATGCCGAAGCAGCTTTCGGATAGCGAAGTGCGCGCCAATGTCTCGGCGATCATCGCCGAGACCGGTGCTGCCGGCGCCAAGGACATGGGCAAGGTGATGGCGGCGCTCAAGGAGCGTTATGCCGGCCAGATGGATTTCGCCAAGGCGTCGGCGACCGTCAAGGAACTGCTGAGCTAATCCTATCTCAGACCACGCGTCTTGCCTGCGGTTCGTCTAGGACCGCAGGCCCGAGCACCGCTTCGGCTGCAGCATCGATGATGGCGAATTTCGCCGCCTGATAATTCCAATATTCGAGAATGAAGCGGCGCGACAGCCAGAAGTCGCCCTTGCGGGAGGGTTCTGTCCAGCCGACGCTTTCCATGTTTGCGGCTTGCGTCAGAAGCCGCTTCAGGTGGGTGTTGGAGATCATGAACTGTTCGCGGATTTCCCTGAGCGACAGAGGACCGACCACGACACGTTCGGCCGTGCGAGGAAATTCCGGAAGCCGCGAGATCAGGTAGTCCATCACCAGGCCGCCGGTATTTGCCCAGTTGAAGAGGTTGAAGGTGGGGCCGGGATTGCGCACCGCTTCGCTCCCGATGATCGACCTGGCGATGCGCGGCTGGATCGCTGCCATCATCGCCGAGGGGTCGGCGCTGACCTTGCCGGCGCGTTCACCGCCGTCGAGGCTGTCGAGGATCGTCAGATGGGCGACGAGCCATCGGGTGAAATGCTCCTCCGCGGTTTCCGTCGGCTCCAGATAGCGTGTGCGCTTATCGGGGCCGGGAACCGGCCGCAGAAAACGATAGGCCAGCATTTCCTGCATGAAGGCTGCGGCCGTGTTGCGGCTGGCGATGTCGTTCCTGACCGCGAAATCGATGAAGCGGCCGGAATAGAGGCCGCTCTTGCCGTCGTCGGGTTGGCCGTAGTGAAGCGCAAAGCCGGCATGGGCCATCAGCCAGCGCTGCTGTGCGGCGAAAATCGAGGCGATGCGCGGGCTCTCACGATAGATCGTGAGCATCTGATCGGCGCAATGCAGGATCGCAGCGAGAAAGCGATCGTCTGCTGCAAGAGTTTCAGCGGTAAAGGCCATGTAAAAGAGGTCCAGGAAATTCGGCGCATACTTCTTTCACGCAAGCCCCGCCTGTCAACGGTTTTGTCAATAATCGGTTAATTTCAAAAGGGAATTTGTATCAGGGGAAGCCAAAAATTTAAGAAGGCAGGAGCTGGGGGCGCTCCTGCCTTCTTGCTCTTTGCTTCCGCCGGCAAACGCAGGGCCGAGGCCCAAGCCGGAGGGTATTTGCAAAGGCACCCTTGCGAAGCGGCGCCGGGGGTAGGGATGGTGCTTCGCTCGGGGATCGCTTTGTTGAGATCGAACCTATTGCGGTGCGGCGGCTTATTCAAATTACAAAAAAATAATGATTGCCGAAAACGTCGTTTTTGGAGGCTTCGAAGCGATGGCTCGCGTGGCGTCGCCAGGATAAGGCTGGGCCATCGACGCAGGTGATAAGTATCTGTTTTAAAACGGTTTAACTTCGCTTCATCAAAGGCCAGTACTCATGCCGAGACATTTGCGATGGTTGAATTTCAACGCTTGAAAGACAATAGTGTCGCACCCTGTCGCAGGGGGCGATAACGCGTTTTTGATTGGATAACCGACGCCCCTAAGGACGGCTGCACTTGCCTGTGAATAGCGGGTTTTCGTGACAAGTTTCGTGGCATGAAGCGGCAAAGCAGCTTATATGGAGGCTGGCCAAGAGGTATAAATGCGCTTTTCCAACACTTTTCTCGATGATATTCGTGACCGCGTTCCGATTTCGAACGTGATTGCGCGCCGTGTCAGCTGGGATAAGCGCAAGACCAATGTGTCGCGCGGCGATTACTGGGCCTGCTGCCCGTTTCACGGCGAGAAATCCCCGAGCTTCCACTGCGAGGACCGGAAGGGCCGCTATCACTGCTTCGGCTGCGGCGTCACCGGTGACCACTTCCGCTTCCTCACCGAGCTTGAGGGCCTAAGCTTTCCCGAGGCGGTCCAGCAGATCGCCGATATGGCCGGCGTTCCGATGCCGCTTGCCGATCCTGTGATGGAGAAGCGCGAGAAGGAACGCGGCTCGCTGATCGACGTCATGGAAATGGCGACACAATTTTTCCAGGATCAATTGCAGACGGCGAATGGGGCGAGGGCGCGCGCCTATCTGCGCGACCGCGGGCTGACCGGGCGCACCATCGAGACCTTCCGTCTCGGCTATGCGCCTGACAGCCGCAATGCGCTGAAGGAATTCCTCGCCGGCAAGGGCGTCACCAAAGAGCAGATCGAGGCTTGCGGCCTGGTTGTTCATGAAAACGTGCCGGTGTCCTACGATCGCTTCCGCGACCGCATCATGTTCCCGATCCTCTCGTCGCGCGAAAAGGTGATCGCCTTCGGCGGCCGCGCCATGTCATCGGATGCGCCGGCGAAATATCTGAATTCCAACGAGACGGAACTCTTCCACAAGGGCAATGTCCTTTATAATTTCGCCCGCGCGCGCCGCGCTATCCAGGGGCCGGGCCGCGGCGATGCTCAGGACGAGAATGCCGGCGGCACCATCATCGCCGTCGAAGGCTATATGGACGTGATCGCGCTCTATCAGGCGGGCATTGAGAATGCGGTGGCGCCGCTCGGCACGGCGCTCACCGAAAACCAGCTCGAGCTGCTCTGGAAGATGGTGCCGCAGCCGGTGCTCTGCTTCGACGGCGACAGTGCCGGCATCCGCGCCGCCAATCGCGCCGCCGAACTGGCGCTGCCGCATCTGAAGCCCGGCCGTTCCGTCCGCTTCGCGCTTCTGCCGGATGGCAAGGACCCTGATGATCTCGTGCGCGATGAGGGCCGCGCGCCGTTCGACAAGGTGATGAGCCAGGCAAAGCCGCTTTCGGAGATGCTGTGGAGCCGGGAGATCAACACCGGCAAGTTCGACACGCCCGAGGCGCGCGCCGAGCTCGAGGCGCGGCTGAAGCAACTGGTCGCCGTCATCGCTGACGAGAATGTGCGCCGTCATTACCAACAGGACATTCGCGACCGGCTGAACGCTTTCTTCCAGCCGCAGTTCCAGAATCGCAACAATGGCGAGCGCCGCGGTTTCAGCGGCAATTCCCGGACGGGCCGCGACAATGCTGTCAAGGCAGGGCCGAAAAGCCCCAGCCTCATTTCCGACCGGCTCGCCCGCTCAGGCCCGGTGCGCGGCCACCGGGACAATACGGCGCTGCGCGAAAGCGTGCTGGCGCTCACCATCGTCAATCATCCGTCGCTGATGATCGACGATTATGACGAGATCGCCGCGATCGATTATGACAGCCGCGAGTTGAAGCAGCTCTGGTCGGCTGTGCTTGGGGCGGCGGCTGCCGTCGCCGGGCCGCATCTGACGCGCGAATATCTGACCGAGAGGCTGGAATTCGAAGGCTTCGGTCCGCTGATCAAGAGCCTCGACCAACAGGTGCGCAATGCCAGACTCTGGACGGCAACCGAGGAGGCGGCGATGGAGGATGCGCGTGAAGGTTATCGCCAGGCACTCGCCTTCCACAAACGGGCAAAGGCGCTGCGCCGGCAGAAGATGGAGCTCGAACGCGAGATTGCGCTGGCGACCGAGGCCGGCGACGGTGAGGCAATCGTTCAGCTGATGCGGGCGCAGCAGGAAGTGCATTTCGAAGGTGTGCGGCTTGAGAACCAGGAGGCGATCATCGACGGCTTCGGCGTGCTTTCCGGCCGCGTCAAAGGGGCGGCGAACCACTGATGCCGCAGACCGAACGGAACGAACCGGGCTTTTCCGCCTCCGATGCGCTGTTTTCGGCCGGCCGCGCACCGCTCGATATTCTCAAGCAGGTCTATGGCTATTCCTCCTTCCGCGGCAAGCAGCAGCAGGTGGTCGAACATGTGGTGTCAGGCGGCGATGCCGTGGTGCTCTTCCCCACAGGCGCCGGCAAATCGCTCTGCTTCCAGATCCCGGCGCTTTGCCGTGACGGTGTCGGCATCGTCGTTTCGCCGCTGATTGCGCTGATGCGCGATCAGGTGGAGGCGATGAAGCAGCTCGGGATCCGCGCCGCCGCGCTCAATTCGTCGCTGTCGCGCGAGGAATTCGTCGAGGTTCGCCGCGCGCTTTCGGCCGGCCGGCTCGATCTTCTCTACGTCACACCCGAGCGCATCCTGACCGACGGCTTCCGCGAACTGATCGCCAACGAGAAGATCGCGCTGTTTGCCATCGACGAGGCGCATTGCGTCTCGCAATGGGGCCATGATTTCCGCCCGGAATATCGCGCGCTCGGCCAGCTTGGCGAGCAATATCCCGGCGTGCCGAGGATGGCGCTGACGGCAACGGCCGATCCGCATACGCGCGACGACATCATCGAGCGGCTGGGGCTCGACGCTGCCCGGATCTTCACCACCAGCTTCGACCGTCCTAATATCGCTTACGAAATCGTCGAGCGCGACCAGCCGCGCCAGCAGCTGTTGCGCTTCCTGTCCGGCCACAAGGGAAACAGCGGCATCGTCTATTGCCTGTCGCGCGCCAAGGTCGAGGATACGGCCGACTGGCTGAACGGCCAGGGCGTGCGCGCGCTTGCCTACCATGCCGGCATGGACCGGGCGGTTCGCGACGCCAATCAGGATGCTTTCCTGAAAGAGGAAAACCTCTGCCTGGTCGCCACCGTCGCCTTCGGCATGGGCATCGACAAGCCGAACGTACGGTATGTCGCCCATCTCGACCTGCCGGGCTCCGTCGAGGCCTACTACCAGGAGACCGGGCGTGCCGGCCGCGACGGCCTGCCGTCCGAGGTCTGGATGGCCTATGGCATGGCCGATGTCATCCAGCGCGGCCGGATGATCGACGAGGGCGGCGCCGCAGCTGAGATCAAGCGGGTCGAGCGCGCCAAGCTCAACGCCTTGCTGGCGATCTGCGAGACCGCCTCCTGCCGCCGCCAGGCGATCCTGGCCCATTTCGGCGAGGCGCATGCCGGCCAATGCGGCAATTGCGACACCTGCCTGAAGCCGGTCGAGACCTGGGAGGGTACGGAAGCGGCGATCAAGGCGCTCGCCGCAATCTACCGCACCGGCGAGCGTTTCGGCGCCGGCCACGTCATCGACGTGCTTGTCGGCTACGTCAACGAAAAGACCGAGCGTTTCGGCCATGTCGATATGCCGGTTTTCGGCGTCGGCAAGGATATTGCCTCGCGCACCTGGCAATCCGTCTACCGCCAGCTGCTTGCCATGGGGTTGGTCCGGGTCGATCATGAGGCTTACGGGGCGCTGAAGCTGGAGCCGGAGGCGCGCGCCGTCTTCAAGCACGAGCGGCAGGTGTTCTTCCGCAAGGACCGTCCGGCCTCCGAACGGCGCACGAAGAAGGCGGAGCGCAGCGAGCGCAAGTCGGGACTGTCGGGCGCCGACGGCGCTCTGTTCGAAGCGCTGCGGGCCGAACGCATGGCGATCGCCAAATCGCTCGGCGTGCCGCCCTATGTCGTCTTTCCCGATACGACGCTGATCGCCTTTGCCACGGAGAAGCCGAGGAGCCGCAAGGAGCTGCTTGCCATATCGGGCGTCGGGCAGGCGAAGCTCGAGCGTTATGGCGATGCGTTCCTGGAGATCATCCTGGCCCAGGACGGCTGAATGGGCCGGCCGATGTCCTCGGTCCAGCGCTGAACAAGACAAGCCGATGGCGATATGCTAACCCGGAAGCTATAAAAAACATCAGGAAGGGCCGCCCATGACCTCGCCATTTCTCTCCCATCTCAGGACCGAAATTTCGGCGCTGAAGGATGCCGGCCTCTATAAATCCGAGCGTATCATCAGTTCCAAGCAGGCAGGCGAAATTGCCATTTCGACCGGCGAGCGGGTGCTGAATTTCTGCGCCAACAACTATCTCGGCCTTGCCGACAACGAGGAACTGGCCGAGGCCGGCAAACAGGCGCTCGACCGCTACGGCTACGGCATGGCCTCGGTGCGCTTCATCTGCGGCACCCAGGAAGAGCACAAGCAGCTCGAGGCTCGTATCTCCTCCTTCCTCGGCATGGAAGACACGATCCTCTATTCCTCCTGCTTCGATGCCAATGGCGGCCTGTTCGAAACGCTGCTCTCCGAAGAAGATGCGATCATCTCGGATGCGCTGAACCACGCCTCGATCATTGACGGCGTCAGGCTGTCCAAGGCCAAACGCTTCCGCTACGCCAACAACGACATGGCGGCGCTCGACGAGGAATTGAAGAAGGCCGAAGGCAGCCGCTTCAAGCTGATCGCCACCGACGGCGTCTTCTCGATGGACGGCATCATCGCCAATTTGGGCGGCGTCTGCGATCTCGCCGAGAAATACGGCGCCATGGTCATGGTCGATGACAGCCATGCGGTCGGTTTCGTCGGCAGGAACGGCCGCGGCTCACCCGAACATTGCGGTGTCGAGGGCCGGATCGACATCATCACCGGCACCCTCGGCAAGGCGCTCGGCGGCGCCTCGGGCGGTTATACATCGGCGAAAGCCGAGGTCGTCGAATGGCTGCGGCAGCGCTCGCGGCCCTATCTGTTCTCGAATACCCTGGCACCTGTTATCGCCGCTGCCTCGCTTAAAGTCTTCGACCTCATCGAAAACGGTGATGCTTTGCGCAAGCGCCTGTCCGACAATGCCGATCTCTTTCGCAGCGAGATGACCAAACTCGGCTTCACCCTTGCCGGCGAAGGCCATCCGATCATTCCTGTCATGCTGGGGGATGCCAAGCTCGCCCAGGACATGGCCGGGTTGATGCTGAAGAAGGGGATCTATGTGATCGGCTTCTCCTTCCCGGTCGTGCCGAAAGGCCAGGCCCGTATCCGCACGCAGATGTCGGCGGCGCATTCGCGTCAGGATGTCGAGCGGGCGATTGCGGCTTTTGCCGAGGCAGGGCGGGAATTGGGTGTGATTTGAGAATGGGGCTGCCCCTCACCCTAACCCTCTCCCCGTAAACGGGGCGAGGGGACGTGCCAAACGCGGCGTCGAGGGTTGGCGAAGCCGGTGCGGCATATCCCCTTCTCCCCGCGGGCGGGGAGAAGGTGCCGGCAGGCGGATGAGGGGCCGAGACAGGCACTGACCAAGGGATACAGATATGTCGAACATGATGAAGGCACTGGTCAAATCGAAAGCAGAAGTCGGGCTCTGGATGGAGAATGTGCCGGTGCCGGAGGTCGGGCCGAACGACGTGCTGATCCGGGTGAGGAAATCGGCGATCTGCGGCACCGACGTGCATATCTGGAACTGGGACCAGTGGGCGCAGAAGACCATTCCGGTGCCGATGGTCGTCGGCCATGAATTCTCGGGCGAGATCGCCGAGATCGGTTCGGCGGTCACCCGCTATCATGTCGGCGAGCGGGTTTCCGGCGAGGGCCATATCGTCTGCGGCAAGTGCCGCAACTGCCGGGCGGGCAGGGGGCATCTCTGCCGCAACACGCTCGGCGTCGGCGTCAACCGGCCGGGCTCGTTCGGCGAGTTCGTCTGCATCCCCGAAAGCAATGTCGTGGCGATCCCGGAGGATATTTCCGATGAGATCGCCGCGATCTTCGATCCGTTCGGCAATGCGGTGCATACCGCACTTTCCTTCGATCTCGTCGGCGAGGACGTGCTGGTCACCGGCGCCGGGCCGATCGGCATCATGGGGGCGCTCGTCGCCAAACGGTCCGGCGCCCGCAAGGTCGTCATCACCGATATCAATCCGCACCGGCTGGCGCTGGCGCGCAAGCTCGGCATCGACCACGTCGTCGACGCTTCGCGGGAAAATCTTGCCGACGTGATGAAAACGATCGGCATGACGGAGGGTTTCGACGTCGGGCTGGAAATGTCGGGGGCCGCACCCGCCTTCCGCGACATGATCGACAAGATGAACAATGGCGGCAAGATCGCCATTCTCGGCATCGCGCCGGCCGGTTTCGAGATCGACTGGAACAAGGTGATCTTCAAGATGCTCAATCTCAAGGGCATCTATGGCCGCGAGATGTTCGAGACCTGGTACAAAATGATCGCCTTCGTCCAGGGCGGCCTTGACCTTGCGCCGATCATCACTCATCGCATCGGCATCGACGATTTCCGCGACGGCTTCGAGGCGATGCGCTCGGGCAACTCCGGCAAGGTCGTGATGGATTGGATGTGAGGAGGAAGACATGCTTTATGAAGGAAGCTGCCATTGCGGCAAGGTCGCTTTCGAGGTCGAAGGCGAATTCACCGAGGCGCTGGACTGCAACTGTTCGCTCTGCCGCCGGCGGGGCGGGCTTCTGGCCTTCGTGTCGCGCGACAAGCTGGTGCTGAAGACGCCCGAAGAGGATCTCTCGACCTATACTTTCAACCGGCATGTCATCCGGCATCATTTCTGCGCCAAGTGCGGCATCGCGCCGTTCGGCGAAGGCGTAGCCCCGAATGGCTCGGCGATGGCGTCGGTCAATCTGCGCTGCATTCCCGCGGTCGATCTCGGCGCGTTGAAGGTGACGGCCTATGATGGCGAGGCAAAGTAGCCAATATTCGTGCTGATAAAGGCGAATAGAGCAACGATAGGTTTGTAAAAATGCCGCGAACAACGGGCGTTACGGGCAAAATCTTTGCTGCCCTTGTCTTTTGTTCGCCGCATCTTAAATAAGGCTTCGCAATCGCTGCCGCGGTTCAAAGCCTGTGGATAAGGCTTTTTCCGAGCTTTCGTGAGCTTTTTTGGTAGAAAAGCTTGACGAGAACAAAAAATGTGGGAATCACCGTTCGACTTGTTGAAACGGTGAACTGGGTCAAGGCGGATCGCGCAACCATGGCCGGAAATCCAAAAGCAAAAAAGCTTTGCTGTCCGGTGCCGGCGATCGTGGTTAATCAGGCTTTAAATGTCATCCCGTTAGGTGGGCAAAGGTGATTCGAGGGCGGCGCGAGCGACGCGTCAGGCCCTGAGACGGCCCATTCACCGTAGCGAGATTGGATAGCGTCAGGAAGGCGACGATATAAATGGCAACCAAGGTCAAAGAGAACGAAGACGCGGAAGTCGAACGCGACGGCGCAAGCGACGGCCCTCTTCTCGATCTTTCCGACGACGCGGTCAAGAAGATGATCAAGGCCGCCAAGAAGCGCGGCTATGTGACGATGGACGAGCTCAATGCGGTCCTGCCGTCCGAAGAAGTGACGTCCGAGCAGATCGAAGACACGATGTCGATGCTCTCGGACATGGGCATCAATGTCATCGAAGATGAAGAAGCCGAGGAAGCCGGTGCATCCGGCGGCGGCGATGACGACGACGCCGGCGGCGACGAGGAGAGCGAGGGCGGCGAGCTCGCGCCGTCGAGCGGCACAGCGCTCGCAACCGCCAAGAAGAAAGAACCGACCGACCGTACCGATGACCCGGTGCGCATGTATCTGCGCGAGATGGGCTCGGTGGAGCTGCTTTCCCGCGAGGGCGAAATCGCCATCGCCAAGCGCATCGAGGCCGGCCGCGAAACGATGATCGCAGGCCTCTGCGAGAGCCCGCTGACCTTCCAGGCGATCATCATCTGGCGCGACGAACTCAACGAAGGCACGACGCTGCTGCGCGAGATCATCGATCTCGAAACCACCTATTCCGGCCCCGAAGCCAAGGCTGCGCCGCAGTTCCAGAGCCCCGAGAAGATCGAGGCCGACCGCAAGGCCGCCGAGGAAAAGGAAAAGACCCGCCGCGCCCGCTCCGGCGACGACGACATCACCGATGTCGGCGGCGAGGGCCTGCCTCCCGAGGAGGAGGAAGAGGACGAGGACGAATCCAACCTTTCGCTGGCGGCGATGGAAGCCGAGCTTCGGCCGCAGGTGATGGAGACGCTGGATACGATCGCCGAGACCTACAAGAAGCTGCGCAAGCTGCAGGACCAGCAGGTCGAGCAGCGCCTGTCGGCATCCGGCACGCTGTCTTCAGCCCAGGAGCGCCGCTACAAGGAGCTCAAGGACGAGCTGATCAAGGCCGTCAAGTCTCTGTCGCTCAACCAGAACCGCATCGACGCCCTGGTCGAGCAGCTTTACGACATCAACAAGCGCCTCGTTTCCAACGAAGGCCGCCTGCTGCGTCTGGCCGAATCCTACGGCGTCAAGCGCGACAGCTTCCTGGAACAGTATCAGGGCGCCGAACTCGATCCGAACTGGATGAAGTCGATCGGCAATCTGGCCGCCCGCGGCTGGAAGGAATTTGCCCGCGGCGAAAACACGACGATCCGCGACATCCGCCAGGAAATCCAGAATCTGGCGACGGAGACCGGCATTTCGATTTCGGAATTCCGCCGCATCGTGCACATGGTGCAGAAGGGCGAGCGGGAAGCGCGCATCGCCAAGAAGGAGATGGTCGAAGCGAACCTTCGCCTCGTCATCTCGATCGCCAAGAAGTACACGAACCGCGGCCTGCAGTTCCTCGACCTCATTCAGGAAGGCAATATCGGCCTGATGAAGGCGGTCGACAAGTTCGAATACCGCCGCGGCTACAAGTTCTCGACCTATGCGACCTGGTGGATCCGTCAGGCGATCACCCGTTCGATCGCCGACCAGGCCCGCACGATCCGCATTCCGGTGCACATGATCGAGACGATCAACAAGATCGTCCGCACCTCGCGCCAGATGCTGCACGAGATCGGCCGCGAGCCGACGCCTGAGGAACTGGCCGAAAAGCTC
This sequence comes from Rhizobium sp. BT03, assembly GCF_030053155.1. NCBI lineage: Bacteria > Pseudomonadati > Pseudomonadota > Alphaproteobacteria > Hyphomicrobiales > Rhizobiaceae > Rhizobium > Rhizobium sp. BT03. The sequence goes on from NZ_CP125640.1 coordinate 4,055,152, forward strand.
GCAATGCCGCTCGAAAAGGTCCGCAAGGTCTTGAAGATTGCCAAGGAGCCGATCTCGCTCGAAACCCCTGTTGGTGACGAAGAGGATTCACATCTCGGCGATTTCATCGAGGACAAGAACGCGCTGCTGCCGATCGACGCCGCCATCCAGGCGAACCTGCGCGAGACGACGACCCGGGTTCTCGCCTCGCTGACGCCGCGCGAGGAACGTGTGCTGCGCATGCGCTTCGGCATCGGCATGAACACCGACCATACGCTCGAAGAGGTCGGCCAGCAGTTCTCGGTCACCCGCGAACGTATCCGCCAGATCGAGGCGAAGGCGCTGCGCAAGCTGAAGCATCCGAGCCGCTCGAGGAAGCTGCGCTCGTTCCTCGACAGCTGAGGCTTCGATGCCGTTCTGATTGGAAAAGCCGGGCCCTGTGCCCGGCTTTTGCTTTGATGATTAACACCAATGATCGCGGCGGCTTTCTTGTCCCTCCCCGGTGACAAGGCTATAATCCCGGCCCACGGGGGAAGGGATCGATCGCGACGCGCGAGCGAGGTCGATATGTACCTGTCGGCCGATCCTCCGTCAGGAGGTGCGACATGACCACTTACATCCTTTTGATCGATTGGACGGATCAGGGCATCCGCAATGTTCGCGACTCGGCAAAGAGGCTGGACGCGGCGAAGAAATTGCTCGCCGGCGTCGGTGGCTCTTTCAACCAGTTCTTTCTGACGATGGGCGGGCATGACATGGTTGCCGTCTGCGAGGCGCCCGATGACGCGGTGATGGCGCATTTTACGCTGTCGCTTGCCATGGCGGGGAATGTCCGTACCGAGACGCTGAAGGCCTTTCCTGAGGCTGCCTATCGGGATCTCATCGGTTCGCTCGGCTGAGTGCAATTACAGATTGTGTATTTTATCTGTTGCATGGCTTCGGCCGTGCTGGCAGTGTCGCACCGTGCTTCAATTTCCGCGGCAGGGCTCCCGGCCCGATTTTTCGGCAAGCTTCATGATGAAAGCGCTCCCCAGTTTCACGATCGCCGCCGATCGTCCGGCCGCTGCTTCCTGACCGATGGAACTGGCGGCGGGCAAATGGGACGATGGGATCCAGCGGGGCGCGGCGGCGTCCTTCGCTTTGCATGCCGCGGCGATCCTGGCTCTCCTGCTGCTGTTGCCGAAGGCCGAGCCGCCGCTGCCATTGCCCGATGACGGTCTCTCGGTGGAGATTGTTCCGCAGCCGGTGGGGCCACCGACAATGCCCGAGCCGGTCAGGACGGCATCGCCGGAGCCGGCAAAGTCCGAAGCCGCAGCGCCTCCAGCCCAAAGGCCGGTTGTCAACAATCCGCCTGCTGCGGCAATGCCGTCGGTGACGCCGATCGCGCCGCCGGCGCCGAAGCCCGCTGAATTCGTCATGGCAAGCCGGCTGTTTTCCGACAAGGTGCTGGCCGATCCGCGCAGCCGGCGCGCCCGCGAAGCGCTGCGCGGCCTTGCCGGCAGCGAGCGCAGTCTGCAGCTTTGCGACCTCGAGGCGCTGGAGCAGGTCCGCCGCGCGCGGCCGGATATGCGGCCCGATCTGCTCGCCCCCTATGCCATGGCGCCGGAGAAAATCAGCGGCAACAGCGTCGAGGTGAGGGGCGGCGCGTTGCGCAGCAACAGGGCATGGTACAACATCCAGTTCAAATGCGGGCTCGATGCCGGCTCCGGTAAGATCACCTCCTTCGCCTTTCTCGTCGGCGATGCCATTCCGCAGGCTGAATGGCAGGCGCATGACCTGGTGGCCGATGACGGGGCCGCCGACCAATGACGCTTATCGCTGCCGCGATCACGCAGTTTTTTTCCTTTGTGGCTTGATGCTGCCGGTTTTAAAGGCCACATCGCTGCTGTGACAGAAGAAGACGTGGCACCGGCGGAAACGCAGCACGAAACGGGAAAACAGCGGCCTGAAATCCGCTGGGGCATCGGTGTGTCCGTACTTCTGCATGTCCCCCTTGTCGCGCTTCTGATCTTCGGGCTGCCGAAAATTGAGCCGAAGCCTGCCGAAGACGAGAGCGTAAAGGTCGAACTCGTTCCGCCGCCGGAGGAGAAGAAGCCGGAGGAAAAGCCCAAGGAAAAGCCGCCGGAGCCGAAGCCGCCGGAACAGGCGAAGAAGCAACCACCGCCGCCTCCGCCACCTCCACCACCGGCGGCTAAGAAGGCTCCCGCGCAAGCGAAGCCGATGCCGACCCTGCGCCCGGTCATTGAGTTTGGCGATAAGAATAGCGGCCCCGAAAAATCGCTGACCGGAAATTCTTCGCAAGGTGAAGCCAAACCTGCGACAACCCCGCCGCAGCAGGAGTCCGAAACGGCGGAGGTGCCGGCAAAGGCGGCGGCCGATAAACCTAAAACTGAGGAGCCTCCATCAAAACCCCTGCCAGATGACGTGAAGCTTCCTGAGGTTGCGACGGCGGACGTTTCGCCGGAGCGTAATGGGCCGCCGACAGACGTGTCTGGCGAAACCAATACGACGATCGAGCAGGCCAAACCGCCTGAAGAAAAGACCGCTGAGACGCCTAAAACGGTTGCTAAAAACAGCGATCTACCCAAGGCAAAAACGCTGTTTTCACAGACGGACGATGGCAGTTCGTTTGCACAAACTGCGATCAATGGCCTTCCACGTAAAAATCGAGTGGCCACGCTTTGCGCCACCGAGCTTCAGGCCCAACTTGTTCACGGTTCGCCGCGTTATTTCCCGATCTCATTGCCCAGTTTTGGATTGCGAGCCGGCAGCATTCTGAACGTCGACGATGCGGCCTTTAGCACAGCCAAAGGCTGGTACCACGTTCGTTTCCGGTGCGAGTTGGATGAGGGAGCGTCGAAAGTCGTGTCGTTTGCCCACGAAGTCGGCGGGTTGATCCCTCGCAGTCAGTATGCGAAATACGATATTCGTGACTAGTCCTCGCGATGGGATTGCGTCTCACCGGCAACCAGCCACACGCAAGGAACCGCATCTAGCCTCTCCTCATGGCCGTGATGTTACGGTGAAGAGAGGACAATGATATGTCGAGCGAGATCGAGCATTTTCTTGAGCGTCAGGATGAAGCGGTGAGCGCGCTGTTCCTGGAACACAAGGGCGACGAGCTGACCGATATTCTGGTGGCGGCTCTGGAAGAGGCGTTCGAAATCCTTCTCGAAGCTGCACCCGCCGAAACCGTTCATTGAGGTGGAGGCGTGCGGTATGCCGCATAACTTCCTGTAATCGGAATACGTTTCCCCGCCGGCGGAACGAGGCGCCCAGATGTCCCAGCAGGATCAACCGCTTCCGGCGCGTACACTTGATGCGCGTCTTGCCAATTACCGGTTCGAACGCGACGCGCTCGGCCGTTCGGCCGCGAGCGTCTTCCGGCTGGAAGCGGGCGGATTGCCGACGCTTTATCTGAAGGTGGAGGAGGCGGGGCCGTTCGGCGAGCTTGCCGACGAAGCAGCGAGGCTTGACTGGCTCAAAGGCTCCGGTCTGCCCTGTCCCGAGGTCATCGCGCGGGAAAGCGACGGCGGGCGCAACCGGCTGCTGATCAGCGCCCTGCCAGGCGCCGATCTCGCCAGCGCGTCGATGCTGACGCCGCTTGTGCGGGTGGAATTGCTGGCCGCGGCGCTTCTCGATCTGCATCGCCTGCCGATCGCATCCTGCCCCTTCGATCACCGGCTGGAAAACCGCATTGCGGCGGCCAAAGCGCGGATGCAGGCCGGCATCGTCGACGAGACCGATTTCGACGAGACGCGGCTTGGGAAAAGTGCCGAGACGCTGTTTGCCGAACTCGAAAGCAGAAGGCCGGGCCGCGAGGATCTCGTCGTCACCCATGGCGATGCCTGCCTGCCGAATTTCATCGCCTCGGCAGAAGGGTTCTCCGGCTATATCGATTGCAGCCGGCTTGGCGTCGCCGATCGCTATCAGGATATCGCGCTCGCCTGCCGCAGCATCGCCCACAATTTCGGCGAGACGCTGGTGCAGCCCTTCCTCGATCGTTGCGGGCTGACGATGCCGGATCCGGCTAGGCTCCATTATTTCCAGTTGCTCGACGAGTTCTTCTAGCCATTGCTCCATCCGGCTGGCACAGTGGCCGCAATCGAACCTGCGGACAGACGATGGCGAAGAACCAGTTCAGGATGCTGCGCTCGGCGCTGGCGGGCGTCGAAGCAGTGGAAGCGGAAACACATCACAGTTTTTCCAGGCACACGCATGAGCAGTTCGGCATCGGCCTCGTCTCATCAGGGGCGCAGAAATCGCTGAGCGGCCGCGGCATGGTGGAGGCTGCGGCCGGCGATATCATCACGGTCAATCCGAACGAGGTGCATGACGGTGCGCCGATCGGCCAGCGGCGGTCGTGGCGCATTCTCTATTTCGATCCCGAGATCGTCGCCGGCCTGTCGCGAGAGATCGGCGACGGCGGGGCAGGGCGATCGGAAATCCCGCATCCCGTCATCCGCAATAGGGCGATCGCCGCCCGCTTCGAGGCGCTGTTTCGTGCGGTCACCGGTGGGGCGGCCGATCCGCTGCTGCGCGAGCAACTGCTTCTGCAGCTCTTCGCCGATGTCATGTGCGAACGCGGCGGCAGCGAGCGGCCGCCGGTGCCGGCGTCGATCCGCGCGGCCCGGGATCTGATCGACGACGATCCGCTTGCCGCCGTCTCGCTCGCCGATCTCTCCAGGGAAAGCGGGCTCAGCCGCTTCCAGGTGCTGCGCGGCTTTGCCAAGGCGACGGGATTGACGCCGCATGCCTATCTCGTCCAGGCCCGCATCCATATCGCACGGCGGCTGATTGCTCAGGGAACGCCGCTTGCCGAAGCCGCCTTCGCCAGCGGCTTTGCCGACCAGAGCCACATGACCCGCGTCTTCGTCCGCAAATACGGTCTCTCGCCCAGACTCTATGCCGGCGCCTTTCTCTGATCGGTGTCGGTCGCTTCGTCACCGGAGCGGAGTACCGATCCGTGACCAGGCCAGCCACCCGCCCTCGTCCTTCGAGGCTCCGGCCTGCGGCCTGCACACCTCAGGATGAGGGCTGATCGTGGGTGCCGTGCTTCTGATAAGCGGGCGAAATGGCTGCTCCTCACCTTCATCGAAAACAGGAGAGGATTTGGGCTCGACGCCCAAGAGAGCCTCATCCTGAGGTGCCCCGCAGGGGCCTCGAAGGACGGGGCGGGTGCGCTGGGCGGTTGATGGATGCAAGGCGCAGCGCCGAGCGTGTCCTTCGAGGCTCCGGCCTTTGGCCTGCGCGCCTCAGGATGAGGGAGATTGGAGGATGCCGCACCCTCTCTCCGGCATCCTCCTTGTGCCCCGCAGCCGTGAGAGCCGACCCACCCGCCGCGCTTCGGTTCTTTGTTTATACCCTGCAATTTCGTTCAAGACCGCGAGAACTCCCTGCTGTTTTCTCGGCGCGTCCAACAGGAGGCGGTGAATGTCGAGGCATGTTCAAGGGTATCTCTATCTGGCGCTGGCCATGCTGACCGTCGGAAGCACAGTCATTGCGAGCAAGCTCATCGCCTCCGGCCTGCCGCCATTTACCGCCACCGCCCTGCGCTTCGCGCTGGCTTTTCCGGTCCTCCTCGTGCTGCTGCGGGCAGGCGGCGTGCGGTTGCCGAAACTCTCCCGGCACGACCGCCTGATCCTCGCCATTCAGGCCGGCGCCGGCAGCGTCGGCTATACGACGCTGCTGATCTCCGGCCTCAGCCTGACCTCGGCGGCCGATGCCGGCGTGGTCATCGGCACGCTGCCGGTGGTGTCGGCCGCCATTTCCATTCTGCTGCTGCGCGAAAGGCCCGGGCGCGGCCTGCTTCTTGCCGTGGCGCTGGCGACGGCAGGCGTGCTTTCGATCGCCGTCACGCCGGATGCGGCCGGCGGGTCGCTCGCCGGCAATGGCCTGATCTTCGGCGCCGTCGTCTGCGAGGGGTTGTTCATCCTGCTGAACAAGAAGCTGAAGACTGACATTCCGCCGCTCGCCCAGTCGACGCTGATGGCCGGCATCGGCTTCGCCGTCGCCGTCATCCCGGCGGCTTTCGAAGCGCCACTCGCACAGCATATGCCCACAAGCGCCCTCATTGCCGTCGCCTATTATGCGCTGGTGCCGACGGTCGGCGGCTTCCTGCTTTGGTATGCCGGGGCGGCAAGGGTGAGCGGCACGGAGGCGGCGCTGTTCACTGCGGTCGCGCCGGTCTCCGCCGTCATGCTGGCTTTCCTCATCCTCGGCGAGCCGATCGGGCTCACCCAGATCGCCGGCATCGCCTGCGTGCTGGCGGCCGTGCTCGGGCTTGCCCTTGCCGGCAGCCGGGCGGCAATGAATATATCCGGAGAGAGATAGGCCATGCAGTTCCGTCATTCCGATGCGATATGGCAGGCGTTTCCGGAGCTTCGCGCCGGCGCGCTTCATGTGGACGCTATCCATGCGGATGCCGATGTCGAGACGGCGATCGCGCGCTTCAGGGCAATTGCCGAGGCCCGGCTGGCCGCCGCGCAGGAGGGGGAATTTCCTGAAATCCAGGCGTGGCGGCGCGGCTTTTCCCGCATGGGGCTGAAGCCGACGCAATATCGCTCAGCCGCCGAAGCGCTGCTGCGCCGCTTCCGCCAGGAGCATGGCCTGCCGCGCCTGCATCCGCTCGTCGATCTCTGCAATGCGATTTCGCTTGCCTTCGCCATTCCGATCGCCGTCTTCGACACGGAACGGATCACTGATGATCTCGAGGTTCGGCGGGCCGGCGGCCACGAGACCTATCTGACCTTCGGCGGCGAAATCGAGCATCCTGAAGCAAACGAGGTGATCTTCGCGGACGGCGCGGAGAGGGCGCATGCGCGGCGTTGGACGAACCGGCAGAGCGGGCTTTCGGCAGTACGGCCGACGACGCGCTCGGCGCTGATCGTTGCCGAGGCGCTGCACGCCTCTGCCGGCGAGGATATCGGCCGGCTGGTCGCAACGCTGGCGGAGGCGCTGGCGCATCACTGGCCGGCGGCGCCGAAAACGGCGATGCTGAGCCTGGCATCGCCGCGTTTCGAATTCTAACGCCTGTCATCAGGAAAGAGCTTGGGGCGGCGGCATGCCCGCCCTATCTCGGTGAGATCGATATCTCATGGAGACGAACCTCATGTCGGACAAATCGATCAAGATCCCGGGGCCGGATCATCCGATCACCGTCGAGTACAATCCCTGCCGCGTCGTCGTGACTGCCGGCGGCAGGACGATTGCCGACAGCCGCGATGCGCTGACGCTGCGCGAGGCCTCCTATCCGCCGGTGCAATATATACCGCGCAAGGATGTGGAGATGTCGCTGCTGCAACGCACCGATCATGCCAGCCATTGCCCCTATAAGGGGGACGCGGCCTATTACAGCATCATTCCGGGCGGCGAGCGCTCCAGGAATGCCGTCTGGACCTACGAGGCGCCGAATGCCGCGGTCAGCAGCATCAAGGACCATCTCGCCTTCTATCCCGATCGCGTCGACGGCATCGAGGAAATGGCCTCGCCGGAGGCCGGCACCTTCTGACGGTGACAGAGGCCTCGGGTGGAACCTGTTGGTTGCGGGATCGTTGACATGATCTAGCGGGGGATGTGTCGTGCCGAAATTCTACTTTCAGCTCCTCGATCGTGATGGCGTCGGGGCGACCGAGACCGGATATGAATTCGCCTCCATCGAGGCCGCCAAAGCGGAGGCGCGGCGCGTGCTCGCGGAGATGGCCGCCGAAGGTCTGCCGGCAGAACCGCTGAACATGCTGTCGGTGGAACTCTTCGACGAAAGCCGCCGGCCGCTTGCGGAAATCCGGCTGATTCTCGAGGAAATCGCCAAATAGCTTCGGCCGGCATGCCGCCTCCGATCGCGCTCGGAGCAATACGCGACTATGTCAAATTTAATTGCCGGCTATGAAGGCGGGTCTTAATGCATGTCGCCCGGAAGTGTGCAGCGGTCCCGGGACGACGGCATGCAACGGCGGCCGCTAACGCAGGACGTCGAGCCATTCATTGTTGAAGACGAGGCTGGCAACCGTCACCGGGTCGCCGCTTTCGTTGCGAACGGTGACGGCGATGATGGTGCGATCACCCGCGGGCAGTTCGTCACGGGCCACATCCAGCAGGATGCGGGTCACCTCTTTCGGAATGTCCGCGCGCGATCTGAGCTCGGTGCCGTGCTCATCGCGTGTCGGACCTTCGCCGTTATGCAGATCGAAAAAGTAGCGAGCCATGTTTTTTCCTGTCGTCACAGGGGGAAAGTACAGATGAAGACAATTGTTCCCGAGGCTAGGCATTGATTCTTATAGAAAATACAGGTCGCATCATCATGATCTCCTCTTGTGCTATCGGCGGAAAAGCCCGTGATTGAAGCCCTGCTGCTCAATCTTGGAAGCCGCGACGTGCTTTCGGCCGAGGAGGAGAACCTTCTCAGGTCGATCCTGGTCAAGGACAGGCATTTTGTTGCGGGAGAGGATATCGTTCTCGAAGGCAGCCGCCCGCCCTACAGCACGCTGCTGCTCGATGGTTTCGCGGCGCGCTACAAGGTGATGGCCGATGGCAGCCGACAGATCACCGCGCTGCATGTCGCCGGCGATTTCGTCGATCTGCATGCCTTTCCCGTCAAGAAGATGGATCACGGCATCGTTGCGCTGTCGACCTGTCATGTCGCCTTCGCCGATCATGCCGACCTCAGGGCGATCACCGAGCGCATGCCGCATCTGACCCGGCTGCTCTGGCTCGATACGCTGGTCGATGGCGCCATTCACCGGGAATGGATCGTCGCCATGGGCCGGCGCTCCAAACGCGCCCATATCGCCCATCTCGTCTGCGAGCTTTTCGTGCGGTTGCAGGTCGTCAAACGGACGCGGGGCGAAAGCTTCCAGTTTCCCTTGACGCAGATCGAGATGGCCGACGTGCTCGGCGTTTCCGTCGTTCATCTGAACAAGACGCTGCAGGCGCTCAGGCGCGAGGGGGTCTTCACTTGGGAGAACCGGACGATCACGATCGTCGACTGGGAGCGCCTGCAGGAAATCGCCGAATTCGACCCCGCCTATCTGAACATCTTCAAGGAGCCGCGCTGATGCCCGACACCGAAGCCTGGCAGGCAAATGCCGGCCGGCGCGACGTCATGTCCGCGCGTGGCAATTGACAAAGCGCTCATCGGAGCAGAACACCGTTTCGACATTCACGAAAACCTCCTGAAGGCCGCCGCTCCCATCGCCGGCCGGTGACATCGCAATGGACATATCCCAAGGCCCGCGGAGCGTTCTTCGCCACCCCGGCTATCTGAACTTCGCTGCCTCCCGCGTCTTTTCCTCGCTTGCCTTCCAGTCGATCGGCATTGCCATGGGCTGGATGATCTACGATCAGACGCACAGCGCCTTTGCGCTCGGCCTCGTCGGCCTCTGCCAGTTCCTGCCGATGGCGGTGCTGACCTTCGTCGTCGGCCATGTCGCGGACCGTTTCGACCGGCGGCGCATCGGCCTCATCTGCCAGCTGATCGAGGCGGTGACGGCGCTGGTGCTCGCCGTTGCCACCTGGCAGCAATGGCTGACCCCTTCAGGCATCCTCGTCGCCGTCACCGTGCTCGGCGCCGTCGTCGCCTTCGAGCGGCCGACCATGGCGGCGCTGCTGCCGAATATCGTGCCCGCCTCGATGTTGCAGAAGGCGGTCGCCACCTCCACCTCGCTGATGCAGACGGCGCTGATCATCGGCCCCTCGCTCGGCGGCTTGCTCTACGGGCTGAACCCGGTGGCGCCCTTCGCCGTGTCGGCGCTGTTTTTTGCCGCCGCCAGCGTCAACGTCATCTCGATCCGCCTGCAATGGGCGCCCGGCAAGCGCGAGCCGGTGACACTGGCCTCGGTCTTTGCCGGCGTCTCCTTCATCCGCAGCCGGCCGGTGATGCTCGGCACGATCTCGCTCGATCTCTTCGCGGTGCTGCTCGGCGGCGCCACCGCGCTCTTGCCGATGTTTGCCCGCGATATCCTCGATGCCGGCCCTTGGGAGCTCGGCCTTTTGCGCGCCGCACCGGCGATCGGCGCGCTTGCCATGTCGATCGTGCTGGCCCGCCGGCCGCTCGAGAGCAATGTCGGGCGCAAGATGCTTGCCGCCGTCGCCGTGTTCGGCGTCGCCACCATCGTCTTTTCGCTGTCCACCAACATCGTGCTTTCTGTCGCCGCCCTGCTTGTCGTCGGCGCGTCGGATACGGTCAGCGTCGTCGTGCGCAGCTCGCTGGTGCAGCTTCTGACGCCGGATGAGATGCGGGGTCGTGTCAGTGCGGTCAACTCGCTGTTCATCGGCACCTCCAACCAGCTCGGCGAATTCGAATCCGGCATGATGGCGGCAGCCCTCGGCCCGGTCGCCACCGGCATCGTCGGCGGGCTCGGCACTGTTATCGTCGTGCTCCTGTGGATGCGGCTCTTTCCCGATCTCACCAAGGTCAAGACGCTGCAGGGCTGATGCATGCATGGTGCGTTGAAAGCGGCGGCGGCTCCCGTTAGGGTCCGCGCAAATCATTAATCGGCGGGGCGGCGCGTGACGAAAACTTTTCTATCCTATCTGCTGGCGGTCATTTTCGCCTCGGCGCCGGCGGTGGCATCGGCCGATTGGCAGGCGGTGGAAGAGGTGCGGCCCTATTCGATTTCGGGAACGACCGGGGCCGAACTCTACGAATCGATCGGGGCGCGGGGCCCGAAGGCCGGGCCTACCGGCCGGGTGATCGCGCATACGACGTTCAAGCTGACCTGGACCCGGAAATATGAAGCGCAGGGCAATGCCTGCGTCATCACCACCAACCGGCCGAAGCTGATCATCACCTATACGCTGCCGAAACCATCGGCCGCGCTGCCGCCGGCCGTCGGCAGCAGCTGGGAGAGCTTCATCACGGGTGTGCAGACGCATGAGCGGGTGCATGGCGAGACCATCAAGGAGATGGTCAAGGAAATCGAGACGATGAGCATCGGCCTCACCGTTGCCGACGACCCCGATTGCCAGAAGATCCGCATCGAGCTGACCCGCCGCCTCGGCGAAATCTCTGCGAAGCAGCGCCAGCGCGGCCGCGACTTCGACAAGATCGAAATGGGCGACGGCGGCAATATCCAGCAGCTCATCCTCAAGCTGGTGAATGGGCCTTGATTGTCTCTGCCGGGCGCTTCCTCCCTGGACCTGCCCGGCCGCTCTCCTATCTCTCTCCCCAGCGCGGGATGGATGGAGGAGGCGTGTCATGTCCTATGTCGACGGTTTCATCGTGGCGGTGCCGAAGGAGAATATCGAGGCCTACAAGACGTTCTCGACCTTCGCCGGCACGATCTGGAAGGAATATGGTGCGCTCGAATATGTCGAATGCATCGGCGACGACGTGCCCTATGGCGAACTGACCTCCTTTCCCCGCGCCGTGCAGGCGAAGGAGGACGAGGTGGTGGTGTTTGCCTGGATCGTCTACCGGTCCCGGCAGCAGCGCGATGATGTCAACGCCAAGGTGATGGCCGATCCGAGGCTCAAGGGCGACCAATGGCAGATGCCCTTCGACGGCAAGCGGATGATCTATGGCGGCTTCGAGACGCTGATCAAACTCTGAGCCGATCAAGCATTGACTTGCCTCTTCTGACGCGTCACCTCGCGGCGATAAGATTCCGAGACGGGAGAGCGCCTTGCCCCAGACGATCCTGACACTGTCCACACGCGGACAGGGCCTTTACGAATTCACCGATCAGGCGAACGCCTTCGTCAACCAATCAGGGCGGGAGGAGGGGCTTCTCACCGTCTTCGTGCGCCACACTTCCTGCTCGCTGCTGATCCAGGAAAATGCCGATCCCGACGTGCAAACCGATCTGCTTTCCTTCTTCCGCCGCCTCGTGCCGCCGGCCTCCGATCCTGGCATGGGCTGGGTCGTGCATCGCGCCGAGGGGCCGGACGATATGCCGGCGCATATCAAGGCGGCGCTGACGCAGGTCTCGATCGGCATTCCGGTCGCGCGGGGCCGGTTGATGCTCGGCACCTGGCAGGGCCTCTATCTCTTCGAGCATCGCGACCGGCCGCATCGGCGGGAAATCGTTCTGCATCTCGGTGCCTAGAACACGATGATTTTAGGCTCGGTTGGCCTAAAATCATCCTGTTCTAAATTTAAAGAGTTAGAGCATGATGTCATGAGAAAACCGCACACACTTTTCGGCATCATGCTCTGAAAGGATTAATCCTTGTGAATGAGAAGTGAATGGTCGGTTCGAACGCCATTCAGTTTACAGCGTTTACTGTCGAGGCAATCCCTAAGGGAGAACCCAAGCATGTCGCGCAATAACGACATGCGTATAAATAAGACCAATCGACGGAGACGCCCCATGACACATTTCCTCGCCAAGGCCTCGCTTGCCGCATTGCTCGCCCTCTGCACCGTCCCGGCCACGGTCACCACCGCGGCAGCCGCCGGGCCGCAGACGAATTTCGTCGTCGAGGCGCAATATCACCGACCGATTCGCGGCTGCTCGCCGATGCATGCAGTGCGCAAGGCGCGCGATTTCGGTCTGCGCAGAGCCCAGATCACTCGCATGTCGCCGCGCGTTGTTGTCGTGTCCGGCCGCGACCATCGCGGCTGGGACCGAATGGTTTTCGCCAATGTCCGCGGCTGCCCGCTGATCCGGCGCTGAGGAATGCGCCGGCAGGCACCGACACGGCGCTTGCCGGCCGCTTTTGCCTTGACGGCGACACTTTCAGCCGCTTCTTCTCTAATCCGTATGGGTGATTCCCAGGCGGCTCGGCCGCACCGACTTTGAAACGAAAGGTTTTTCGATGATGCAGTTTTTGGCAAAGGCGGGTCTTGCCGTCATGCTGACCGCCGGCACCCTTGCCGGCACGGTGGCGCCCGCCGCCGCGCAGTTGAATATCATTATCGGCGATCAGGACCGTGACGCGCCGCGGGACTACCGCCGTCCGGCTCCGGGCTACGATCGCCCGCCGTCGGGCTACGACCGCCGTCCGCGCGGCTGTGATCCGCGGATGGCCGAAGACATGGCCCGCGATTACGGCTTCCGCCGCGCCCGCGTCGTCGACGTCACCCCGCGCCGCGTCATTGTCCAGGGCTGGACGCGTCGCGGCCCCGGCGAGATGAGCTTCGGCAACGTCCGCGGCTGCCCGGCTCTGCGTCGCTGATATAATTTAGAATACCGCCCGTCTCCCCGATGCGGCGGCCAGAACCGCCTTTGCCCGTCTCCCCGGATCGGCAAGGGCGGTTTTCTTTGTTCGGTTTGATGACAGCTGCGCTCTTACCCGGCGTGGTCCTCTGCTTCGGAGCCCAGCACTGCCCCTCACCCTAACCCTCTCCACGTTCTGACGGGGAGAGGGACTTGCCACGCGAGACGTTGGTGAGGGACGGAGAGGTCGCGTCATATCCCCTTCTCCCCGTTTACGGGGGTCCGAAGGACGGGTCGAGACCTGTGGCTCGACCCCGGTCGGTGCCGGCAAGCGGATGAGGGGCTGGTCTCGCGCCGGCTTTCATTTACTGCTCGATCGCAAACGTCACCGTGACGCTGACAGTGTAGTTGTTCTCGCCGCTCTGCACGGGAACGGCCGCATCGGCCTCCTTCATCATCGTGGCGCGATAGGCCGGCTGCGGCATCGGGCGAGGCACATTCTCGTTGATCTCGATGATGCGGCCGAGCTTGACGCCGGCGGCTTCGCTCAGCGTCTTCGCCTTCTTCACCGCCTCGGCAACGGCATTCTTGCGCGCCTCTTCGAGGGCTGCTTGCGGTTTGTCGTTGGTGAACTGGATGTCGCCGCCCTGGTTGATGCCGAGGGTGACGGACTGGTCGATCACCTGGCCGAGCTTGGCAAGATCGCGCAGCCTGATGGTGATGGAGTTGATGGTCTGGTAGCCGATCAGCTGCGGCTGCTGCTGCTGGCCATCGACCGGCTGCGGGTAGTTGTATTGCGGCTGGATTGAGAAGCCGGAGGTCTGCAGATCGCGCTCGGCGATGCCGCCGTCCTTCAGCGCCTTCAGCACCTCGTTCATCGCCTTGTTGTTCTCGTCGAGCGCTTCGCGAGCGGTCTTTGCCTGCTTGACGACGGCGAGATTGACGACCGCCATATCGGGCGCAAGCGCCGATTCACCATCCCCCGTCACCGAAATCACCGCCTCGCGCGGCTTTGCCTCCTGCGCCCAAACAGGCGCTGCGCTGCCGAGCGGCAGGGCCAGAAGGGCAGTCATCAGAAGAGTCTTGGAAAGCATCGGCGCCATGTTTCATTCCCTAGTTGTCGTTTCCCGGATGAACTTTCTGTCGGTTGATTGTGAAGCTATTGCGGCGGAAGGGAAGGGCGAGTGCGCATGGAAAGAAAAATGTGTGGGGTGCGGGCGTGGAAGGAGAGGGCGTGCCGTGTGGGCCCCCCTCTGCCCCGCCGGGAGATCGGCTAGGTACGAGGGCCTCGTCCCTCTCTTCCCTCATTCCAGTGTCCTCGGGGCAATGCCCTGAGGACACAGGAATGAGCGACTATCTGGGCTGTCAAGTCGCATATTCGAATTCTCTTCGCGCATCTCGTGCTTTTGCGTTGAGAATGACCAGGAGTTTTCGGGCGAGTGCGATGCGGATGACATTTTGGGTTTGCCGGCACTTTGCAACCTTTGCTGGAAGGCAGCCAGGTGCGGATCGTGTCGGGCTGCGATGGCGCCCACCACGTTCCGTCATACTCGGGCTTGACCCGAGTATCCATGCCGCACGCCTCGCTCGAGTTACTGGGCTGCGGTCGCCATTGTCCGTGCGAACGCCAACGCAGTGCGCTGGCTATGGGTCCTCGGGTCAGCCCGAGGGCGACGGATGGGGTGGGTAACTTGTGTGGCTAGGACCGCAACGGAGCGCATTCTTTTCTGCGGTTCTTACTTCGCTAGCCCTGGCGGAAAGCCTTACATCATCCGGAACCGGATTTGCAGTGACCGCTGAAGGATGCAGCGCTGATTTAAGCGCCGAAATCATCCATGAAGGAGGGATGAATCGCAGGCTTGCGCTCTTCGCGCGCGTCGCGAAAACGCTGGGGAACCGCACCGAGACCGGTGACAAAACGGGTCAGGAGATTGCGGTTGAAAAGCTTCTGTATGGCACTCATGGCAGTTCACTCATTCTTTTTTTTGTTAGGCGGCAGCATATATTTTGCCCAGGCTGCCGTCGCAATGGGCAATTTTGCATGACAGTTATGTGACGGTGCATGGCTTGAGTGCAGGCCGAAAGCCAATCACATTGGCGTTAGGAGGGCGTGCCAAGCGGGTAAACTGCCATAAATCCCCACAAATGCGCGTGATCGCGTGGTAAATTACCCCCTTCGGGCAAAACCCATGTCCTCCGAAGGAGAAGCTCAGATGAACCGATTTTTCGCACTTATCGCGACCGGAACGCTGATCAGCCTTGCCACGATCATTTCGGCCTGCACGTCATCCGATCTCGACCAGACCTCGTCGATCGGCGGCGGTTACTATCACGAGAGCCGCCCGCTCAACCCGGCCTGCGCGGATGGCTTCAGGCCGAGCGATGGGCGGTCTTGTAGCTATTAGCGGCCGACAAACCAGACCTGGTGAATGTGGTTTGTCGGTAAAGCCCAAAATCTAGGCGTTCGAACGCCCGCCGCCTAGATAGTCGGATTTCCGGCCTGAGCCGTGCCGCAATGAACATCACCACTTTGGACTCCTGCTGGGCGCCCAAGGTCATCACTCAGTGAAGCCCTTGCAGTCTGTTCCGCCGCTCTGCCAGCAATTCATTTTGAACCAGATTCCTGGCATTGTCCGAAAGACCATTCGGCCCCAACAGACCAAGTTGGGTGAACCGCGCTTCGATTTCCTTCGGAATGCTATCGGCTTCGTGTTGGCAAAGGCGCACAAGCCACTTCCATTCGTCGCTCGTCATATCCCTGTGCACGACCATGAATTGCTATCCTCCCGAGAACAACGACATCCATTAATAAGTACCACAACTTCTATCGAAAGGCAGGTGGTTCGACGATCAGGCTGATCATGCGGCCGACGTGAATGCGCCGGGAAGCTGCCTTATCCGGCCTGCATGTAGGAAGTAGAAGCTCTCGGGCAAAGGTCTAATCTCCGGACAACTGGGGATATACCGATGGGTGACGCTAGCGGCGACTTCGTGCCAGGAGGGGGATTCAGCCAACCTACCTCGACTCCGCTACGTGATGTCTGTGAATAAGACCATTTACCACTACCAGTTACGAACGCTGCTTGATACGTCTTTGCCTACGAGGTCTCCCCTCGCATACGCGCTGTCGTAACTGCGGCGTAAGAGCTAATGTCCATCGCAAGATCGTTGCGCGCCACATAATGCTTCGTGCACATGGCGTGATTGGAGGGAGACCTCGTGCCGCATCCCGCAACCGTTTTCGGCGGCTTCAAGTTCCGAATCAATCTTCCTGCGGCACTCACCAACGATGTTGCGTTACTTCGCTATTTGGGCGTCTCACCTGCCGAGCTCAAGAAAATCTGGTGGTTTCGCCACCGCATGTACAACGACTTCGAGATAGCTAAAGGCTCGGGCAAGAGCAGAGTAATTAATGCTCCTGACGACCGCCTGAAAATGCTTCAGCGGTACATCGCCGACCTACTTGACCAAATGTATAGTCCTCGCGATCCAGTCCATGGCTTTGTGATTGATCGGTCCGTGCGGACAAATGCATCCTCGCACCTGAGAAGCAAGTTTTCGATAAATCTGGACATTGAAAATTTCTTCGGCTCGATCTCCGAGAACCGCATTGCAGGCCTCCTCAAGGCCCTCGGCGTAGACAGTGGCGCGGCGGATATCGTCGCGAGAATTTGCTGCAACAGGGGACACCTCCCGCAAGGGGCTCCCAGCAGCCCCGTACTCTCTAACATGATCTGTTTCAGGCTCGACAAAGAGCTTCAATTGATCGCGAAGAAAGCACACTGCATCTACACCAGATATGCAGATGACATTACCTTCTCCAGCTATCAGCCGTTGTCCCCGCTATTCGAAGGCATCGTGCCTCCAGCCGGCAATTTCGACCCCGAGATGCTGATGCCGCGGTTGAAGGCAGCCTTTGTCAATAACGGATTTAAACTCAACGCCAGTAAGGTTCATTACGCGGACCGATATTCCCGACGAATAGTCACTGGCCTGAAGATTAACGAAGGTCTCAATGTGGATCGCAGATTCGTCAGAGACGTGCGAAGCGCGTTATATTCCGTTGAGAAAGACGGCTTAGCTGCCGCACAGAAGACCTTCGTAGACGATTACGGCGGCACTTGTCCCATCGACAGCTATCTAAAGGGAAAGATTGCGTGGATCGGCAGTGTCAAAGGGAGGTCCGATCCGATTTTTCGTGGCCTGGCATCACGATTCAATAACTCTTTCCCATCGAACAAGATCAAGCTTTCGGCGACACCAGAGGAAGTTCGGGAGCGTGCGGTATGGGTACTTGAACATTGGGAAGGCGAGTGTGCACAGGGCAGCGCCTTTTTCCTAAAAGACGTGGGACTGATTACCGCCTGGCATTGTGTATCCGAAGCCACAATGGCGGGCGCGGAAATTGACGTTTATCATCCAAAGAAGAGATCGAACGTCTTTAAGGTTAAGGTCGTGAAACATTGTCCGGTCCGCGATATCGCAATTTTGGAGCACAGCATTCCTGCCAACGATTACTACGAGTTTGTGCCGGCGACTCGCAGTGTGATGGTCGGCGATTCGCTCACAGCGCTTGGGTATCCTTCCTTTGGTCCTGGCGATGGCCTTAATATTCGATCTGGCCAAGTCAGTGCCCTTCCCGTGAAAAGCGCAGTGCAACTAATCGAGGTAACCCAGAAGCTCGCCCAAGGAATGTCCGGTGGTCCTTTGACCGATACCGATCACAAGGTGGCTGGCGTCATCCACAAGGGCGGCCCGCAGGAACCAAGAGACTTCGCAGTGGACATCAAAGCACTGATGAGCCTCGCCGCCGGTATTTAAGTTACCGCAAATTTTAACTGCCTCTGACCAAGAGTGGCATCCGCAACGGAATATCCGCGCTCCACTTAGACGTGGCGTACATCGCTAGTCGGCGAAGCGGGAACTACGGGACTGGCGCGCCTTCTCAGAATCACAAGTCCGTGTGAATTAGTCAGAGTAAAATGCTGTTGTTCACAACAGCGAACGACCATGTGGGGTCTTCCCACATTGATAATTTGTCTCAACTCGTCGGGAATCTCGATGGACGACTTTTGGACAAGGGAACATTCGGATTTCGAGTCCGAGGCAGACGTCGAAACGCGCTTCGTGACGCCCTTGCTTCTCGCGCTCGGCCACGCTCTCGACAACATCGCCGCTAAAAAGCGTGTACTCTTTCGCGAAGGCAGAAATAGCCGTATCGGCAGGAAGCCTGAAGCCGATTTCGTGGTTTACGCAGACAGGCCGCATTGCCGCGCTACGGCACTATTGGTCGTTGAGACGAAACACCCGAGGGAAATGTTAGACCAGGGCCGGGAGCAGGCAGAATCCTATGCCCAGAATATCAGGACGCCGCTCTACCTTTTGACAAACGGCAAGCAGGTCGAAGTTTGGCAACTCCAGATAGTTGGTGACAGCGAACTGGTTTTTTCAGACTCCGTCGAAAATCTTGCAGCTAGCCGGGGACATCTTGAGGGCTTGGCGTCCAGGGATGCGCTTTTATCGCTCTGCACGGGCTTGCGCTTCAAAAACATGGACGTTGTCCGCAGAGACCTGTCTGAGTACGAGACGAACGAGACCCGGAGATGTGAAAGGGAACTGAGTTTCACTGTCCCCCGATTTCTGACCAGGGCGGGGCAGGACGACGTTCAAGCTGAGCTTGTGTTAGACGGCAACGAAAAGGGCGCAATCGTCCTCGGCTCGTCAGGTTTCGGCAAAACGACTCTCGGGAAAGCGCTGCTTCTCGAGGCACTCGAGAAGCGACTGGAAGGTTCGTCCGCCCAGCTACCGTTCGAAGTATTCCTGCCCGATGTGCCTGTAGGAGAATGTACGCTTGAGACCTATCTAGTAGGTCGAGTTTCCGCTCACGTTCCGGGGTACAACCTCTCGGCCTTCAAGGATGAGGCAAAGACGAACGGCGTGTTGATTGTCGCTGACGCGTTTGACCGGGTTTCTTCCTTGGAGCGCCCTAAACTCACAACGCAGCTTAGGAATATCCTCCGGGACTTTCCAAAAAGCCGTATACTGGTGCTGTCCCGACCCAACTTGCTACCCGACATCGCTCTCTCGACCTTTAGCCTGCGCGGCTTCGACGAAAAGGATATGTGGGCCTTGTTGGTCAACGGTCGGGAGTTACGGGACCGCGGCTATTCTCGATTCAAATTGCCCGAACACTTGGTGCAGCTCTGCCAAATTCCACTGCTCGCCAGCCTCGTTGCGAACCATTACCATTCGTTCGAACGGTTTCCGACAAACGTAAATACGCTCTATGAGGAGTGGCTTGGCAGAATTCTCCATCCTTTTCCTGTCGTCGAGAAAGCTCAGCTTCGGGCGTTCCTCGAGGAGCTTTCGGCTCAAACCGCCATTGGACCAATGGATATCGGAAGGTGCTTCCAACTGGCGAAGGAGATGGATGTCTCTGCAGGTTTAAATCAGTTGGCCGATGCGGACGCGATCACCATCCGCGGTACAAGCGTAGAACTCGTTCACGAAGGGCTGGCAGACTTTTTCCGTGCGCAACGGCTGTTGCGGCTTCCGCCGGCCGAATTGTTGGCTTCTCTCAATGCAATAAGCACCGATGGCTCGTCACAGTTTCCCGGCCTTCTCCTTTCCGGCGCACCGACTCCGGAAGCCAGCAGGGTAGTGTGGGAAGCACTTGCAGGCCAAAGTATCAAAGTCGCCCTTGCATCATTGAAGTTTACGATTGGGGACGGTGAACGCCGTCCAGTTTCTAATTCGAGAAACGTAGCAGAGGCGCTGCTCACCGATGTCTTGACGAGTATCGAGGTACTACTTCGAACACACTTTTCGGACCAATTCGCCTTTGACGTCAGGTCGCGGCTAGCTGGAAGACCGGTTTCCGCACTTGGAATCGAGGGCCACATTGACCGTGGTTTCGTGAACTTCTCCTTTTTCGATGCCGAGCAAGATGATACGCGGGTGCGCTTTGGCGAAGCTGAAGAGCCGTACAGGTCGTGGGGCATTGCGCTGGACAAGCAAGACTATGACGCAGGTGCTGGACGAATTTTGGGCGCGCAAAGGATCGCTGACGCTATCAAGGAGTTGATAGACTGCCGAAGACTAAGAGGTGGTCCAGTATGGACGCAGGAAACGGTTCTCAGTCGTCTGCGTCATCTAGCGCGGTTCTATTCCATGAAATTTTCGGCTCCATACGATCTTGAGCATTGCAAGGCGGACCTCTTGCCGATTTCCAATCGACGAATGGGTGACCGTTTGCGTTCGCGCGCGCAATACATTCATACTGGAGAGCTTATCGAAGACATTGATGGGCTCATGTCTGATGGCATAACAGTTCTGCATGAGTGGTGGGTTGAACCTCGTGATCTCGACTTCAACGCTCCTGTCGCGCGAGCGAAGCTCGCGCATACACTCGACGAATATTTCCGAAGAAGCCAACAAGCCTATGTGGAGGTAGTTAGACGTGACCTGCCTGGGCTCGCTGCCTATCTTCGGGAATGCGCATCGATCCCGGTCAGGTATGATCTCAGGGGAGCGATTGTGAAAGTCCACGGTGGTCACGACTTGCATTTAAATTATGAACGTTGGCCGGTTCGTGATCTTGCCAATGCTGGGGCTGATCTAAGTTTTCCAGAGAATCCCATGATAGATTTGTCGCGGTCGACCTCGGATGCCTACATCTCGAAAACCGAGCTTGTGCTCGCCAAAGTCGGACGGCCCGGTTCGGATTTTCGTATCACCAGAGGAGGGATTGCGGTCCCGCAATTCAACGGCCGATCCCATAGGTCGGGCGATAGGGAAGACGAGACGGCGGTAGTCTCGTACGTAGCGAAAATGCTCAGCGACGATTGCCAGCAGGTTTTTAGCGTTATTCCAGCGTTCAGATGGCGATGATGCCTCGAGAGGCGGCATAATCGCCATCCCTTGCTGTGTGCGAAGGCAATCTCGGTCGCATTTGCGAGGAGGACTATGCAGTGGATCGTGACGAAATATTGCAGGCCACAATTCATTGGTACCTAGAGTCAGGTGACTTCAATGGCTGGGGAACGTTTCACCTTAAAGACCCGCGGGAAATCCAAGCCGTCATCGACCTGATTGAGGATCGTCTAGTCGATTTAATTACACATGAGGATGATGAGAACATCCACATTAAAAGGCATGATCCTCGCTTACCCGAGGTACAAGTCGAACGACTTCGCCGACCTAGTGAGCTAAATCACGGGTGCCTATATCCGACCGCTGAGGCCCTTCGCCTCAGCGGTGTGGTTCACGACGCCACACGGCCTTACACTTCAGCTCTGCGCGAGGGCGCGCCTCAGCTCGATTTTCGTGCGTTTCGCCTCGACGTACTCGAACAGTACCGCAACGATCCGCGCTACCGATACGAGGTAGACGACATTCACGGGACGATTTTTCGTCAGCACCCAAATGCGGAGGATGACGAATTCCACAAATTCGGCTTCGCTTTTGATTCCGAGATAAATAGGTACGTGGCGGCCTTCCTCCGATATCTCAATGATCTCTCGCCGGAGCAGCAACAAAGCTGGTATCGTTTCGAGGTCGACGGTGATTTCGGTCTGCATCCAGACTACTATCGAACTTCAATACTCGGGCAGTTCCCAGAACGCGTTTCCGTGTTCGATGCGTTCCTGAAGGAAAAGCGGATCATCAATGAGATGTGCGCCTGTATGGGCAAACAGGCACTCTTTCGGTCTAACTACGATGCATACCGCCGTCCTGCAGGGTTCGGCTTCCTAATTCGTCCTACCCGTGCGGAGTTCTCGGCGTTCTGCCTACTCCTGGATCAGTTACTATCAGACGACATAAATCGTGATTTCTTCCACGGAGACATGGAGATGGAAGAGCGTGGTCACATGGAAGATGGGCGCAAAATCGTGCAGCCGAAAGGAACGATCAGACTCCTTGATGAATGGATTGACGGGAACTTCCGGACGGAGGACGTAGACTTTAAACGAGACTTGATGACTGGCTTTCGAACAGTCCGTCAAGCGCGGCAGCGTCCTGCCCACCAGATCGAAGACAATGTCTTTGATGAGGTCTATTATCAGCAACAACGTGACCTTATTCGCGTAGCGTACACGTCAGTGCGGACGCTTCGCCAGTGTTTTGCCAACTATCCTCGCTGCGGAAATGTAAAGGTCCCCGAATGGCTTTTCGAAGGACGTGTTTGGACCAGATAGCTTGAGATTGGCAAATACCGCCTGAGGCTGAAATCTACGGAGCAGCCAGTTTAAATCGAAACCAATCCTGGTGATGAGTATCGACGGCCCGACGGCCCGACGGTTGGAAGGCGACGGCGACTTTGCCAGCGATGCTGGCACGCGCCGGAATTAAAGCCGAGTCGATGGAGGACCATCCCGCGTGTACGACGGGGAGCGGTTGGCCGGATGCCCGAGACATGCCGATGACTTTGGACGCTTGAAGTCCGCGCAAGGCGAAATTGTCGAACTCGAGGGATACATTGAGCGCATTTCCATCGAGTGAGTTCAGAGAGGTCACGTAGGCTCCGATTGCCGTCGGTTGTTCACAAATTGAAGACGTCGGTGTTGCATCCTGTTCGCCAAGGATCAAGGCAGTTCGCTCGAACGAAGGCGCTGCGGGCAACATTTGCCGGACAATCCAAACGTCATGCCAAATTTTGCGCCGGAGTTTCGTGCGAAACCAAAGGCAATCGGCCGGTCGAAATGCGCCTCTTCGAGGCTGTTTTTGCAATAAAAAAAACGCCCACCTTCGCAATCGTATTGACGAAAAAATCATCGATGATGACGAACTAATAAATGGTGGGCCCGGAGGGACTCGAACCCCCAACCAAGCGGTTATGAGCCGCCGGCTCTAACCATTGAGCTACAGGCCCGGACGCCGGTGGTGGCGCCTTGGCGCCGGAGGCCGGCGCCTGGATGCCGGGGCAATGGTTCCCGCAGCATCGGTTCGCTCTAACGCAAATTGCAGGGAGCCACAAGCGCAGAGCGCAAGCATCTGTGGACGATGCATATTTCATCGGCGCCGGTACTGGAACCTTCTCGCGCCGGCGACAATTACAGAGATTGGATTCGATGAAGGAGGGCGATCGCAGATGGTGGCGTTGAACAGTGCCGTGGTGCTTATCGTCGAGGATGAGCCGCTGATCCGGTTCAATGTTCTCGATGTGCTTGAAGAGGTCGGCCATGTGGCGCTGGAGGCGGCGAATGCCGACGAGGCGATGGTGGTGCTGAAGGGCCGGCAGGATGTCGATATCCTGTTCACCGATGTCAATATGGCGGGTACCATGGATGGCATCCAGCTTGCCAAGCGGGTGAGGGCGATGCGGCCGAACATCGGCATCATCATCACCTCGGGCATGGTGCGGCTCGACCCCATGGCGCTGCCCGCCAATACCGCCTTCCTGCCGAAGCCCTATATGCACGACGCGTTGATCTCGACGATCGATTCCCTGATGACGTGACGGCAATTCGCTGATGACATGAAGGGGCGCACAGCCGCAAAACGGGGACAGGTTTTGCGGCTGCGCGCGAGGCGCCGGGAGACATGCTCGTCTTCAGGCGTGCGGAGGGGGTCGCGCCCTCAGCTGAAGCTGCTCTTCAGCGCCTCGTTCTCGTGGTGAGCCTTCTTCTCGTAGATGGTGAACAGCGCCATCGAGAGGAGGTAGGAGAGGAAGGGATCCCCGATCTGCGTGGCGATGTCGCGGGAGGCGAGCACGTGGCGCTCCAGGGCCCCGATATCTTTCTGTATTGCGGTTTCAGCGAGGCGGTTCATGCTGCCATCTCCAGGAATTGGGTCACGACCGAGCGGGCCGGAACATGTCTGATGTAAAGGGGTAGGGTCAGGCCGAGGGCGGCGCGCATCTTGCGCAGCACACGGTCCGACACTTCGAAGGCGCCGCAGCAGACGGGGTACTTGCCGTAGCCGTCTGCGCGGCCGAGTTCTTCCACTTCGGCGCCCGCACGTTTGTAGACGCGCTTGAGATAGGGCTCGTAGTTGGAAATCATCGTATGGATGCCGTGATCGAGCGCGCATTCGCAGAGCGCCAGCAGCATCATCGAAAAGGCGCGGCCGGCGTCGATCTGGGGAAAATCCCTGGCGATCGCCTCTTCGTCGATGCACATGCGCGTGCCCTCCCAGATGCCCGGCGCGATCAGATCGGCGGCATCCGGAAAAGTCTCGCGGAAGACATCGTAGAGAAGGGTCGGGCCGGTCGTCGGCATCAGGCGCATGCCGCCGTAAAGACGGGTGCGGCTGTCGTTGCACCAGACGAGATAGGCCGGGGCCAGCGCATCGTAGCTGTCGCGCTCGTAGGGGCCGACGACAGGGACGTCCCAGCCGAGCGTATCGGCGAACACCTTTTTGCGCAGGCGAAACATCTGATCGAGTACGGCAGCGTATTTCTGATACTCATGTGCCTGAATGATAACGAACATTTTGCCCTCCAGCGTTTGCAAGTCCGTGGAGAGCAGAATGGTTCAGGCCGGCCGGATCGGAAATTCCCTCAGATGGGCCCCCTCAGATGGGGGGATTAGCCCAAAAGTATGAGCGCTGGCGTCACGAGATGCGCCGGCCGAAGATTATGGATTGATGATGCGCAATTGCACGGCTCGCGAGGCGGCGGCCGAGATCGTGGCGCAGCCGAGCTTGAAGCGGGCGGTCTTCAGATAATCGCGCGTCGTGTGCTCGGATATGCCCAGAATGACCGAGATATCCTTGTAATCCTTGCCGAGCGCGGTCCAGTGCAGGCACTCGATCTCGCGCGGCGACAAGGCCGGCACCGGGTCGTTCTCGCCGTGCAGCTCGTAGACGGCCTTGCGATGGATCAGATGGGCGATCTCGATCCATTCGTTGCGGCAGCGGCGGACGAGCTCGTTCCATTCGTCGACCGGGATGCGGGCATTCACCGACAGCAGCGCGCGGCGCTGCGCCTTGTCGGCGACGGGAATGGAGTAGCCGTTGCCGCCGATGCCGTGCTTCTGGGCGTCGACCAGCATGGCATAGGCCTCCGGCGTCGGCTCGACCTCGCTCCAGTCGAAGGGCAACTGGCGTTCGAAGCCCTGCTTGACGATCGGGTCGACCTTCACATAGCTGTTCAGCAGATAGCGGGAGACCCAGGCATCCGGATAGGTGGTGCGCACGAAGGGCGAATCGATCTTGCTGGCGATCGTCTGGGCGAGGTGGTAGGTGACGAAATCGAGGCCGTATTCCGCCTGCAGGATGCGGATGGCCGTATCCACATTGGCTGCCGCCTTGATCTGTTCGAAGGCCGGTTCGAACTTTTCGCTGTAGGTATTCTCGATCATTTCCACTGCCCCAATTCCCTCAATCCTACCGTGAGGACCGTCACAAATACAAGGCATCCCCACATATGCGGGGAATGACAATCCCGGCTCCGCCTGCTAGCGCCTTTCCACGAGGAGACCTCATATGGACAGCAAGAGACCCTTCGAGATTGCCGAATGCCAACAGGCCGCCAAGGGCCTGAAATCCAGTTGGCACGACATGGCAGGCTCCGAAGCGCTGATCCGCGCGCTCGTTGCCGAACGCAACGGCGACACCCCGCTGGCGCTGTTCTGGACCGAGGTCCACCGGGCGCTTTGCGTGGAAAACAACCTCTTCTGACGTGGCCGGCCCGGTCGGGCGTTTCAGGCTTTTCCCGATATTGACCGGATCGGCTAGGCACCAGGATCGGCCACGGCAAGACGAAATCCGTGTCCCGCAAGCGACCACGTTTTCATTCTCATCCGTTTCCGATTTTGCGACGAGAGTGTCGAGCGGCAATGCCGCGGCCGGGCAGACGGAAAGCCGCTACTCCCTGGATTTGTGCCATTATGCTTGATGAAGTGTTTCCAATGGCGGCGCTGGTGTCTCGGGAAACGGCTAGACTGTGCCATTGTTGGCGCGCGCGAGCCGCAAGTGGCAAGCCCCAAGCCCCAAGCCACAAGCCACAAGCCACAACCTCCCTCCGCCCTCATCCTGAGGCGCCCCGCAGGGGCCGCGAAGGACGAGGCCGGCCACCGATGTCTCCTCCGGCAATGGGTGTTGCGCCCATCACCCGCCCCCGTCCTTCGAGGCTCCGGCCTTCGGCCTGCACACCTCAGGATGAGGGCTGGTCGTGGTGCCGTGCGGCTACGGGCGACCGGTGTGCTAGGTGGCCGGTGGGCTGATCTCAGCTTCGTTCCGCTCTCCGGTGAGGCTCGCCGCGCCCTCTCTCCGCCCTCATCCTGAGAGCTTGTGAAGCTTTTGAATCTTGTGCGTTTCAGGCCAGTGTTGGCTGGTCTTGGCTGGCCGATGCCATCGAGCGTTAGCCGATTACGCGGTGCGTTTTGATGGTCGCGTGTTGGCGTCAGGGTGATTGCCCTGGTTTAGCCATTGGCAAGCCGATGGCCTTGCAGGATATTGTTGGTGAGTGCGTAGCAGAGCACGACGGCCTGGACCTTTTCGATGCCGCGCACCGTCAATTGTCGCAGATTCCAGTTGCGCCAGCGGGCATGGATGCATTCGCAGATCGAGCGGGGTTTGTACTGAGCCTTGCCCGTCTCGCTTCCCATGCGGGTCCGCCAGGTTGACACACCCGCACCGTCGCCGCGCCGCGGCAAGAAGGGATCGGTTCCGTGTTTGGACTGCGTGGGCGGACAAAAGACCTCGACCCCTTCGCCGTGCGCCCACTCGATATCTTCAGCGCTGCAAAAGCCGCCATCGGCGAGATAGCGGCGCGGCAGATGGCCGCTCAGCGCGCGCAACCGCTCCAGCATCGGCCGCATGAGGCCGCGATCGGAGCCGGCATTGGTCACCTCGAGCCCGACCACGAACTGCTCGCCGGCGGTGCTCGCAACCTGCACATTATAAGCCGGACGGAAGCCGCCGTCGGCCATCTTCATCACCCGCGCCTGCGCATCCGTGCTGGAGGCGCGCGGCTCCTTCGGCTTTTTGCCATTGCCGCGCTTTTCTTCGCGCGCTTGGCGATGGCGCTGAATCTCGTCAAGAGCGGCCTTGGCTGCTCTGAGCCGCTCGCCGCGCTCACGCGCCGCTCGTTGCCTGGCAGCCTCGATGCGCCGAGTGCTGGCATCCGAACGCGCATCGACCTCGCGCTTGAGCTGATCCACAACCGCCTCGGCAATGGAAAGATGCCGATCAAGCGTCGCCTTGCGGCCGAACGAGGCGGCACCCGCGCTCGCCCGGACCCGCACGCCATCCTGCGCCAAATTATCGAAAGCGACGAGGCCGGCATCGGCAAGCGCCGCCAGATGCTCGGCCAGCAGCCGGTCGAGCAGATCGGCGCAACCAACCCGAAAATCCGACAGCGTGTGATAGTTCACCGAGACGCCGCCGCACAGCCAGCGATAGACGTCGTGGCTCCCGCACAGCCGTTCCAGCGCCCGCGCACTGCCGACGCCATCGCTGCTGGCATAGAGCCACAGCGCCAGCAAAAGCCGTGGCGAAATCGGCGGATGGCCCGGCCGCTGCTCACGCGCTTTGATCCGATCTTCAAGCGCGCTCAGATCCAGTCCCTCGACATAGCTCCAAATCACGCGCACCGCGTGATCCTGGCCGATCAAGCTGTCGATATCCACGGCACGCAACTCGATCTGATCGCGCACCGGCTCGCGCATGCGCGCCGCCCCGCGCCCCGCCTGAGCACTGCGCTGCGATCCATGCACCGGCAATCCTTCGAACAGCTCGTCGCTCACC
Organism: Rhizobium sp. BT03; assembly: GCF_030053155.1. Classification (NCBI taxonomy): domain Bacteria; kingdom Pseudomonadati; phylum Pseudomonadota; class Alphaproteobacteria; order Hyphomicrobiales; family Rhizobiaceae; genus Rhizobium; species Rhizobium sp. BT03. Next base: position 4,082,919 of record NZ_CP125640.1, read on the forward strand.
ATCATCCCCCAAGCAAATCAACCACCCAACAGAATCACAATCCCATCGACACCGCCACAAAACATTCACAGGCTCTGAGGCGCACCGCAGGGGCCTCGAAGGACGAGGTCGGTCACCGGTAACTTCTCCGGCAATAGGGGCTGCGCCCATCACCCGCCCCCGTCCTTCGAGGCTCCGGCCCTTGGCCTACGCACCTCAGGATGAGGGCTGATCGTGGTGCCGTGTGGCTGGCGCGCGATCGGTATGCTAGGTGGCTGATGGGCTGATCGGTATGTCGTGTTGCTGGCGGGCGATCAGTACGGCCGAGCCGTGCATGCTGACTCTAGCTGTCGGCTGCCGCTCCGCTCTCCGGTCAGCCACAAGCCGCGCCCTCCCTCCGCCCTCATCCTGAGGTGCCCCGCAGGGGCCTCGAAGGACGAGGCAGGCCACCGGCCACCCCCGCTCACTCCACCTTGACCGGCCCGCGCTTCGACAACGCCGGCAAGGCCTCGTAATCCATGGCAATCAACGCCTCCTTCTTGCGGCGCGACCAGCCCTTGATCTGGCGCTCGCGGGCGATGGCGTCGATGATGCGGTCATAGGTTTCGGTGAAGACGAGTTCGACGGGCAAGCGCTTGGCGGTGTAGCCGTCATAGCTCCCGGCATTGTGCTCCCAGACACGCGCCTCGATCTCCTGCTTGGTCAGCCCGGTGTAATAAGAGCCGTCGCTGCAGCGGGGGATGTAGACGGTGACTTCCATGGCGGGAGGCTAGCATGCGGAGCGAGTGAGCAGCAATCGTGCGGTCCTAGAGTGGCGATCACCCGCCCTCGTGGTTCGAGACGGCCCTGCGGGCCCCCTCACCATGAGGGCTAGTTGTTGTGCCGTGTGGCTGGTGGGCTGATCGTTGTGCCGTGTTTTGCAATTGGGCTCTGGCGTGCCGGTGTTTTGCAGGCTGGGGCTCCGGCGTGCCGTTCCACTCTGTGATGCGGCAAGCCGCACCCTCTCTCCGCCCTCATCCTGAGGCGCCCCGCAGGGGCCTCGAAGGACGGGGGCGGCCACCGGCGCTCAAACGTATCGGCATGCCACCCGCCCTCGTGGTTCGAGACGGCCCTGCGGGTCTCCTCACCATGAGGGCTAATTGTTGTGCCGCGTGGCTGGTGGGCTGATCGTTGAGCCGTGTTTGCAGACTGGACTCTGGCGTGCCGTTTCACTCTGTGAAGAGGCACGCCGCACCCTCTCCCCGCCCTCATCCTGAGGTGCCCCGCAGGGGCCTCGAAGGACGGGGGCGGCCACCGGCGCCGAAGCCGAGATAGAGGTCAGCCAACCTTTGTCGAAGGGTTGATCCAGTCCTGGCGCGGCAGTTCGGGCTTCGGCTGCTTCGGGCGGAATTTCACCAGCACCTCGCGGCCGTCGACCGAGGCCTGCGTGCGTTCCAGCGCGGCCCGCTCGGCAACCGCCTGGCGCCAATGATCGTCATCGCGCCCGTCGGGGCGGCCCTGTTCTTCCCAGATCGCGTAGGCCCTTTTGCTGATCCATTCGTGGCGTCTGTCGCTCATCTATCCATTCCATGTGTTAAAGGCTTCATTCGGCAATTCTGTCCTGCGGAAGCGGTCTGTCGTGGCGAACGGGCAGGCGGCGCTTGGCGGCCATCAGCAGGTCGAGTTCGATCGAGGAAGGCCCGAAACGGGTGAAAAGGCTTTCGGCCTGCTCGCCGCCCAGGCCGTATTTGGAAGCGAATTCGTCAAGGCTGTAGGGACGGCCGCGCACGACCCTGCTTCGGCGCTCCGGTTCACGGATTTGCGTCATTGGTGATTCCCCAGACTGTTTTTCGAAGTGTGAGAACAAAACAGATTACAGCGGCAAAAGTTCCGTGATTTTTCAGGGTTTTTTCGCCACTGCAGGGCGGTCCAGAGGCTGTGGCATGGATTTTCAGGAAAGGTGGCGGCTGCGGAAATTTCGCCTAAAAGACGCAAGAAAATCAGCGCGTTATGGAATTGGCTTCCGCGAAAGCCGATAAATGGGCTTTACCCCGGCGCGTTAGTCTATAGAATCAATCGTGTTAATCGGTTCGCAGGGGCAGCAAAAACGTCCGTTCCCCGCGTTGGCGCGACCGATACCGGAGGACTTTGGCTTCAACCCATCAAGAGGAGACAGACATGATGAATGCCCTGCCGCCACTTCATGACGGCCACGCGCCGTTTACCCTCCAGCAGCTGTTTCGCGAAGCGCTTTATGCCTTCGAGGAATGGGACAGCGAATTGACCGAACCGATCGTGACCTACGAAGGACGGGTCATCCCCATCGGCTTCGTTTTCGAAGCCATGCGCGAATGCACCGACATCGTGCCGATGAACATCGTCGGCGCCGTCACCGAGCGGCTGACCAAGCCGTGGGAGGGCGAAGGCCCGCTCGACCAGATGACCTTCTCGACGGCGGCGCGTGTCATGCGCGTGCTGGTGCGCAAGCGCCTGCTTGCCAACGGCACGGTCGATCTCGTCGCCGTTTCGGCCCACGCGGCCGAAGATCAGAACCGCGACTGACAGGATGAGGATCGCGGCCATGGCTGCGATCCTTTTCCGCTTCCAGGCGGAACCTCGCCCATTGCCAGCCGTTTACTGGCATGCCCGCCGCCAGTGCGGGTGAGGAATAAGCACCATGCTGAAATCCATCGTTCATGAAATCATCGGCACGCCGCGGCGTGAACCGGAACTTCCGCAGTCGCTCGAGCAGTTTCGCGACAGGAAGCGGGTGCTGATCATCTTTGCCGATGCCCAGGACGACCGCGCCGTCATCCAGGACGAATGGCTGCGGAACGCGCATATGCGTCTCATCGAGGAAGACGTCGAAGTTTTCATCATCGCGGGCGGCGGCGCTTTCTCGCTGTTCGACGATGGCTCCGATCTCGATGCCGACGATGTCAGAGAGCGGCTGCAGGGCCCGCCATCCGGCGAGTTCGGGCTGATCCTGATCGGGCGCGACGGGACCGTCAAGCTGCGCTCGAATGAGCCGAGGACTGCGGAGGATATCTTCGCGGCCTTCGAGATGCTGCCGAAGCAGACGCCTTGGTAGGACTTCGGATTGCGCGTGACGCGCGACGGGGCGTGGCGAAGCCGCGCGTCCGGCGTCTTCGTATGCCGGCAGCCTGAAAGGCATTCCTAAAGCGCGTCGTATCAAGTTTGATTCATGCGACGCGCTTTAGCTCTTTGTTTGATGCATGTCGTTATCCCGGAACCGCTGCACACTTCCGGGCGACATGCATTAAAGCTCGAAGGCTTCCTTGAGGCCGAGGCTCTTGCGTTCGCGCAGGTCGAGATCGGTCTCGATATGGGCGATGTGATGCAGCATCAGCTGGCAGGCGCGGTCGAGGTCGTTGCTTTCGATCGCCGAGATGATCTCGCCATGTTCGGAATGGCCGCAGCTGGACGCGGTGGACTGGCCGTAAAGGGCAATCACCAGGGATGAGCGGGCGACGAGCTCTTCCATGAAGCGCTGCATGATCGCGTTGCCTGAGATCTCCGCCAGCATCAGGTGGAAATCGCCCGACGCCTTGATCTCGGCGCGGCGCGCCGTCTGGCCGCGTTCGCTCATCAGCCGGCCTTCCTCCAGCAGCAGCTGTTTCAGCTGGCTGATATCATCCGCGGTGATCCGCACTGCTGCCTCACGCAATATGCCGGGTTCGACCAGGCGGCGGGCGGAAAAGATCTGGCGGGCCTCCTCCGGCGAGGGATAGGCGACGAAGGCGCCGCGGTTCTTCTCGACGCTGACGAGGCCCTCATAGGAGAGCGCCTGCAGGGCGGCGCGGGCAAGCGTGCGGCTGACGTTGAAGAGATTGCCGACATCGCTTTCCGAAAGCTTGGTGCCGGGCGAAAGCCGGCGCTCGACGATCGCCTCGCGAATGGCGTCGCGGATCTGCTGCGCGCCGGTTTCGGCGGATTCTTCGGCCTGCATAGCCTTGGCGGCGGATTTCATGAAATCATTCCCTGATGGCGGGCAAACCATATCCGGCTTCGCGGCAAAAGTTAAACGGAATTTGTGCCCGAAACGTCGGCATCATTGTATACGATTTTCTGCACAAATTGAGCACGAAAGCCTAAATCATGTGCAGACACTGCCTTGCCCATAATTTTCCCTCATCGATGGATCGTCGATAAAACCGTTGTTTCACAATGGTTTGGTCTATGCAATGGAATCTGGCACGGCAGATGCATCGTCTTTTCCAAACAGGGGAAGGCATGATGTCGAAAGCGGCAGAGATCGATATAGTATCCGTTTCGAAGGTCTATGGGGCGACGACGGCCGTCCATGGGATCAGCCTGAAAATTCCGGCCGGCGCCTATTGCTGCTTCCTCGGCCCGTCGGGCTGCGGCAAGACCTCGACGCTGCGTATGATCGCTGGCCATGAAAGCATTTCGTCGGGCGATATCCGGCTCGGCAATACTGTTGTCACCGATTTTCCGCCGGCCAGGCGCGGCACGGCGATGATGTTTCAGTCCTATGCGCTGTTTCCGCATCTCGACCTCATCGACAACGTCGCCTTCAGCCTGAAGATGAAGGGCGTCGACAAGGCCGAGCGGCGGGCCAAGGCACTCGATATGCTGAGGCTGATGCAGATGGAGCCTTATGCCAGCAGGCGCCCGGCCCAGCTTTCCGGCGGCCAGCAGCAGCGTGTGGCGCTGGCGCGCGCACTGATCACCGATCCGGAGGCGCTGCTGCTCGACGAGCCGCTGTCGGCGCTCGATCCATTCCTGAAGATCCGCATGCGCGCCGAACTGAAGAAACTGCAGAAGTCGCTCGGCATCACCTTCGTGCATGTCACCCACAGCCAGGAAGAGGCGATGGCGCTCGCCGATATCATGGTCATCATGAATGACGGCCGGATCGAGCAGGCGGCCGCGCCCCGCGAAGTGTTCGAGAAGCCGGCAACCGCCTTCGTCGCCCGCTTCATGGGCGATCACAACGTGCTCAGCGGCCGGGTGACCTCAAGCGAGAACGGCGTGCTCGTCATGACTGTGCCGGAAGGGCAGAGCTTTTCGGTGCGCGGGGCGGGCAGGGAGGTCGGCGAGCCGGTCGATATCGGCATCCGCACCGACCGCGTGCGCCTGCAAGTGGCGACCGAATGGACGCTCGGCTTCAACGGCACCGTCTCAAACGTCGAATATCGCGGCTCCTCGGTGAAGATCACCGTTGTCGGCGCCGGCAGCGACGACTTCACCGTCATATCAGACGATAGCGACTATTTCGCCCGGCCGGTTTCGGTCGGCGATGCCGTCGCGCTCAGCTGGGCGCTCGAGGATGCCGTGCTTCTCGGCCGCTCTTCTGCATGAACCATCACCAACCATCCTTCCGCATCAACAAAAAGGGGAACTGACATGACGACTGAGATGACATCGACCAAGGCTGGGAAGGGTCTTTCCCGCCGCACGCTGCTGAAGACGGGTGCCGCCGCCGTCGGCGCCATTGCCGGCTCCGGCGCGATCACCGGCTTCCCGACTATCTGGGCGAAGACGAATATCACCCTTCGCCAGTTCGGTACTGGCGTCTCGAACATCAATGCCATCGCCGAGAAGTGCAAAGCCGATCTCGGCATCACGCTGGAGATGACGGCGACCGATTCCGACGCCGCCGCCCAGCGCGCCGTCACCCAGCCCGACAGCTACGACATCGCCGACATCGAATACTGGATCGCCAAGAAGGTGTTCCCGACCGGCGTGCTGCAGCCGATGGACGTCAAGAAGCTGAAATATTACGACAAGATCGTGCCGCTGTTCATCAACGGCAAGCTGAAGCCGGACAGCGTCATCGCCCAGGGCACGGCGCCGCACACGGTCGGCTTCGTCGAAGCCCAGGATTCCAAGAAATTCGCCAAGGAGCCGACCCAGTGGATGACGATGGTTCCGACCATCTATAACGCCGATACGCTCGGCATCCGCCCTGATCTCACCGGCCGTCCGATCACCAGCTGGGCCGATATTCTCGATCCGGCCTTCAAGGGCAAGACCGCGATCCTCAACATTCCGTCGATCGGCATCATGGACGCCGCGATGATCATGGAAGCCGCCGGCAAGATCAAATATGCCGACAAGGGCAACATGACCAAGGAAGAGATCGATAAGACGATCGAATTCCTGATCAAGACCAAGGGCGACGGCCAGTTCCGCGCTTTCTGGAAGTCGTTCGACGAGTCGGTCAACCTGATGGCCTCGGGCGAAGTCGTCATCCAGTCGATGTGGTCGCCGGCCGTCGCCGCCGTCCGCTCCAAGGGCATCGCCTGCACCTTCCAGCCGCTCAAGGAAGGCTACCGCGCCTGGGGCGGCGGCCTCGGCCTTGCCTCGCACCTGAAGGGCGCCGAGCTCGATGCGGCTTACGAGTACATCAACTGGTACACCTCCGGCTGGGTCGGCGGCTATCTCAACCGCCAGGGCTACTATTCCGCCTGCATGGACACCGCCAAGAACTTCATGTCGGCCGACGAGTGGGGCTACTGGATCGAGGGCAAGCCGGCGCAGGGCGATATCCTGTCGCCCGAGGGCAAGGTGATGGAAAAGGCCGGAGCCGTCCGCGACGGCGGCGCCTTCGAAGCCCGCATGGGCGCCGTCGCCTGCTGGAACTCGGTGATGGACGAAGACCGCTACATGGTCCGCCGCTGGAACGAGTTCATCGCGGCTTGATGTTTCAGGGCGGGGCAGCATTGTCTTTCGCTGACGCTCAAGACGTCGCTTCGCTCCGCCCCCTCATCTGCCCTTCGGGCATCTTCTCCCCGCTGGGGAGAAGGGGAGTTCGCGGCTAGAGTCGCATAATGAAAGCAAGGTTTGCGGTGGCCGGGGCGCTGCCGCGATTCCTCTTCTCCCCAGCGGGGAGAAGGTGCCGGCAGGCGGATGAGGGGGCGGCATCCTCGACCATGCCAGTCAATGAGATAACGGAGAACCGGACATGGCAAGCATCGCAGCAGACACGGAGGAAGGGCGGCAGGCCGGGCGCAGATTGAGTCTCTCCCCCTCAGCCATCTCCTATCTCCAGGCGACACCGCTGATCGCCATCCTCGGTTTCTTCTTCCTGCTGCCGATCGCCATGATCGCAATCGTCAGCTTCTGGGACTACGACTTCGCCGGCCTCTATCCCGATTTCCTCACCATGAACTACACCGACACGCTCGGTTCGTGGGTAACCTGGAAGACCTATCTCAACACGCTGAAATTCACCGCCATCGTCTGGGGGCTGACGCTTCTCATCGGTTTCTGGGTCGCCTATTTCCTGGCCTTTCACATCCGCAAGACCTCGACGCAGATGATCCTCTTCCTCGTCTGCACCGTGCCGTTCATGACGTCGAACATTATTCGCATGATCTCGTGGATCCCGGTGCTCGGGCGCAATGGCCTCGTCAATTCGTCGCTGATCAAGATGGGCGTCATCCCGCAGCCGATCGAATGGCTGCTCTATTCCGATTTTGCCGTCGTGCTCGCCATGGTGCATCTCTATACGCTGTTCATGGTGACGCCGATCTTCAACACGCTGATGCGCATCGACCGGTCGCTGTTCGAGGCGGCGCGCGATGCCGGCGCATCCGGCTGGCAGGTGCTGTGGAATGTCGTCATTCCGCTTGCCAAACCGGGCATGGCGATCGGCACGATCTTCGTCGTCACCCTCGTCATGGCCGATTTCTCGACGGTGCAGGTGATGTCCGGCGGCCAGAGCGCCTCGGTGGCGCTGATGATGAAGAACCAGATGTCGCTGCTGCAATATCCGGCCGCTGCCGCCAATGCCGTGGTGCTGCTGGCCGTGGTGCTCTTGATGGTGGCGGCCATCCTGCGCGTCGTCGATATCCGCAAGGAGCTTTGAGATGAACCACGAAAAACGCGGCCCCGAATTCTATCTGCTGGCGATCTTCTTTGCCGTCTTCGTGCTCTTCCTCTACGGTCCGCTCTCGGCGATCCTGATCCTCTCCTTCCAGGGACCTGACGGCGGCCTGACATTCCCGATGAACGGCGTTTCCACCCACTGGTTCTTCAACCTGTTCGAAAAGCAGGCGGTCGGCGATTTCGGTGCCTCTTTCCGCCGGTCCTTCACCCTCGGGCTGATGGTGATGGTCGTGACCGTCACCGTGTCGCTGCTTGCCGGCCTTGCCTTCCGCCGCCGTTTCCGCGGTTCGACCGTGCTGTTCTATGCGACAGTCGCCAGCCTCGTGGTGCCGTCGATCATCGTCTCGCTCGGCATCGGCGTCGTCTTCCAGGAGGGCGGGTTGAAGCCCGCCTGGTATTCCTCGGCCTTCGGCGCGCATCTCACCTGGACGCTGCCCTTCGGCGTGCTGATCATGTTCGCCGTCTTCAACCGTTTTTCGCCGGCCTATGAAGAGGCGGCGCGCGATCTTGGCGCCAGCTCCTGGCAGACCTTCCGCCATGTCGTGCTGCCGATGATCGCGCCGAGCCTGATCGGCGTCGGCCTGTTCGGCTTCACGCTCTCCTATGACGAATTCGCCCGCACCTTGATGACCTCGGGCAGCTACAATACGCTGCCGCTCGAAATCTACGGCATGACGACCAACGTCACGACGCCGGTGCTCTATGCGCTCGGCACGGTGACGACACTGTTTTCCTTCACCATCATTCTCATCGCGCTCGGCGTCATGACGATGCTCAGCCGTCGACAGGCAAAGATCAACTGACATGCGCATTCTCATCGTTAACCCGAATACTACGGTCTCCATGACCGAGAAGGCCGCCACCGCCGCGCGCGCGGTGGCTGCTTCGGGCACGGAAATCATCGCCGCCACTTCGCAGATGGGGCCCGTCTCCATCGAAGGCCATTATGACGGGGCGCTGGCGATCCCCGGCCTGCTTTCCGAACTGAGGGAACGGCAGGCGGCCGGCTACGACGCGGCCGTCATCGCCTGCTTCGACGATACCGGGCTCGAAGCGGCGCGGAGTTTCGCCGATGTCCCGATCCTCGGGCTTTGCGAATCCGCCGTCGCGACGGCCGGCTTCCTGGCGCAGCGTTTTACCGTGGTGACGACGCTCGAACGGTCGCGGGTGCTGATCGAAAATCTGGTGCGCCGCTACGGCATGGGCGAGCGCGCCAAGGTGCGCGCCTCCGACATTCCGGTGTTGGAGCTTGAAGATGCGGCATCGGGCGCGATTGGCAAGCTCAGGGCCGAGATCGAGCGGGCGCTTGAAGAAGACGGTGCCGAGGCGATCGTGCTCGGCTGCGCCGGCATGACGGATCTGGCGAGGGAATTGCAGGATATCTACGGCGTGCCCGTCGTCGACGGCGTCGCAGCCGCCGTCAAGCAGGCCGAAGCCCTGGTGTCGCTCGGGCTTTCCACCAGCAAACGCGGCTCCTACGCCTCGCCGCTGCCGAAACCCTTCACCGGCGCGATGAGCGCCTTTTCGCCGGCCGGGAAGCTCGGCTGAGCCATGGCCGTTTCCTTCGACTTCACAGAGCTTTCCGAGCGCGAACGTTACAAGCTGATGATCGGCACGATCATTCCGCGGCCGATCGCGCTGGTGACGACGGTCGATGAACACGGGCGGATCAACGCCGCCCCCTTCAGCTTCTTCAACTGCCTGTCGGCCGATCCGCCTATCCTGGCGATCGGCGTCGAGAACAATGCCGACATGTCGTTCAAGGACACCGGCCACAATATCCGCATGACCGAGGTCTTCACCGTCAACATCGTCTCCTTCGCCATCGCCGAGGCGATGCATGTCTGCGGCAGCAAATATCCGCGCGGCGTCGACGAGTTGAAGGAGGCGGGCCTGACGGCGGTGCCGGGCGAGAAGGTGGCCTCGCCCTGGATCGCCGAGGCGCCGGCCGCCTTCGAATGCCGGCGGCATGTGACGCTGGAGCTCGGCCGCTCGCGGCAGATCGTCATGGGCGAGATCGTCTACGCGCATTACCGCGACGGCGTCGTCGATCCGGAACGGCTGCATGTCGATCCGGCCGCGGTCGATGCCATTGCGCGGCTCGGCGGCGATACCTGCGCCACCATCCGCGACCGTTTCGAGATGCTGACGCCGAAGCTCTGATCCGGGGCAGGTCCAAGTTTTGCTTTACTTTTTCGCTTCCGGCGAGAATGGTCGCAGCGGATCATCACGGCAGAGGAGCGCTCATCCATGACAATCGAACAGGATCTCAGCCGGATCGCGGAGCAGGAGAAGGCGCTGAGCTTCGATGCTTTCGACCTGACGACGGCATGGCAGCTCGGCAAGCTCCTGCAGGAACTCGCCACCGAGCGCGGCCTCGGTGTCGCGATAGACGTGACCCTGCATTCGATGCCGGTCTTCTATGCCGCACTGCCGGGTGTGACGCCCGATAACGTCAACTGGGTCCGTCGCAAGCGCAACATGGTGCTGCGCTATTTCCGCAGCAGCTATGCCTCCGGCCTGAAGCTCGGCAAGGATGGCAAGACGGTCGAGGATAACGGCCTTTCCAGCGCCGATTATGCGCCGCATGGCGGCAGTTTCCCGATCAATGTCAGGGGTACCGGCTGCATCGGCGCGGTCACCGTTTCCGGCCTGCCCCAGCGCGACGACCATAATCTCGTGGTCGAGGCGCTGGCGCTGATGCTGGCAAAGGATCTGGACACGCTGCGGCTCGCGCCGCTGCTCTGAGCGGGCCATTTGCTGGATAGGCGGGCGCCGGGACTGAACCTCAGAGCCTGCCGCCGGCCTCAGTAATGCCCTTCGTCAGGCTGCCGGTTGCCGGGAAGAGCGGGATGAGGCAGGCCTGCAGGGCGTGGTAGATGTCGCCCTTGCCGGGGAAGAGCGAATGGGCGGGAACGAGATCTTCCGTCAGTTCTTCGTGCCAGCCGCCGTTCTTGTGGTCGATGAAGGCGCGCTCGATGACGTTCCAGATTTTGCGGTAGCATTCCTCGTGATAGTCGCTCGGCAGGTGCTCGTTGAGGAAATGCGCGGCGGCCGCACCCTCGCAGGCCGGCCACCAGAGCTTATTGCGCTTGGCGGGCTTGTCGTTCCAGTCGAGCGTATAGAAGAAGCCGCCCTTGTCGCTGTCCCAACCGAGCGCCATGGATTGCTCGAAGAGGGCTTTGGCCGCATCCGGCATCCACTCGATGCGTTTGCCGCCGAGCGCCCAAAGCTGCAGGATGAGGCGGGCCCATTCCAGCCAGTGGCCGGGCGTCGTACCGGCCGGGCGGAACATTTCGTTCGGATGATAATATTGCTTGTCGAGGTTCCAGTCGGCATCGAAATGCTCGGCGACGCGCCAATCGACCGAACCCGCCTGCCGGCGGATGACGAGATCGGCGATGCTTTCGGCCTTGGTGAGGTAATCCCGGTCGCCTGATGCTTCGAAGGCGGCCATCAGCGCTTCGGTCAGGTGCATGTTGGAGTTCTGGCCGCGATAGGCGCCGCCGTCGAGCGGCTGCCAGTCGGCGGTGAATTCCTCGGCGATGGCGCCATGGCGCGGCTCCCAGAATTTCTGGTTCAGGATTTCGGTGATGTCGGCAAGCATGCCGTCGGCAAGCGGATGGCCGATCGTCTTGGCGGAGGAGGCGGCCAGCAGCACGAAAGCGTGGCCATACCCCTGCTTGTTGGTATCGACCGGGCCGTCATTGTTCAGCGACCAGAAATAGCCGCCATTCTTGCGATCGCGGTGATGGTTCCAGAGATAGTCCATGCCGTGGTCGACGAGGTCGCTCGCACCCGGGCGGCCGAGCAGCGTGCCGATCGAGAAGCAATGCACCGCGCGCGCGGCGATATGGATGCCGCGCACCTGGCCCTCGGCATCGAGCGGCCTGCCGGTGTCGTCGAGATCGTAGAAGCCGCCCTTCGGGTTGATCGAATTGTGCTGGAAGAAATCGAAGAGGCCGTTTGCCTGGGCGAGCAGCCAGCCGCGATGATAGGCGCGGCTCGTCCAGTTTCCAAGCACGGGTGCCATGACACTTCCTCCGATTTCGTGCGTGATGCTTTTGAAATGCCTATATAGCGGCCATTCGAGTCTGTCATGGGGCCAGGCTTGCAAAGCACGAAATCGACAGGCATATATTGACATAAAGATATCTTTATGTGATTTGAACTGTCTGGTCTTACGACGTCAAGGAGCCCTCCCGTGTTTGATACTCTCTTTGGTCCGGAAACGGGCAAACGTGACGGCAATGAAGTTTTCGCAGCGCTGCGCAAAGCCGCGAGCGAACGCATCCTCGTCCTCGACGGCGCCATGGGTACGCAGATCCAGGGGCTCGGCTATGACGAAGACCAGTTCCGCGGCACCCGCTTCATCGGCTGCGCCTGCCATCAGAAGGGCAATAACGACCTTCTGATCCTGACCCAGCCGGATGCGATCGAAGAGATCCATTACAAATACGCCAAGGCCGGCGCCGATATTCTCGAGACCAACACCTTCTCCTCGACCCGCATCGCGCAGGCCGATTACGAGATGGAGAACGCCGTCTACGACCTCAACAAGGAGGGCGCCGAGATCGTCCGCCGCGCGGCGATCCGCGCCGAGCGCGAGGACGGCCGCCGCCGCTTTGTCGCCGGCGCCATCGGCCCGACCAACCGCACCGCCTCGATCTCGCCCGATGTCAACAACCCCGGCTTCCGCGCCGTCACCTTCGACGATCTGCGCTCCGCCTATGGCGAGCAGATCGACGGGCTGATCGACGGCGGTGCCGACATCATCCTGATCGAGACGATCTTCGACACGCTGAACGCCAAGGCGGCGATCTTCGCCTGCGAGGAGCGTTTCGAGGCCAAGGGCGTGCGCCTGCCGGTGATGATCTCCGGCACGATCACCGACCTTTCCGGCCGCACGCTCTCCGGCCAGACGCCGTCGGCCTTCTGGAACTCGGTGCGCCACGCCAATCCCTTCACGATCGGGCTCAACTGCGCGCTCGGCGCCAATGCGATGCGTCCGCACCTGCAGGAACTCTCGGGTGTCGCCGACACCTTCATCTGCGCCTATCCGAATGCCGGCCTGCCGAACGAGTTCGGCCAGTATGACGAGACGCCGGAGTTGATGGCGGCCCAGATCGACAGCTTCGCCCGCGAAGGCCTCGTCAATATCGTCGGCGGCTGCTGCGGCTCGACGCCGGAGCACATCCGGGCGATCGCCGAGACCGTTGCCAAATACAAGCCGCGGCCGATTCCTGAACATCGCCCCTTCATGTCGCTGTCGGGCCTCGAACCCTTCGAGCTGACCAAGGACATTCCCTTCGTCAACGTCGGCGAGCGCACCAACGTCACCGGCTCGGCGAGGTTCCGCAAGCTGATCACCAATGCCGACTACACCGCAGCGCTCGATGTGGCGCGCGACCAGGTCGAGAATGGCGCGCAGGTGATCGACATCAACATGGACGAGGGCCTGATCGATTCCGAAAAGGCGATGGTCGAGTTCCTGAACCTGATCGCCGCCGAGCCGGACATCGCCCGCGTGCCTGTCATGATCGATAGTTCGAAATTCTCGATCATCGAATCCGGCCTGAAGCGCGTCCAGGGCAAGCCGATCGTCAACTCGATCTCGCTGAAGGAAGGCGAGGAGAATTTCCTCGCCCAGGCGCGGCTTCTGCATAATTATGGTGCTGCCGTCGTCGTCATGGCCTTCGACGAGACGGGGCAGGCGGACAATTACGACCGCAAGGTCGAGATCTGCACGCGCGCCTATAAGCTGCTGACGGAAAAGATCGGTTTCCCGCCCGAGGACATCATCTTCGACCCGAACATTTTCGCGGTCGCGACCGGCATCGAAGAGCACAATAATTACGGCGTCGATTTCATCGAGGCGACGCGGACGATCCGTGAGCGTATGCCGCTCGTCCATATCTCCGGCGGCGTCTCCAACCTTTCCTTCTCCTTCCGCGGCAATGAGCCGGTGCGCGAGGCGATGCACGCGGTGTTCCTCTACCACGCCATCCAGGCGGGCATGGACATGGGCATCGTCAATGCCGGCCAGCTGGCGGTCTACGACAACATCGACCCCGAGCTGCGCGAGGCCTGCGAGGACGTGGTGCTGAACCGCCGCGCCGACGGCACCGAACGGCTGCTCGAAGTCGCCGAGCGTTTCCGTGGCGCCGGCGCTCGGGAAGGCCGGGTCCAGGATCTCTCCTGGCGCGAATGGAGTGTCGAGAAGCGTCTCGAACATGCGTTGGTCAACGGCATCACCGAATATATCGAAGCCGATACCGAGGAGGCGCGCCAGCAGGCCGCACGACCGCTGCACGTCATCGAAGGGCCGCTGATGGCCGGCATGAACGTCGTCGGCGATCTGTTCGGTTCGGGCAAGATGTTCCTGCCGCAGGTGGTCAAATCGGCGCGCGTCATGAAGCAGGCGGTCGCCGTGCTGCTGCCCTACATGGAAGAGGAAAAGCGCCTGAACGGCGGCGAGGAACGTCGCTCGGCCGGCAAGATCCTGATGGCGACGGTCAAGGGCGATGTGCATGATATCGGCAAGAACATCGTCGGCGTTGTGCTCGCCTGCAACAATTACGAGATCGTCGACCTCGGCGTCATGGTGCCGGCGACGAAGATTCTCGAAACAGCAATCGCCGAAAAGGTCGACGTCATCGGCCTATCCGGCCTGATCACCCCGTCGCTCGACGAGATGGTGCATGTCGCGGCCGAGATGGAGCGGCAGGGCTTCGAAATCCCGCTGCTGATCGGCGGGGCGACGACCAGCCGCGTCCATACGGCCGTCAAGATCCATCCCGGCTACAACAAGGGTCAGGCGATCTACGTCACCGATGCGAGCCGCGCCGTCGGCGTCGTCTCGGCGCTGCTGTCGCCGGAGACGCGCCAGGGTTATGTCGACGATACAAGGGCTGAATACGCCAAGGTGGCGGCCGCCCATGCGCGCAGCGAGGCAGAGAAAGTGCGCCTGCCATTGCCGCGGGCCCGCGAGAATGCACATAAGGTCGACTGGTCCGGCTACCAGCCGACGAAGCCGCAATTCTTCGGCACGCAGGTGTTTGAGGATTACGATCTCGCCGAGCTTGCGCGGTATATCGACTGGACGCCGTTCTTCCAGACCTGGGAACTGCGCGGTCGTTTCCCTGGTATTCTCGACGACGAGAAGCAGGGCGAGGCGGCGCGTGCGCTCTGGGCCGACGCCCAGGCGATGCTGAAGAAGATCATCGACGAGAAGTGGTTCCGCCCGCGCGCCGTCATCGGTTTCTGGCCGGCCGGCGCCGTCGGCGACGATATTCGGCTGTTCACGGATGAAAGCCGCGGCGAGGAGCTTGCCACCTTCTACACCTTGCGGCAGCAGCTTTCGAAGCGGGACGGGCGGGCGAACGTGGCGCTCTCCGACTTCGTCGCGCCCGTCGCAAGCGGCGTGCAGGATTATGTCGGGGGCTTCGTCGTGACGGCTGGCATCGAGGAGATCGCCATCGCCGAGCGCTTCGAGCGCGCCAACGACGATTATTCCTCGATCCTCGTCAAGGCGCTGGCCGACCGCTTCGCCGAAGCTTTCGCCGAGCGCATGCATGAGCAGGTGCGGCGCGAATATTGGGGCTATGCCAGGGAAGAGCACCTCAGCAACGAGGATCTCATCGGCGAAGCCTATGCCGGCATCCGCCCGGCGCCCGGCTACCCCGCTCAGCCCGACCACACCGAGAAGAAGACGCTCTTCAAGCTGCTCGATGCGGAACATACCGCGGGCGTGAAGCTGACGGAGAGCTACGCGATGTGGCCCGGTTCGTCCGTCTCGGGTCTCTATATCGGCCACCCCGACTCCTATTATTTCGGCGTCGCCAAGGTGGAGCGCGATCAGGTGGAAGACTATGCCAAGCGCAAGGGCATGGAGGTTCCCGAAGTCGAGCGCTGGCTCGGGCCGGTGCTGAACTACGTGCCGCGCAAGACGGACGAAGAGATCGAGGATGCGGCCTGATTTGGCGAGTCTTCGCAGTCGCTTGAGGCGGCGCGCTCAGGAACCGATTCAATGAATGAAAGCCGGGAAGTGATTCACTTTCCGGCGCAGTTCAACGACAAATCTCGTTACTCGGCGTCATGCTCGGCCTTGTGCCGAGGATCTGCTGCCCTGTCGACCGGAGGCAGATGCTCGGGACAAGCCCGAGCATGACGAAGGAGAAGTTGGCGGTCTTTTCAGCCGTTTCCGGCTTCATGCTTTCGATAGGCTTGATCATTACCGCGCTCAGGCTGTTTGAATTCGATAGCGGATATAACGATGGGATGGCATTCTTAGGCCAAGTTAGCAAATGAGGCCGCAATGCAAGTGACCGTCCGGGCCGCAAAGACCAATCTATCGAAATTGATCGATGCTGCTCTTTCCGGTGAGGCCGTGGTGATCGCCAAGGGGGCGAAAACCCGTGGTGAAGATCATTCCGATTGAACGGTCTTCCTTCAAAATCGGCCTGCTCAAAGGGCAAGTCACCGGAAATGGGCCGGACTTTTTCGCGCCTATGACCGAGCGCGAACTCGCGGTCTGGAAAGGGAGTGAGTGAATTCGCTTCTGCTAGACAATGCTTTATTCATGAGTTCGCCGGCGAGTGTGCGGCATCCATCCCAGCTTTCTCGACGGCATCGATGACGACGGGCAAGGCGTCGACGGTTTTGTGCGCTCGTCGCGAGGCGGCTTTCAGCCAATCGTATTGCTCGGCCGACATCAGCACGAATTCGCGGCGGCCATGACAGGTGATCTCGATGGGCTCATGCCGCGCCTGACGCTGAAATTCCAGAGACGTGGTCTGAGCCATGATAGGTTTCCAGCCTTCGACATCCAAATTAAACGTATAATTCGTATAGGCTCAAGCCGTCAGGTCACCCCGATCGTCAGCTCGGCGACGAAATCGTAGGCGTCGCCGCGATAGAGCGAGCGGGTGAATTCGACGGCACGGCCGGAGCCGAGATAGGAGATGCGCTCGATCGACAGGCCGGCGGCGCCGACGGGGACGCCGAGAAGCTGGGCGTCGGCTTCCTTCATATTGGTCGCCGAGATGCGCTGCACGGCGCGTACCGGCCGCACGTTGAGGCGTTCGAGTTCGGCATAGAGCGAGTTGGTGACAGCTGAGGGATCGGGCAGGAATTCGCCGGAGACGCTGGCGTTCTCGATCGCCAGCGGCTGATCGTCGGCGATGCGCAGGCGCGAAAGGCGCGACACCTTCACGTCGGTGCCGAGGCCGAGAATCATCATCTCGTCGGGCGAGGGGGTGTGGACGCCCTTGTGCAGCCACTCCGAACGGGAGGACATGCCACGGCGCGCCATATCCTCAGTGAAGGAGGTGAGCTGTGACAGGCGCTGCTCGACCTTCGAGACCGGCTTGGCGACGAAGGTGCCGGAGCCGTGGCGGCGCACCAGCAGGCCGTCGGCGACGAGTTCATCGATTGCCTTGCGCACGGTGACGCGGCTGACGGCGGCGAATTCCGCGATATCGCGTTCCGGCGGCAGCGCATCGCCGTGGCCGAGCGTGCCGGTGCGCACCGCTTCTTCCAGCGTGCGGCGCAGCTTGACATAGAGCGGGCCGGTGCCGGCGGCCTGCAGGCGCTGCAGGGAAAGGAGAGTGGCGAGGTCGTCGGTCATGCCGCACCTCTCTGTCTGTCGTTGAGGAGCTTGACCGCAAGTTCCACCGCGCCTTGCTGGGCATCGTTCCTGGGTCTGGCAAGCCGCGACCTGTAGCGTTCGGAAAGCCAGGGTTCATAAGCTTCGGCGAGGCCGCCGAGCAGGCAGATCGAGGGGCATTCGGGCCAGAGCAGCGCCTCGAGGCTTTCGCCGATCGCTGTTGCCGCATCGCTGACGATGCCGGCCGCGACGGCATCGCCCCTTGTCGCATGTTCGAAAACAATCGGCGCGTAACGGGCAAAATCCTTCGGCCGTGCCGTATGGGCGAATTCGACGATGCGCTCCGGATCGTTGCCATATTCGGCCATGATCGCTTCGGTGATGGGCGAAGCCGGGCGCACGCCGTCATGGGCGAGCAGTGATCGCTCCATGAGATCGCGGCCAAGGCGGGCGCCGCTTGCCTGGTCGCCGACGACGAAGCCCCAGCCGCCGATGCCGCGCAGGCGGCCGTCCCGCCGGGCATTATAGACCGAGCCGGTGCCGAAGGCGGCGACGATGCCGTCGGCATCGCCGAGCGCACCCTGAAGAGAGATCAAGGCATCGGTAACAACGCGGCCTTCGGCAAAGGGCAGAGCTCTTTCGATTCGCTCACCGTAATCCATGACATTGGCGCCGGCGACGCCGACGACCGATACAACTGAGGAAAGATCCTCAGCGTCGAGCCCGGCATCGCTCAATGCCTGCCGGGCGGATTCGACGATGTTGAGAAGAGAGTGTTCCAGATCGGACAGGATGTTGGCGGGGCCAGATTTGCCGCGGCCGATGACATTGCCATCCCTATCCGCGACCGCCGCCCGGCAGCTCGTTCCGCCGCCATCTATGCCGATTGCCAGCTCCGTCATCGGGCCTCCGATACGCCGTTCCCTTTGGTTTTCTATACAATACCAAAAAAATACCATTTACCAAGCGGAAAACATCGAGAAAATGTATCTTTTTATCATATTGATTTTGCTTAATAAAATTTTTTAATGAATTTTCTTGTCTCCAAAAGTTAAAATCGCCTGGACAATTGGTATTTTTTTGGCATTAATTTGGTAGAAGGGAACAGCGTTTCGAGGCCCACGAAAACCGGCAGCTTGGCAAGCCGGAGCCGCTTCGAGGATGACCAGGAGAACGACCCATGGCCTCTGAGGCTGATGGCAAGTTCGGGCGTCTGTCAGCTTTCCCATCCATTTGCCCATCCCGGTGCAGTCACCGGGACGGGGCGCAGTCGGCGCAGGCGACCGCCTCGCGTCCATCGAGCTTTCGGGGCCGGCAGGTGCTGGCGGCCCTCCAAGAGGCGTTGGGTGTTTCCTCAAACACGCCAACTGCTTGTTTCAGATCGAAAACAGCGCCTTGCGGCGCTTAAAACACAGGAGAGGGAAATGAAAAACACTGCTCTGAAAAGCCTGCTGCTTGCTTCCAGCCTGCTGACGTCAGCCGGTCTCGTCCACGCCGCCGACGTTACGCTGACGGTCGAAAGCTGGCGTAACGACGACCTGCAGATCTGGCAGGAGAAGATCATTCCGGCCTTCGAAGCGAAGAACCCGGGCATCAAGATCGTCTTCTCGCCGACCGCGCCGACCGAATACAACGCCTCGCTGAACGCCAAGCTCGATGCCGGCTCCGCGGGCGACATCATCACCTGCCGTCCGTTCGACGCTTCGCTCGAACTCTTCAACAAGAAGCAGCTCGTCGACATCACCAGCCTGCCCGGCATGGAGAACTTCTCAGCTGTCGCCAAGGCCGCATGGACCACCGACGACGGCAAGTCGACCTTCTGCGTGCCGATGGCTTCGGTCATCCACGGCTTCATCTACAACAAGGATGCCTTCGACAAGCTCGGCATCTCCGTGCCGAAGACCCAGGACGAGTTCTACGCAGCACTCGACAAGATCAAGGCTGACGGTACCTACATTCCGCTCGCCATGGGCACGAAGGATCTCTGGGAAGCCGCGACCATGGGCTACCAGAACATCGGCCCGAACTACTGGAAGGGTGAAGAGGGCCGCGAAGCGCTGATCGCAGGCAAGCAGAAGCTGACGGACGCCGACTGGGTCAAGCCCTATGAAGAACTTGCCAAGTGGAAGCCCTATCTCGGCGACGGTTTCGAAGCCCAGACCTATTCGGACAGCCAGAACCTCTTTACGCTCGGCCGCGCCGCCATCTATCCGGCCGGTTCCTGGGAAATCGCGCTCTTCAACACGCAGGCGCAGTTCAAGATGGGCGCCTTCCCGCCGCCGGTTCCGAAGGCCGGCGACACGGGCTACATCTCCGACCATCCCGATATCGGCGTCGCCTTGAACGCGAAGAGCACGCATGCCGAGGAAGCCAAGAAATTCCTCAGCTGGGTCGCTTCGCCCGAATTCGCCGATATCTATGCCAATGCGCTGCCGGGTTTCTTCAGCCTGAACTCCAACCCGGTGAAGATGTCCGATCCGCTCGCTCAGGAATTCGTTTCCTGGCGCGGCCCGTACAAGTCGACCGTGCGCTCGACCTATCAGATCCTGTCGCGCGGCACGCCGAATCTCGAAAACGAGACCTGGGTGGAATCGGCCAACGTGATCAACGGCACCGATACGCCCAAGGTTGCTGCGGAAAAGCTCCAGAAGGGCCTCGACAGCTGGTACAAGCCGGCGAAGTGATGTGATCAGGGGCGGCGTTTGCGGCCCCTCATCCGGCCTGCCGGCCACCTTCTCCCCGCTTGCGGGGAGAAGGAGACTCGCAGCGACCTCTCGGTCCGATGGCATCCCAGCAGGGCGTTGCCTCTCTTCCCAGACGGCAGAGAGTTCGGGTGAGGCGCAACGTTTTCCACCTGTGCACGCAAGTTTGCGGCCAGTGACTAGAACAGGCAAAAGCCATGAGCCCAACCGACAACGCGGCCGATATCGTCCCGATCAAGCGCCCGGTACGCTGGCACATCTTCGTTTTCATGCTGCCGGCGGTGATCGTCTACTCCGCCGTCATGGTGCTGCCGCTGATCGAAACGCTCAGGCTTTCGCTTTACAATATTGTCGACGGGCAGCCGGCCTTCGTCGGACTTGCGAATTTCAAGGTGCTGTTCGGCGATCCGCGCTGGGCGCATGATTTCTGGAACGCGCTGGTCAACAACCTGATCTTCTTCGCCATCCACATGTGCGTACAAAACCCGATCGGTATTGCGCTTGCCGCACTGCTTTCGGTGCCGAAGCTGCGCGGCGTCGCCTTTTACCGCACGGCGATATTCCTGCCGACGCTGCTTTCTTTCGTTATCGTCGGCTTCATCTGGAAACTGATCCTTTCGCCGATCTGGGGTGTGGCGCCTTGGATGCTCGATCTCATCGGGTTGAAATTCCTGTTCGCGCCCTGGCTCGGCAAGCCCGGTTCGGCGCTGATCGCGGTGTCGCTGATCTCCAACTGGCAATATATCGGCATTCCGATGATGCTGATCTATGCCGCGCTGCTCAGCATTCCTGAAGAGGTGATCGAGGCGGCCGAATGCGACGGCATCACCGGCTGGGCGCAGTTCTGGAAGATCAAGCTGCCGCTCATCCTGCCGGCGATCGGCATCATCTCGATCCTGACCTTCGTCGGCAATTTCAATGCCTTCGACCTGATCTACACCGTGCAGGGGGCGCTGGCCGGGCCCGACATGTCGACCGACATTCTCGGCACGCTGCTCTACCGCACCTTCTTCGGTTTCCAGCTGCAACTCGGCGACCGCTCGATGGGCGCGACGATCGCCACGGTGATGTTCCTCATCATCCTCGCCGGCGTCTCGCTTTATCTCTTCGTCATTCAGCGGCGCATGCGTCGCTACCAGTTCTGAGGAGCGCGCATGTCCAAGGCACGCACATCTCCAATCCGCACCGGCCTCGTGCATCTGGCGCTCTCCGCCTATACGCTGGTCGCGCTGTTTCCGGTTTTCCTGACCGTGGTCAACTCGTTCAAGGATCGCGCCTCGATCTTCCGCGAGCCGCTGATGGTGCCGACGCCGTCGACCTTCAGCCTCGTCGGCTATCAGACGGTGCTGGGGCAGGGCGATTTCGCCACCTATTTCCAGAACAGCTTCATCGTCACGATCGTCTCGATCCTGCTGGTGCTGCTTTTCGGTGCGATGGCGGCCTTCGCGCTTTCGGAATACCGCTTTCGCGGCAATATGCTGCTCGGGCTCTATATGGCGATCGGCATCATGATCCCGATTCGTCTCGGCACGGTGGCGATCCTGCAGGGCATGGTGGCGGCCGGTCTCGTCAATACGCTGACGGCGCTGGTCCTCGTCTATACCGCGCAAGGCATACCGCTGGCGATTTTCATCCTGTCGGAATTCATGCGCACGGTTTCGGACGATCTCAAGAATGCCGGGCGCATCGACGGGCTTTCCGAATATGCGATCTTCTTCCGCTTGGTGCTGCCGCTGGTGCGCCCCGCCATGGCAACAGTCGCCGTCTTCACCATGATCCCGATCTGGAACGATCTCTGGTTCCCGCTGATCCTCGCGCCCTCCGAGGCCACCAAGACGGTAACGCTCGGCTCGCAGATCTTCATCGGGCAGTTCGTCACCAACTGGAATGCGGTGCTGGCGGCGCTGTCGCTGGCGATCCTGCCGATCCTCGTCCTCTACGTCATCTTCTCGCGGCAGTTGATCCGCGGCATCACGTCGGGAGCCGTCAAATGAACCAGGAGAAACCGATCCGCGTCCTCGTTGCCGGCCTCGGCAATATGGGCCGCAGCCATGCGCTCGCCTATCACAACAATCGGGGCTTCGAGGTCGTCGGTCTGGTCAACCGCTCGACGCCGAAACTGGAGCCCGAGCTGCAGGGCTACAAGATCCATCCCGATTTCACGACGGCGCTGGCCGAACTGAAGCCGGACCTCTGCTCGATCAACACCTATTCCGACAGCCATGCCGATTTTGCCGTCGCCGCCTTCGAGGCCGGCTGCGACGTCTTCGTGGAAAAGCCGCTGGCGACCACCGTCGCCGATGCCGAGCGTGTTGTTGCGGCAGCGAAGAAGGCGGGGCGCAAGCTGGTGATCGGTTATATTCTTCGCCATCATCCGTCCTGGATGAAGCTGATAGAGGAAGCCCGCAAACTCGGCCCGCCTTACGTCTTCCGCATGAATCTCAACCAGCAATCCAGCGGCCCGACCTGGGCGACGCACAAGTCGCTGATGCAGACCACCTCGCCGATCGTCGATTGCGGCGTGCATTATGTCGACGTCATGTGCCAGATCACCGATGCGAAAGCCGTCGAGGTGCGCGGCATGGGGCTGCGGCTGTCCGACGAGATCGCCGTCGACATGTACAATTACGGCCAGCTGCAGGTGCTCTTCGAGGACGGTTCGGTCGGCTGGTACGAGGCCGGTTGGGGGCCGATGATTTCGGAGACCGCCTTCTTCGTGAAGGATGTGATGTCGCCGAAGGGCGCGGTGTCGATCGTCATGGATCCGAACGCCAAGTCCGACGATATCGACACCCACACCAAGACTTCGGTGATCCGTCTGCATACGGCCGAAACCGGCCCGGACGGCAAGTTCATCCGGCCCGACCAGGACCTGAGGATGATGGGCGAGCCCGGTCATCAGGCACTCTGCGACCTGGAACAGGCCTTCATGCTGAGGGCGATCCGCGAGGATCTGAACCTCGATCGCCATATGGCGGATGCGGTGGCGTCGCTGCGCATCTGCCTTGCCGCCGACGAGAGCGTGCGCACCGGCCAGCCGGTCAGATTGTAAGGAAAAATCAGTGGGATCACTTCAACTCAAATCCATCCGCAAGACTTATGGCACGCATGAGGTGCTGAAGGGCATCGACCTCGAAGTCAAGGACGGCGAATTCGTCATCTTTGTCGGGCCGTCGGGCTGCGGGAAATCGACACTGTTGCGCAGCATCGCCGGCCTCGAAGACGTCACCTCGGGCGCCGTCGTCATCAACGGCCGCGACGAGACGCTGACGCCGCCGGCCAAGCGTGGCATCGCCATGGTGTTCCAGTCCTATGCGCTCTATCCGCACCTGACGGTCAAGGACAATATGGGCCTCGGCCTCAAGCAGGCCGGCACGGCCAAAGACGAGATCGACAGCCGAGTCGGCAAAGCCTCCGGCATGCTGTCGCTCGCCCCCTATCTGGCGCGGCGGCCTGCTGAACTCTCTGGCGGCCAGCGCCAGCGCGTCGCGATCGGCCGCGCCATCGTGCGCGAGCCGGAACTCTTCCTGTTCGACGAGCCGCTGTCGAACCTCGATGCGGCGCTGCGCGTCCAGACCCGCCTCGAAATCGCCCAGCTGCACCGAAGCCTGAAAGCGACGATGATCTATGTCACCCACGACCAGGTCGAGGCGATGACGCTGGCCGACAAGATCGTGGTGCTGAATGCCGGCGCGATCGAACAGATCGGCTCGCCGATGGAACTTTACAACCGTCCCGCCAATGTCTTCGTCGCCGGCTTCATCGGTTCGCCGCAGATGAATTTCATCGCGGCCGAGAAGGTCGGCGACCACAGCGCCAAGACGATCGGCGTGCGTCCCGAACATATGACGCTGTCGCGCGAACAGGGAACCTGGGCGGCGAAGGTCGTACATGTCGAGCATCTCGGCGCAGACACGATCATCTATCTGGAATCCGATCAGTGCGGCCTGCTGACGGCGCGTCTGTTCGGCGAACATCAATATGAACCTGATGAGATCGTTTATGCGACGCCGGATCAGGCCCGTGTCCACCGCTTCGATGTGGACGACCAAGCGATCCGCTGAGGGGGGGCTTCCCTTCTCCCCGGCGGGGAGAAGGTGGCCCGAAGGGTCGGATGAGGGGGCCACACGGCACAGCATTGATTGCCCTGCTCGCTCGGTACAACAATGACAAATGTTCTGCCGTGTGGCCCACTCATCCGCCTGCCGGCACCTTCTCCCCGCTGGGGAGAAGAGACTCGCGGCCATGCCTTCGTCCCAAAGGCTGCTGTCTCCTCAATCATTCCCCCCAAAAAAAGGCGCCGTTTTACGGCGCCTTTTGCGTGAGCGGTGCTGGTAAACTCAGTCGCGGATGACCAGCGAATCGGCCGCCAGGAAACGCAGCGTGACGGTTTCGCCGGCCTGCGGCGGGGTGACGCCTGGGCTATTGAACATGTCGAAGGAGATGACGTTGCCGCCGACATCCATGCGGGTGCGGATGACCGACCCCGGGAAGTGGGCCGAGACGACCTGACCGGTGAGCGCCGTATCGCTTCTGGCGGTGTCGGAGAGCGAGCCTGCTTCCGGGCGCAGCGCCAGCGAGATGGTCTCGCCGGCCTTGTGTCGAGCATCTCGGCGCCGACACGATCATCTATCTGGAATCCGATCAATGCGGGCTTGCTGACGGCGCGTCTGTTTGGCGAACATCAGTACGAACCCGACGAAATCGTTTATGCCACGCCGGATCAGGCGCGTGTCCACCGGTTCGATGTGGACGACCAGACCATCCGAGCATGGCAACAACTGGATCTATTTTCGGAAAGCATGCGCGCAAATTTCAAAGGAGGCTCGGTCACAGCCCTCTATTTTTTTGTGCCACATTGCTCCGCCCGCCAGACACGCTTGACTTCCGTATCGTAGATCGTATACGTTATTCTAGTTGGCGTGGTGGAGATCTCCTCCACGAGATTTTCATGCGGTTCCGGCTGCAAAGCAGCTGCACGCTTTTGCTGGAATTGCTCCGGTCTCGAACAATAAGCGCGGGGAACACCAGATGCGTACCTCCAAGATCGTGCATATCGTCAGCTGCCATGCGGAAGGTGAGGTGGGTGACGTCATTGTTGGCGGCGTCGCGCCGCCTTCCGGCGCAACGGTGTGGGAGCAGTCGCGGTGGATTGCCGAGGATAAGACGCTCAGAAATTTCGTATTGAACGAACCTCGCGGTGGCGTGTTCCGCCACGTCAACCTGCTCGTCCCGCCGAAGAACCCCAAGGCGCAGATGGGCTGGATCATCATGGAGCCGGCCGACACGCCTCCGATGTCGGGTTCAAACTCCATGTGCGTGTCAACCGTGCTGCTCGATACGGGCATCATTCCGATGCAGGAACCCATCACCCGCATGATCCTCGAGCCGCCGGGCGGCCTGATCGAGGTCGAAGCCGAGTGCCGCAACGGCAAGGCCGAACGCATCCGCGTCCGTAACGTCCCTTCCTTTGCCGACAGGCTCGATGCCAGGATTGAGGTTGAAGGTATCGGCACGGTCACGGTCGACACGGCCTATGGCGGCGACAGCTTCGTCATCGTCGATGCGGCTTCCATAGGGCTCAGCCTCCGGCCGGATCACGCGCGCGATATCGCCCGCATGGGAGTCAAGATAACCGAAGCCGCCAACGATCAGCTCGGCTTCAAGCACCCGGGCAATGATTGGGGCCACATCTCCTTTTGCCAGATCACCGATCCGCTCGAAAAGAGGGATGGCGTGTTCTGGGGCAAGAATGCGGTCGCCATCCGTCCGGGCAAAATAGACCGTTCTCCCTGCGGCACGGGATGTTCGGCTCGCATGGCCGTGCTTCACGCCAAGGGTCAGATGAAGGCGGGCGAAAAGTTCATAGGCACCTCGCTGCTGGACACGGAGTTCCATTGCAGCATCGATGGCGAAGTCGACATCAACGGCAAGCCCGGCATCATCCCGATCATCTCGGGTCGCGCATGGGTCATCGGCACGAAGCAGCTCATGGTCGATCCGGCCGATCCGTTCCAGGCCGGCTATCGCCTCTCCGACACCTGGCCCATGGACCTCTAAAGAGACGGGGATGCCGTTAGAGCCTTTCCTGGTCAGATTGAAGCATTCTGCCGGAGCAGGTTTTCGTCAGGGCAGAGGCGATTGGCGACGGGCATACCCCAGGTACGGCCGAGCCGATCGCCTCTGATCCTGGCGGAAAGATGCCCGGCCCTCCGGCCGCACCGCTTCGCCGCGGCGAAGCGATCAGTGCGGCCGGCGCTTTAGAGTCTTGCAGATTTGCCAGGCAAATCTGCGGGAGGGTTGGCTGAAACGGGCTGGCTGATCGACCGGCCGGCTTGGCCGTAGAGCTGGGCTACGACGCGCGCCGGCCGGTCGACCATCCGACTCCGTTTGAGCCAACAGAATGCTTCAATCTAACCAGGAAAGGCTCTAAGTAATGCAAAAGGCGCCGTTTTACGGCGCCTTTTGCATGAGTGGTTCGTCAAACTCAGTCGCGGATGACCAGCAAATCGGCCGCCATGAAACGCAGCGTCACGATTTCGCCGGCCTGCGGCGGGGTGACGCCCGGGCTATTGAACATGTCGAAGGAGATGACGTTGCCGCCGACATTCATGCGGGTGCGGATGACCGACCCCAGGAAGTGGGCCGAGACGACCTGACCGGTGAGCGCGGTATCGCTTCTGACGCTGTCGGAGAGCGAGCCTGCTTCCGGGCGCAGCGCCAGCGAGATGGTCTCGCCGGCCTTGTGGGCTGCGACCGACTGCTTCAGCGTGATCTTCTGGTCGCCGATCTGGATGAGGTTGGTGTCCGGGTCGACGACCTTGGCCTCGATGAGGTTCAGCGTGCCGACGAAAGAGGCGACAAAACGCGTTGCGGGCGTATTGTAGATCTCGAAAGGTGAGCCGATCTGGTCGGCCTTGCCGGCATTCATCACGACGATGCGGTCGGAGATCGACAGCGCCTCTTCCTGATCGTGGGTGACGAAAACCGTGGTGATGCCGAGCTGCTGCTGGATCGCGCGGATTTCCTCGCGCAGCGACACGCGAATCTTGGCGTCGAGTGCGGAGAGCGGCTCGTCGAGCAGCAGCACCTGCGGCTTGACGGCGAGCGCGCGGGCAAGCGCGACACGCTGCTGCTGGCCGCCCGACAATTGGTAGGGGAAGCGGTCGGCCAGGTGATCGAGCTTGATCAGGCCGAGCATTTCCTTGACGCGGGCATCGATCTCAGGCTTTGGGGCGCCGGCGACCTTGAGGCCGAAGGCGACGTTGTCGTGCACCGTCATGTTTGGAAACAGCGCATAAGCCTGGAAGACCATGCCGATGTTGCGCTGGTTCGGTTTCAGCGCGCTCTGGTCCTTGCCGTTGATGGTCAACGTGCCGCCGGTCGGGGTTTCGAAGCCGGCGATCATGCGCAGGACGGTCGTCTTGCCGCAGCCGGACGGTCCGAGGAAGGAGACGAATTCACCCTTTTCGATGTTCATGTTGAAGTTTTTGACGACCTGGACCGGGCCGAAGGATTTCTGGATGTTGTTCAGTGTGAGAAAGGACATGAGCCGGTACCTTAAGCCTTTGCCGGGCGGGCTTTGCCGAAGCGGGAAACGAGATTGAGCAGGCCCATGCTGAGCCAGGTGATCGAGAAGGCGATGACGGCGAGTGCCGAAGGCTCGTAGGCCTTGTTGGCGCCGACAAGCTGCAGGTAAGGGCCGAAGGCCGGACGGTTGAGCAGGGCGGCGAAGGTGAATTCGCCCATGACGATCGCCAGCGTGATGAAGGCGCCCGACAGCACGCCGCTCATGACGTTGGGGAAAATGCACCTGAACATGATCGTCGTCCAGCGGGCGCCGAGGCTCTCGGCCGCTTCCGTCAGCGTGCGGACGTCGATGGCGCGCATTGCGGTATCGACGGCACGGTACATATAGGGCAGCGACAGGGTGATGTAGGAGAACACCAGCAGGATATTGGTGCCGGTCGTCGAGCCGGTCAGCGGCATATAGGACGACGAATTGTACATCCTGAGATAACCGAAGACGATGACGATTGCCGGGATGACCAACGGCAGCAGCGTGATGAATTCGACGACCGGTCGCATCTGCGGCAGGCGCAGGCGCACCCAATAGGCTGTCGGCACCACGAGCAGCATGCCGAAGACGATGGTCAGCAGCGCCATCAGCATGGAATAGCCGAAGGTCTCGTGGAACTGAACGTCGGAGAAGACCGACTCATAGGCATCGAGGCTGTATTCGCCGCGGCGCATGCGCAGCGAAAATTCGATGGTTCCGATCAGGGGAATGACGAAATAGGATGCGCCGAGAATGATGGCGAGCCAGGCTCCGAGACGTTGAGCTTTCATTTCTGCCACCGTTCGGCGCGCATGCGCAGCATGAGGTAAAGGACGTTGGAGACGCCGGTAATGACGATCATGCCGAGCGCGATGGCGTAACCGAGATTGGCATTGTGCAGGACGTCGCCGCGGATCTGCGCGTAGAGCAGGATCGGCACGATGTTCAGCGAGCTGCCGGTCAGCGCGAAAGCAGTGGCGATGGCGCCGAAGGCGTTGGCGAAGAGCAGCAGTGTCGTGCCGAGCAGGCTCGGCCAGAGGATCGGCAAGGCAACCATCGTCCAGTACTGGCGATTGGTGGCGCCGAGAATCTCAGAGGCTTCGCGCCATTCCTTCTTCATGCCGTCCAACGCCGGTGTCAGGATCAGCACCATCAGCGGGATCTGGAAATACATGTAGGTGATGGTGAGGCCGAAGAAGGACAGAAGGTTGAAGCCGGTGCCGTAAAGATTGAAGCCGAACCATTCCCGCAGGAAGACCGTCACGAGGCCGGTGCGGCCGAGCGTTGCCAGGAAGGCGAAGGCGAGCGGCACGCCGGCGAAATTCGAGGCGACGCCGGAAAAGGTCAGCAGCGTCGAGCGCACCGAGGCAGGCAGACCGCCGAGCACGACGGCCCAGGCGAGGAAAAAGCCGATCAGCGCACCACCGAGAGCGGACGCCACCGAGACCTTGATACTGATCCAGTAGGCGCTCATGATCGATGGGGTAAAGAGATCGCCGATATTCTTTAGCGTGAAATTGCCCTCGGGCGTCAAGAACGCGCCTACCACAAGATAGAGCGTGGGGATGATCAGGAATAGCAGCGAGAAAGTAATGAAGGGGGCAATACCCAGCCAGTCGATCACGCGGTCTTTGTTGATCAAGGGGGCGCTGCTCACCATCGGCGTTGAAACGGTACTCATGGAAAAGCTCATCCTGGGGCGTCGGAGTGAGAAAACCTCCCCGCCTTATGGGCGGGGAGGCTGGATCGGATATTACTGAACGTTGGCGCCGACGACGGAATCCCAGTTCTTAGTGATGGTTTCCTTACCGGCGGCCTGCTCTTCGAGCGTCGGGAAGACAGCCTTTTCATAGGCTGCTGCCGGCGGCAACTTGTCGAGCAGTTCCTTCGGGATCTTATTGTTCTTGGCAAGATCGTTGAAGCGGATTGGGTGGCAATAACCCTTCAGCCAGCCGAGCTGACCTTCGTCGGA
This sequence comes from Rhizobium sp. BT03, assembly GCF_030053155.1. Lineage (NCBI taxonomy): Bacteria > Pseudomonadati > Pseudomonadota > Alphaproteobacteria > Hyphomicrobiales > Rhizobiaceae > Rhizobium > Rhizobium sp. BT03. The sequence continues at coordinate 4,112,594 of NZ_CP125640.1, forward strand.
ATAGAGATATTCCATCCAGAGCTTGGCAGCGTTCGGGTGCGGCGCGAAGGCGGAAATCGCCTGCACGTAAACACCGGCGACGACGCCCGTCTTCGGAACGACGACTTCGAACGGAGGATTGCCCTTCAGGCTTTCACCCCAGGAAAGCGCATTGTAATCCCAGGCGACGATGATCGGTGTGGAGCCCTGCGCGAAGGGAGCGGCCTTGCCGACGACCGGCACGAAATTGCCGGCCTTGTTGAGTTCGGCAAAGAACTTCAGGCCTTCTTCGCCTGCCTTGGCAGCGTCACCGCCGGCTGCGGAAAGACCAGCGGCATAAACGCCCTGGACAGCCTGGTTGGCGCTGCGCGGATCGCCTGCAAGCGCGACGCTGTTTGCGTAGTCGCTCTTCTTCAGGTCGGCCCAGTCGGTCGGCGATTCCTTGACGAGATCCTTGTTCACGAGGAGCGCGAGAACGCCGTAATAGTCGCCATACCAATAGCCTTCGGCATCCTTGGCGGAATCCGGGATCGAATCCCAAGTGGAAACCTTGTAAGGCTGGATCAGGCCGTCTTTCTTGGCGGACGGGCCGAAGGAGAGGCCGACGTCGATGACGTCAGGAGCCTGGGGGCCGGTGTTACCCTTGTTGGCCTTGATCGCTTCGATCTCGTCGCCCGAGCTCGCATCCGGGTTCAGTTCGTTGACTTCGATACCGTATTTGGCCTTGAAGCCGGCAATGACATCGCCGTAGCCGCACCAGCTGTGCGGAAGAGCGATCGTCGTCAGGTTGCCTTCCTTCTTGGCGGCGGCGATAAGTTCTGCGCTGGGCTCGGCAGCAGCAATCGCGGTCGAAGCCACGATCATCGCAGTAGAAAGCGACAGAAGTCGAGAAATGTTAGAGATCACTGTTGTTCTCCTTCGGGTTTTCAGTGTCTGGCGATGCTGTTAATCAGCTTACATGAAGCTTGTGTGACGGCTGGATGACGGTAGTTTTGCATGAATAGCAGGCGCTTGCGTCAAATGGTTCATTTGCGACAGCGCAGTCTGTTTCCGCAATTTTCCGCCATTGTTTTTCCTCTCTTTTAGTCTTCTCCTCCTAGCCCGGTTTGCGGAAAAGCTTGGTCTGTTCGAACAGGCCCTCAAGCGTCTTCATGCGCTCTTTCGTTTCGTCCCAGGTGGAATTCTGAACGGCCTCGATGAGCGCTTCGACGATGAAGAGGGTGACGACGGAAGAATCCCAAGCTGATGGCGCTTCGATCCTGACGCGGAAGGCATGCCTGGCGAGCTTGGCGGCGGGCGAGCTCCACTGGTCGGTGAAGACGACGATTTCGGCGCCGCGCTTGCGGGCGGCGGTGGCAAGGCTCACCATCTCCTGCTCGTAGCGGCGGATGTCGAAGATGATCAGGATGTCGCCGGCATTCATGTTGAGGGCATATTGCGGCCAGCTGCTGGAGTTCGACGACAGCAGTGTCGTCGCCGGCCGAATCACCTGCATGTGGGTGAAGAAATACTCGGCAAGCGCGCCGGTGATGCGCCCGCCGACGAAATAGAGGCCGCGCTTGCGGTCCGACAGCAGCAAGGCGACGCTGTCGAAGGTCGCGGTGTCGAGATCGGTCAATGTCTGGCGCAGATTGCCCATGATGGCATCGGCGAAACGGTTGAGGATGTGGGTCCCTGGGGCGTTCTGGGCCCAGCGGTCGTGCTTGGCGATCGGGTTGGAGATCGTCGCCTCGACCTCGAGATGCAGATGCGCCTGAAAATCCGGATAGCCCTTGAAGCCGAGCTTCTGCACCATGCGCACGACGGTCGGCGTCGAAACGCCGGCATTCTCGGCGATCGTGGTGATGCTGCCGAGGCCGGATACCGGATAATTGTCAAGAAGGCTTTCGGCCAGTTGCTTCTCGGCGCGCGTCAGCGCCCCGAAATGCGAGTGTATGACGTCCGAAACCGTCTTAGACGCAACTGTCACCTTACTATGCTCCCCGGGATGGTCTAGCGCCACTTTCCCACTCAAAGTTAACAACGCTGTCATAATCCATGTCAACCACTGTCATGAAAAGAAATTTTCAGCCGATGCTTGACAGTGGCCGAAACCTGAAGAATTCTTTTCTTGGAAAGATTTTATTAAGGGATAGGAGTGGCGCCATTGGTGCTGGCCGGGCCGAAAATCCTCAGCGAAGCGGACGGCGACTGCGTCGGGATCGAGCGCGTCGGCGGCCGGAGCCCGGTGCTGATCGTGTGCGAGCACGCTTCGAATGTGCTTCCCGCTCATTTCGGTGATCTTGGCCTGCCCAGCGAAGCGCTCTCGAGCCACATTGCCTGGGACCCGGGGGCTCTTTCGGTCGCCCGCGGCATATCTGAAGGGCTCGATGCGACGCTCGTCTACCAGCGCTTCTCCCGGCTGATCTACGACTGCAACCGGCCGCCGAGTTCACCGGGCGCCATGCCTGAGAAAAGCGAGATTTATGCCATTCCCGGCAACACGGATTTGACCGCCAAAGAGCGCCTGGCGCGCACCGACGCGCTCTACGTGCCTTTCCACGACGCCATTCGCGGGCTGATCCGTGACCGCCGGGCGAGGGGGCAGGACAGCATCATCGTGACGATCCACAGTTTCACGCCGGTCTATCACGGCCGCGAACGCGCCGTCGAACTCGGCATATTGCACGATGAAGACAGCCGGCTCGCCGACCGCATGCTGGAGGCTGCGGCCGAGGCGCCGCTTTACAGGACGGAACGCAACCAGCCTTACGGGCCCGAGGACGGCGTGACCCACACGCTGATCCTGCATGGGCTTTCCAACGGCTTGCGCAATGTAATGATCGAGGTCCGCAACGACCTCATCACAGACGATGTCGGCCAAGGGGTCATGGCCGACTATCTAAAAGGGTTGCTCCAGCAAAGCCTGGACGCCTGACAAAAAAGAAGACCCGAGGGAGCAGTCTAACTGCGAGCGTCCGCACGGCGAAAATGCCGCGGGCAATTTGGCACTGAACCGGCCCGCAATCCCGCGGCCGATCGTGAACAGGGGGAAGTCATGTCGGACTATACCGATCTGGACAAGAAGCAGGATGTGCACATCCTGCATTCCATGGGCTATGCCCAGGAACTCGAACGACGCATGAGCTCGTTCTCGAACTTCGCCGTCTCATTTTCCATCATCTGCATTCTCTCCGGTGGCATCAACTCGCTGGCGCAGGCAACCTCCGGTGCCGGCGGAGCGGCGATCGGCATCGGCTGGCCGGTGGGATGCTTCATCTCGCTCGTCTTCGCCATCGCCATGGCGCAGATCAGCTCTGCCTATCCGACGGCGGGCGGGCTCTATCACTGGGGCTCGATCCTCGGCAACCGCTTCACCGGCTGGCTGACCGCCTGGTTCAACCTGCTCGGCCTCGTCACCGTGCTCGGCGCCATCAATGTCGGCACCTATTATTTCTTCATGGGTTCGTTCGGCACCACCTATCTCGGGCTGACGGACACGACGACGGTGCGCATCATCTTCCTCGTGATCATCACCGGCGCGCAGGCGCTCGTGAACCACATGGGCATCGGATTGACCGCGAAGCTTACCGACTTTTCGGGGTATCTGATCTTCGCAACGTCGATCGCACTGGCAGCCGTCTGCCTGATTGCGGCACCCTCCTACGAGATTGGCCGCCTCTTCACCTTCGCCAACTATTCCGGCGAAGTCGGCGGCAACGTCTGGCCCTCCACCTCGGGCGCCTGGGTCTTCCTGCTCGGCCTGCTGCTGCCGATCTACACCATCACCGGTTATGACGCCTCGGCGCATACCTCGGAAGAGACGGTTAAGGCCGCAGAATCGGTTCCGCGCGGCATGGTTTCGTCGGTGCTGTGGTCGGCGCTGTTCGGCTATATCATGCTGTGCGCCTTCGTCCTCATGCTGCCGAACATGGACGATGCGGCAAAACAGGGCTGGAACGTGTTCTTCTGGGCGATGGACAGCCAGGTCAACCCCATCGTCAAGGACATCCTCTATCTGGCGATCCTGGTCAGCCAGTGGCTGTGCGGCCTTGCAACCGTCACCTCGGTCTCCCGCATGATCTTCGCCTTCTCGCGTGACGGCGGCCTGCCGGCATCGAAGGCGCTGTCGAAGGTCAGTCCGCAGTACCGCACGCCGGTCGCTGCGATCTGGACCGGCTCGATCCTGTCGGTGCTGTTCGTCTGGGGCTCTTCGCTCGTTACGATCGGCGACACCCCGGTTTATACGATCGTCGTCTCGTGCACCGTCATCTTCCTGTTCTTCTCCTTCGCGATCCCGATCACGCTCGGTCTGTTCGCCTGGGGTACGTCGAAGTGGGACAAGATGGGGCCCTGGAATCTCGGCGAAGGCATGTTCAAGCTCTTTGCCGTGCTCAGCGTCATCGCGATGGTTCTGATCTTCGTTCTCGGCATCCAGCCGCCGAACGAGTGGGCGCTCTATATCACCGTCGGTTTCCTCGTGGTCACGGCGATCGTCTGGTTCGGCTTCGAAAGCCGCCGTTTCAAGGGTCCGCCGATCGGTGCTGAAGTGGCGAAGCGCCAAGCCGAAATCGCGGCGGCCGAAGCGGCTGTCGGCGAAAGCGGCGAACACTAACCATCGAGGCTTCCCTCTCCAATGGCGGGGCCGCATCCTGCGGCCCCATCACCGGTTCAACGAAAAGGCATCAGGCCCGCATCCGGCCGAGCGCATGCGATTTCGTTGCCCCGATTTTCTCAATTCCAATGTCAGGCGGATCAATCATGAGCAGCTACACATTCGACGATCTCAAGAAGGATGTTGCCGAAGGGCGCATCGATACGGTTCTGGCCTGCCAGGTGGACATGCAGGGCCGGCTGATGGGCAAGCGTTTTCAGGCGGAATATTTTGTCGAGAGCGCCTGGAAGGAAACGCATAGCTGCAACTATCTGATCGCCACCGACATGGAGATGGAGACGGTCTCCGGCTACAAGGCGACGAGCTGGGAAAAGGGCTACGGCGACTATACGATGAAGCCGGATCTCGGGACGTTGCGCCGCATTCCCTGGCTTGAGGGCACGGCGCTGGTGCTCTGCGACATGCTCGATCATCACACCCATGAGGAGGTCGCCCATTCGCCGCGCGCGATCCTGAAGAAACAGGTGAAGCGCCTCGAAGACATGGGCATGAAGGCCTATATGGCCTCCGAGCTCGAATTCTTCCTGTTCGACCAGAGCTACGAGGCGGCACATACCGCCGGCTACCGCAACCTGAAGCTCGCCAGCGCCTATAACGAGGACTATCACATCTTCCAGACCACCAAGGAAGAAGAGGTGATGCGGGCGATCCGCACCGGGCTGCAGGGCGCCGGCATTCCGGTCGAAAACTCCAAGGGCGAGGCTTCGGCCGGCCAGGAGGAGATCAATGTGCGTTATGCCGATGCGCTGGCCATGGCCGACCGGCACGCGATCATCAAGAATGGCTGCAAGGAGATCGCCTGGTCGAAGGGCAAGGCCATCACCTTCCTCGCCAAGTGGAATTACAACGCCGCCGGCAGTTCATCGCACATCCACCAGTCGCTCTGGAGCCTGGAGGAGAAGCCGCTGTTCTTCGACCATACCGGCAAATACGGCATGTCGCCGCTGATGCATAATTACGTTGCCGGGCTTCTCGCCCATGCGAGCGAGATCACCTATTTCCTGGCGCCCTACATCAACTCCTATAAGCGCTTCATGGCCGGCACCTTTGCGCCGACCAAGGCGATCTGGAGCAAGGACAACCGCACGGCCGGCTACCGCCTCTGCGGCGAGGAGACCAAGGGCATCCGCATCGAATGCCGCGTCGGCGGCTCCGATCTCAATCCTTATCTTGCCTTTGCCGCGCTGCTTGCCGCCGGCATCGACGGGATCGAGAACAAGCTCGAGCTCGAAGCCCCCTTCGTCGGCGACGCCTATGGCGGCAAGGATATTCGCGAAATTCCGCGCACGCTGCGTGCGGCCACGACCGCAATGACGGAATCGGCAATGCTGCGCAAAGCTTTCGGCGACGATGTGATCGACCATTACACCCGCGCTGCCGAGTGGGAGCAGGAAGAATACGATCGCCGTATCACCGATTGGGAAGTGGCGCGGGGGTTCGAAAGAGCTTAATAGGCATTTTGCGGGTTGCTGCCCCTCACCCTAACCCTCTCCCCGCTCGCGGGGAGAGGGGATATGCCCTGCGAGACGTTGGCGAGGGACGGAGAGGTCGCGGCATAACCCCTTCTCCCCGCGAGCGGGGAGAAGGTGCCGGCAGGCGGATGGGGGGCTATGGCCCTCGACGGAATTTTGATCAATACGAGGACGGAATCGATCATGGCAATGATCCAATGCATTTCACCGATTGACGGGTCGGTCTACGCCGAGCGCGCCGCGCTTTCTCTCGATGCCGCCAAGGATGTGGTGGCGCGAGCCCGCAAGGCGCAGAAGGCCTGGGCGAAACGGCCGCTCGAACAGCGGGTGCAGCTTGTGCTGAAGGGTGCCGCCCGGCTGAACGAGATGTCCGACATCGTCGTGCCGGAGCTTGCCTGGCAGATGGGCCGGCCGGTCAAGTACGGCGGCGAATATAAGGGCTTCAACGAGCGCTCCAATTATGTCGCTTCGATCGCGGCCGATGCGCTGGCACCTCTCGTCGTCGAGGAAAGCGACCGTTTCGAGCGCCGCATCGAGCGAGAAGCCCACGGCGTCGTCTTCGTCGTCGCGCCCTGGAACTATCCCTATATGACGGCGATCAACACGATTGCGCCGGCGCTGATGGCCGGCAATACGGTGGTGCTGAAACATGCCTCGCAGACGTTGCTCGTCGGCGAGCGGCTGGTGCAGGCCTTCGTCGAGGCCGGTGTGCCGGAAGATGTGTTCCAGAACGTCTTCCTCGACCATGAGACGACCTCGGCGCTGATTGCCGCCGGCAGCTTCAATTTCGTCAACTTCACCGGATCGGTAGAAGGCGGGCGATCGATGGAGCGGGCCGCCGCCGGCACCTTCACCGGTCTCGGCCTCGAACTCGGCGGCAAGGATCCGGGTTACGTCATGGAAGACGCCGATCTCGAGGCGGCCGTCGATACGCTGATGGACGGCGCGACCTATAATTCCGGCCAGTGCTGCTGCGGCATCGAGCGCGTCTATGTGCACGAATCCCTTTACGACGCCTTTGTCGAAAAGTCGGTCGCCTGGGTGTCGAACTATAAGCTCGGCAATCCGCTCGATCCCGAAACGTCGCTCGGGCCGATGGCGAACAAGCGCTTCGCCAAGGTGGTGCGCGAGCAGATCGCCGATGCCGTTTCCAGGGGCGCCAAGGCGCTTGTCGACCCGAAGCTTTTTCCACAGGATGACGGCGGCGCCTATCTCGCACCGCAGGTTCTCGTCGATGTCGATCATTCCATGGCCTTCATGCGCGAAGAGACTTTCGGTCCGGCGGTCGGCATCATGAAGGTGAAGAGCGACGAGGAGGCACTCGCCTTGATGAACGACAGCCAGTACGGGCTGACGGCCTCGCTCTGGACCAAAGACGTCGAGCGGGCCGCGCGTCTCGGGCGCGAGATCGAAACCGGCACCGTCTTCATGAACCGCGCTGATTATCTCGATCCGGCGCTCTGCTGGACCGGCGTCAAGGAGACCGGCCGCGGCGGCTCGCTGTCGATCATCGGTTTTCAGAATCTGACGCGTCCGAAATCCTTCCACCTGAAGAAAGTCATCGCATGAGCAGCAACATCACTGCAAACTGGAGCTACCCGACATCGGTCAAGCTCGGCCGGGGCCGGATCAAGGAACTGGCTGACGCCTGCAAGAGCCTCGGCATCAAAAAGCCGCTGCTCGTCACCGACCGCGGCCTCGCCTCGATGGCGATCACCAAGAACGCGCTCGACATCCTCGAAGATGCCGGTCTCGGCCGGGCGATCTTCGCCGATGTCGATCCGAACCCGAACGAGAAGAACCTCGAGGCCGGCGTCAAGGCTTTCAAGGATGGCGGCCATGACGGCGTCGTCGCCTTCGGCGGCGGCTCTGGCCTCGATCTCGGCAAGTGCGTCGCCTTCATGGCCGGCCAGACCCGGCCGGTCTGGGACTTCGAGGATATCGGCGACTGGTGGACGCGTGCGAGCCTCGAGGGCATTGCACCGATCGTCGCCGTGCCGACAACGGCGGGCACCGGCTCGGAAGTCGGCCGCGCCAGCGTCATCACCAACTCCGTCACCCATGTGAAGAAGATCATCTTCCATCCGAAGTTCCTGCCCGGCGTCGTCATCTCCGATCCGGAACTGACCGTCGGCATGCCGAAGATCATCACGGCCGGCACCGGCATGGATGCGTTTGCTCATTGCCTGGAGGCCTATTCCTCGCCCTTCTATCACCCGATGTCGGCAGGCATCGCGCTCGAAGGCATGCGGCTCGTCAAGGAATTCCTGCCGCGCGCCTATCGGGAAGGCACCGATCTCGAAGCCCGGGCCAACATGATGGCCGCGGCCGCCATGGGCGCGGTCGCCTTCCAGAAGGGGCTTGGCGCCATCCACGCGCTGTCGCACCCGATCGGCGCCGTCTACAACACCCATCACGGCATGACCAACGCGGTTGTCATGCCGGCGGTGCTGCGCTTCAACCGCAAGGCGATCGAGGAGAAGATCGGCCGGGCCGCCGCCTATCTCGGCATTTCGGGCGGTTTCGACGGCTTCTACGATTATGTGCTGAAGCTTCGCTCCGATCTCGGCGTGCCGGAGACGCTGACGGCGATGGGAATCGCTGCCGACCGCATCGACGAATTGTCGGCCATGGCGATCGAAGATCCGAGTGCCGGCGGCAACCCGGTTGCCATGACGCTCGAAAACACCAAGGCGCTGTTCAAGGATTGCTTCTGAGTATTTGAGGGTGGACCTGCAGAGCAGCCCGGAAAGCCTTGCTTTCCGGGCTGCTTCTATTTTAGCGGCATTCCCAATTTTAGGGATGTGAAAAATACCGGCTGCAATTTCGGCGGGCGTGTTTGGAATTTGTTAACCATGATTAGAAAGGATGGATTAACCGCACAATGCTCCGATGGTGCGTAAAAGAGCGATTCCGGCTCGCACCATTTCCTTCCGAGGACTGAACATGCCTGTCATCACATTCGCAAATACCAAGGGCGGCGCCGGCAAGACGACCGCTGTTCTCCTGCTCGCGACCGAGCTTGCCCGCAAGGGTTACCGCGTCACCATTCTCGACGCCGATCCGCAGCACTGGATTTCGCGCTGGCACGAGATCTCAGGTCATGTGCCCAATGTTTCGGTGATCGATTTCGTGACCACCGCCTCGCTGCCGCTGCATATCAGCGAGAACAAGCACAATACCGACTATTTCATCGTCGACCTGCCGGGCGCGCGCAATCCGCTGCTTGCCACCGCCGTCGGCCTTTCCGACCATGTGCTGATCCCGATCCAGGGCTGTGCAATGGATGCGCGCGGCGGCGCGCAGGTGCTCGAACTGCTGCAATATCTGGACGAGAAGGCAGGCATCAAGATCGGTCATTCGGTGGTGCTGACCCGCGTCAACTCGATGGTGACGACAAGGGCGCTGCAGCTCGTCAAGTCGCTGCTCAGCGAGCGGCACGTGCCGGTGCTGGATACCGCGATCATCGAGCGCTCCGCCTTCCGCGACATCTTCGACTGTGGCGGCACACTGCACACGATCGATCCCACACGCGTCAGCAATCTCGACAAGGCGCGCGAGAACGCCACCTGTTTCGCCGAGGAAATCATGAGCAAACTGCCGGTCAGGCTGACGGCATCGGCCCGCATGGCGACGGCGGCCTGAACATTCCCAGCATGAAATGGAAAGGCCGCCGGAGCGATCCGGCGGCCTTTTCCGTGTCGTTTGTCACGCCGGCTTCAATCGACGAATTCGACCGTCACTCCCGGCTTGACCATCTTGGCAAGCTCGGTGGCGTCCCAATTGGTCAGGCGGATGCAGCCATGGCTCTGGGTGCGGCCGATCTTGGACGGCTCGGGGGTGCCGTGGATGCCGTAGGTCGGCTTGGAGAGCGCCATCCAGACGGTGCCGACCGGGCCGTTCGGGCCGGGCGGGATGTTGAGGATCTTGTCGTTGGCGCCCTGCTGGAAATTGATCTTCGGATTATAGGTATAGCCGGGATTGAACGCGACGCGCTCGACCGTCACGGTGCCGGACGGCGAGGGCGTATCGGTGGAGCCGATCGATGCCGGATAGGCGGCAATGAGATTGCCGGCGCTATCATAGGCGAAGACCTGCTTGCGGCCCTTGTCGGCGATGATGCGGGCAACCTCGCCGCTCTTCGGCTCACCCGGATTGACGACCTTGATGACGGTGCCGGCAACGCTGAAATCGGCGCCGGGGTTCATCTCCTTGAGGAAGGCCTCATCCATGTGAAAGCGCTCGGCCAGCATTTCGGTGGTCGATGTATAGGCCAGCGACGGCAGCAGCGCCTTATGCGAATAGTCTTCCGGGATCTCTGCGACGTAGGGGCCGGCGGCATCGGCCGGCGTGATCGTGTAGCTGACGACCGGCAGGCCGCCGTTCATGCGCAGCTCTTCCAGAATGGCGTCGGTGTCGTTCGGGTCGAGTTTCGAGCCGGTCATCTGGTCATAGGCATAGATCGATTTGGTGACGTTCGAGCCCATATGGCCGTCGATGACGCCGGGAGAGATGCCGGCGCGATCGAGGAAGACCTGCAGGGCGACGATTTCCGGCTTCGACTTGTTCTTCAGCGTGATGACGGGTTCATCAGGCGCAGCCTTGGGCGCGTCGGCGGGCGGAATCTGCTGGTCCGGATCGATCGAGGCATAATCGTCGCCGGCCTGCGGATTGCCGATGCTGTTGTCCTCGGGATAGGCTTGGCCGTCGAGCGGCTGGCGTTCGATCGCCGCATCGCGCGGGATGCCGCCGGTGACCGCACCGCGCTCGGAATAACGCGTGTCGCCATAAGTGTTGTCGTCGGCATAATAGGGATCGTTGCCGTTCTGGTCTGCACTGATCTCGCTCGGGCCGGGCCGCGGCGGATAATAGCCGCGGGCGCGCATCTCGGTGGCGACGACATTGCCGTAGTCGTCGATCAGCACGCGGTTACCGCTGCGGTCGCGGGCATAGATATAGCCGCGCGGGACATAGTCGAGGATTTCGCCATTCGGCGTCACCAGCACGACATCGCTCTGGCGGCGGTCGCGGAACTGCTGCGCGCTTGCCTGCGGTGCTGCAGCCGCAATGGCCGCCAGCACGGCCGCAAGCGAAAATGCCGACTTCAAAAAGCGATTCACGTCTCACACCTCGAACAGTGACTGGGCCGACACACACCTGCGAATTTTGACGCTAGTGTGGAATTTATGAAAGCGTGCTGAACAAAATATGAAAATCACTAAGATTTCCTTTTACTCATAAACGTTTGCGTCTCGGCGTCAGTTCCGCAAAATCCACGGTTGCGGCAAAAGCGCAAGAGGCGGAAAGCCTCCGATTGACGAAAGACGGCGCAAAACCTAACCCTACGGCCGCCGACAACCTCCTGAGGAGACCCGAGATGATCGAATTTGCCGCTGCAAGCGGGCCGCGCCTGATGCTCGATGAAACCTCGGTGCTGGATATCGGCGGATGCATCGTCGAGGGCGTCGACATCGCGCCGAAGCGCGCCATTCCCGATGATGGCGACCCGCGAATCGATCACTCGCTCGAAGGCTTCCTGTTCACCTGCGGGCCGGACCATATCCGCCATCGCCAACCGATCGCCGGGCGGGCCGACGGCAAGGTCTATCCGCTGCACGGATCGGCCTCCGGCCATGCGGCCAAGGTGCTGTGGACGAAATACGAGAACGGTAATGCCGAATGCCGCGCCGATATCGACATCGTGACCGTCGAGGGACTGCCGCAGCGCATCGAGCGGCTATGGCGGATCGACGGGGCGACCGGCGAGGTGCGGCTCGACGACCGGGTCGTCAATACCAGCGACCGGACGGTGCCGAGCTTCCTGATGTATCACATGAACACCGGCGGCAAATGGCTGGACGAGGGCACGCGGCTGGAGGGGCCGATGCTGGAGCATGGCGGTTTCCCCTGGACATTCGGCGAGGAGCCGGGCGGCATCTTCTGCGTGCCGGCGCCGGCAACGGACGAGGGCCTGGCGGAAATCCGCCTCGGGCCGATCGCCGCGATCGGCGGCAGGACGCTCCGCGTGCGTTTCCGCGCCGATACGCTGCCCTATCTGCAGGTGTGGCGGAACCAGAAGGCGCCGGCTCATATTATCGGCATCGAGCCGGTTTCGCACCGCTGGGTCACGCGCGACGAGCTTCAGGCAGCCGGCGAGTTCAACATGCTGGCACCAGGCGAGAGCCGCAGCTATGCGCTGACCTTCGCCTTCGTGTGAGCGAAGTGTTGTTGACGCTTGCCGGCCTCCCGTCGTAGACCTTCAGCCCACGAGTTTTGAGGAGACAAGACGATGGATATTCGCCAGATCGACGATGAATATTCGGTTTCGGGTCAGATCACCCGCGAGGATCTCGACGAGATCAAGGCGCTGGGGTTCAAATCGATCGTCTGCCACCGCCCCGACCATGAGAGCCCGGACCAGACGTCGTTCTCCGTTATCGAAGCGCGCGCCAAAGAGCTCGGCCTCGAGATCGCCCATGTGCCTGTCGGGCCGATGGGCGTGACCGAGGAAGCGGTGCAGGGCATGGTCGATGCGCTCGACGAATTCCCGCGGCCGATGCTCGGCTATTGCCGCTCCGGCGCCCGCTCGACGGCGATCTACCAGAAGACCCACCATATCCGCAGCTAAGGTCCGTCCGGCTGCCGATTTTCCGGCGCTGCACCGCAGCGCCGCCACCTTCCCATTCACTCAGGAGACTATGATGAGCATTAAGCGTATCGACGTCGGCGCGCGCATGAGCGGCGCCGTCATTCACGGCAACACGGTTTATCTCGCAGGCCAGGTCGGCGAGGGCGAAAGCGTCACCGATCAGTGCAAGTCCGCGCTTGCCGAAGTCGACCGTCTGCTGGCTGCATCGGGCAGCAACAAGTCGAAGATCCTCCAGACCCTCGTCTATCTCTCCGACATCGCTTACTTCGCCGAGATGAACGCCGCCTGGGAAGCTTGGATCGATCCGGCCAATCCGCCGGCCCGCGCCACCAGCGAAGCCAAGCTCGCAGCGCCGAAATATAAGGTCGAGTTCATCGTTACGGCCGCCATCGACTGATCGTCGCCGCAGAATTGCATCAAAGCCGGTAAGTCCGCGATCTCACGGACTTACCGGCTTTTTTGTTTGCGCGATTTCCGAGAGCGTGCGTGTCGGCGTGATCGCCTCGGGATCGAGTTTGACTTCGATGATTGCCGGCTTGCCGCTTGCGCGCGCCCGCTCGAAGGCAGGAGCGAATTCTTCCGTCCGTTCCACCGTCTCGCCATGGCCGCCATAGGCGCGGGCAAGGGCGGCGAAATCAGGGTTGGTCAGGTCGGTGCTGCTGACGCGGCCGGGATATTCGCGCTCCTGATGCATGCGGATCGTGCCGTACATGCCGTTGTTGACGACGATTGCGATGATCGGCAGGCCGTAACGGATGGCGGTGGCAAATTCCTGGCCGTGCATCAGGAAGCAGCCGTCGCCGGCAAAGCAGATGACCTCGCGCTCGGGAAAGAGCCGTTTGGCGGCGACGGCGGCCGGCAGGCCGTATCCCATCGAGCCGGAGGTAGGGGCGGCCTGGGTGTTGAAGCGGCGGAAACGATGGAAGCGGTGCAGCCAGGTGGCGTAGTTGCCGGCGCCGTTGGTGAAGATCGTCTCCGGCCCGGTATTGGCCTCCAGCCATTCCATGATCGGCCCCATATGGACGGCGCCAGGACCTGTCGCCGGCGGCTTCGACCAGGAAAGATAGGCCTGGTGCATGCGCTCGGTGCGCTCCGACCAATGCGGCTCGGCCGGCGCTTCGAGATCGGCGAGTGCGGCGACGAAATCGGCAGGAGCGGCGCAGATGGCGAGATCCGGGCGGTAGACGCGTCCGAGTTCAGAAGGATCGGGATAGACGTGGACCAGCGATTGCTGGGGATAGGGGATATCGATCAGCGTATAGGAGGAGGACGGCATTTCCGACATGCGGCCGCCGAGCAGGATCAGCAGGTCGCTCTCCTTGATCTCCTTGGCCAGAACAGGATTGATGCCGATGCCGACATCGCCGGCATAGGAGGGATGGAGATGGTCGAACAGCATCTGCCGGCGGAAGGAGCAGCCGACCGGCAGTTGGAAACGCTCGGCGAAGATTGCGAAATCGGCGACCGCATCGGCATCCCAGCGCGTGCCGCCAAGGATCACCATCGGCCGCTCGGCCTTCAGCAGTCTGACATAGAGATCGTCGATCTGGCGGCGGCCGGGATGGGCCTCGACGCTGACATAGCGCTTGGCGCGGGGTGCCTCGACCTCGTCGCGCAGCATGTCCTCCGGCAGCGTCAGCACGACGGGGCCGGGGCGGCCGGAGGTGGCGATCGCAAAGGCGCGGGAGACGAATTCGGGAATGCGGGCGGCATCGTCGATCTCGCCCACCCATTTGGCGAATTCGGTGAAGGCGCGGCGGAATTCGACCTCCTGGAAGGCCTCGCGTTCGCGGGCTTCGCGCTGCACCTGGCCGATGAAGAGGATCATCGGGATCGAATCCTGCTTGGCGATGTGCAGGCCGGCGGAGGCGTTGGTGGCGCCGGGGCCGCGGGTGACCATGCAGATGCCGGGTTCGCCGGTCAGCCGGCCCCAGCAATCCGCCATCATTGCCGCCCCGCCCTCCTGGCGGCAGACGAGCACGTCGATCTCGCTGTCGCGCAGCGCATCGAGGACCGCAAGAAAGCTCTCGCCGGGTACGCAGGAGAGGCGTTTGACGCCATTGGCCTTCAGCGCCTCGACAATCAGTTCCCCACCGGTCTTCCTCATGACGATGCCTTCCTCTCGCGCTCGGCGAGTTCCGCCAGAATTTCTTCGGTGTGTTCGCCGAGACGCGGGCTCGGCCTGCTATAATGCAGCGGTGTCTCCGACAGCACCACCGGCGTCCTGACCCCTGGTATGACGGTGCCGGCGGCATCCGCAAGGTCGATGCGCAGACCGCGGACCTCTACCTGCGGGTCGGCGAACATCTCTTCGATCGTGTTGATCGGGCCGGCGGGAACCCCATTCTCCTCGCAGGCCTTCAACAGATCTGCCTTCTGCCATTTCAGCGTCTCGGTGGAGATGAGACGGCGAACCTCGCCGCGATTGGCGACGCGGGCCTTGTTGGTGGCGAAACGCTCCTCGCCGGCGACCGCATCGAGGCCGAGGATGGCGCAGAGGCGGCGGAACTGGCCGTCATTTCCGACCGCGAGGATGAGATAACCGCCCGCCGCCGGCACGACCTCATAGGGCGAGATATTCGGATGGGCATTGCCGAGGCGGGTGGGTGCGGCGCCGGAGACCAGGTAATTCATGTTCTGATTGGCGAGCACGGCCGATTGCACATCGAGCAGCGCCATGTCGACGAGTTGGCCTTCGCCCGATTTGAGCGCGTGGATCAGGGCGGCCTCGATCGCCGAGACGGCATAGATGCCGGTGAAGATGTCGGCGATGGCAACGCCCGCCTTCATCGGCTGGCCGTCCGGCTCGCCGGTGATCGACATGAAACCGGACATGCCCTGGACGATGTAATCATAGCCGGCGAGGCTGGCATAGGGACCGGTCTGGCCGAAGCCGGTGATCGAGCAATAGACGAGCTTGGGGTTCACCTTGCGCAAGCTGTCGTAATCGAGCCCGTACTTGACGAGGCCGCCGAGCTTGAAATTCTCGATCACCACATCGGCAGTGGCAACCAGCCGGCGGACGAGATCCTGGCCTTCAGGGCTCTTCAGATCGGCGGTGACGGAGCGTTTGCCGCGATTGGCGGCGTGGTAATAGGCGGCCGAGAGGTTTTCGCCGTCGGCGCCTTCGACGAAGGGCGGGCCCCATTGGCGCGTATCGTCGCCGCCGTCGGGGTTTTCGACCTTGATGACGTCGGCGCCGAGATCGGCGAGCATCTGGCCCGCCCAAGGGCCGGCCAGCACGCGGGCAAGCTCGATCACCCGGATGCCTGCAAGCGGCGGCCTTTTCGTGGTCTGCGTCATATTCCCTCGTCGGTTCTTACGGCGCCAGCGTCGCCTCAGATGTATCGGATACAGGCTTTGAAGCAAAGCGGCGCTCGCGCCAGAGGATGTACAAGCCCGATGCCATGATGATGGCGATGCCGAGCCATTTGACCGCATCCGGAAAGTCGCCGAAAACCAGCCAGGCAAAGATCGTCGCCGAGACGATTTCGAAATATTGCAGCGGCGCCAGCGTCGAGGCGGGTGCGGCGCGAAAGGCATAGACGCCGAAGATGCCTGCAATTGCGGCCATGGCGCCGACGCCGGCGACGTAGAACCAGGCGCTGCCTTCGGGCATGACGGGATCGAAGAGATCGGAACCGCTTCCTTCGCCTGCAAAAAGCAGGATGGTGCAGAAGAGGAGGCCCCAGATGCCCATCTGGAACTGCATCGCCCAGGGATCCTCCCGGTGCGACAGGACGCGGGTCATCAGCACGAAGGTCGCGATGCAGAGGGCGCTGAGGACGGGCAGAAGGGCGATATAGCCGACCTCCTGAAAACTCGGCTGAATGATCAGCATCGCCCCGAAGAAGCCGACGCCGCAGGCGGTATAACGCCGCCAGCCGATCGTCTCCTTGAGGAAAACGCCGCCGAGGATCGTCACCATGATCGGCTCGACAAAGAAGATGGCAATCGCGTCGGCGACTGCCATGTATTTCAGCGTGGTGACGAAAGAGATCATCGAGACGGTGATGATCAAGCCGCGGATGGCATGGAACAGGCTCTGGCGCCAGGAGAAACCGGCAAAGCTGCGCCGCCATATCACGATCGGCAGCATGCACAGCGCCTGCACGGCGAAGCGGCCGGCCGTGACCTCGGCGGAGGGGACGGTGACGACGGCGAGCTTGGCAAAGATATCGATCAGCGGCGAGAACATCACCGAAAGGAACATCAGCGCGAGCCCTGTTGTTACCTCGGAGGCTGAGGAAACGGGGCGGGCGGAGGTGCTGCTCATGATGGAATCTCTCTGGTTCAGGATCTTGCCGTTTGGAATCTGGCGACGGCCTCGTCGCACCAGTCCGCGAAGGCGGCGGTTGCAGCATCCGCGCCGATCTCGTTCAGCGTTTCGTGCCGCATGTCCTGATATATCTCAGTGCTGATACGAGAGAAGCCGCAGGCTTTCAAATGGTTTGACAGCCAGAGCACGGCTTTTCCGCGCTCCGTCGCCGGGTCTTCTCCGCCGCCGACAAGGTGGATCGGCAGGTCGAGGGGCAGCCGATCCAGATGGAGCTTCTGCGGCGCGCGAAACGTCAGTTCGAAGACATCGAGCCAGAGCGAGACCGAGGCGTCGAAGCCGCAGAGCGGATCGGCGATATATTTGTCGACTTCATCGGGACGGCGCGACAGCCAGTCGAACTCGGTGCGGTGGGCGGGGATCGATTTGCCCCAGGCGGCGAAGGTGAGTTTCGGCAGCAGGCCGCTCGGCACGTCGGAGCCCTTCAGCATGCGTTCGGCAAGCAGGATCGCCTGGGCGGCGCGGCCGGCGAGGCCGACGGCAAAATTCGAATTCCAGACGGCGACGGCGTCGAAATCGGAAGGCGCCGTGACCGCGGCATTGAGGGCGATCAGGCCCCCCATCGAATGGCCGAAGAGGATCACCGGCAGGCCGGGATGGCGCATGGCCGCGTGGGCGCGCATGGCAAGGACGTCGCCGATCACTTTTTCGACGCCGTCCCGCCGGGCGAAGCGGCCGATCGGCGCGTCGGGCGCCGTCGTCTCGCCGTGGCCGCGGTGATCATGGGCGTAGACGTGATAGCCGCGCGCCGCCATCGCCTCGGCAAAAGCGCGATAGCGCTTCGAATGTTCGGCGAGACCGTGCGATATCAACAGGATGCCGCGTGCCGGGCCGGCGGCCTCGGCATGGTGATAGGCGAGCGACACCCCCGGCGCGGCGAGCCTTTGCGTTTCAGAAAACATCTGGATCCTCCCTGCCGCAACAGACCAGATCGCCGCCCAAAAGCAACATCGGTTCCCGACTTATCCGATAACAAATTGCGTTCCTGCTGCGATTCAGGGTTGCGGGCTTTTAATCTTCGTGCTTATTTGTTCCTGTATTGTTCTTTTTTGGGGGTTGAAATGAGCAGCATGCAGTTGCGTAGCGCGGCGTTCGCCGTATCGATGGTTCTTGCCGGCGGCGCGTTCGCGCAGGAGGGCAGTGGGGCAACCCGCTTTATTCTGTCGGCAAGCTGGCAGCCGGCCTTTTGCCAGACAAACCAGAAGAAGGCCGAATGTGCGAGCCAGACCGGTGAGCGCCCCGACGCGACGAATTTTTCGTTGCACGGGCTTTGGCCGATGCGACAGAACTATTGCGGCGTGAGCGCCGAGCAGAAGGCCGCCGACAAGGATGGCAAGTGGAGCACATTGCCGGCGGTCACGCTTTCGGCCGAGACGCAGGCGGCGCTGGCAAAGGCGATGCCCGGCACGCAATCCGGCCTGGAACGGCATGAATGGGTCAAGCACGGCACCTGCACGAAAATGAGCGCCGAAGATTATTTCGGTGTCGGCGTGCATCTCGTCGGCGCGCTCAACACCTCGGCCGTGCGCGATCTCTTTGCCGCCAATATCGGCAAGCCTGTTAAGGCCGAGGCGATCAAGGCGGCTTTCGACAAGAGTTTTGGGCCGGGTGCCGGCGACCGCGTCAAGATGAGCTGCCGGCGGGCCGGCAATGTCAAGATGATCAGCGGATTGACGATCGGGCTTTCGGAGGCCGCCGGGGCGGCGTCGGCGAAAGGCACCGGGCTTGGCGATCTGATCCAGGGCGCGGGAAAAACGACGTTCGGCTGCGACGAGGGCGTCGTCGACGCTGCGGGCTTCTGACCGGAAATCCTGCGTAAACCGGGTTTCGGCGTTGCCCGCAGGCGCTGTTTCGCCTACATAGCGGCACGAAATGAAGTTTCCCGCCCGGAGCAGCGCAGCATGGCACGTCAGTTCATCTATCATATGTCCGGCCTCAACAAGGCCTATGGCAACAAGAAGATCCTGGAGAACATCCACCTTTCCTTCTACCCGGATGCCAAGATCGGTATCCTCGGGCCAAACGGCGCCGGTAAATCCACTGTGCTGCGCATCATCGCCGGCCAGGACAAGGAGTATACCGGCGAAGCCTGGCTCGCCGAGGGTGCCACGGTCGGCTATCTCGAACAGGAGCCGCACATCGATCCCAACAAGACGGTGTTCGAAAACGTCATGGAGGGCGTCGCCTCGAAGACGGCGGTGCTCGAGCGCTACAATGAGTTGATGATGAACTATTCCGACGAGACGGCGGAAGAGGGAGCCAAGCTTCAGGATATCATCGACAGCCAGAACCTCTGGGATCTGGAAAGCCAGGTCGAGATGGCCATGGAAGCCCTGCGCTGCCCGCCGCGCGACGCCGATGTCACCAGCCTTTCCGGCGGTGAGCGCCGCCGTATCGCGCTCTGCCGCCTGCTGCTTTCGCAGCCGGACCTGCTGCTGCTCGACGAACCGACCAACCATCTCGACGCCGAGACCATCGCCTGGCTCGAAAAGCATCTGCGCGACTATCCCGGTGCCGTGATGATGATCACCCACGATCGCTACTTCCTGGATAACGTCACCGGCTGGATCCTCGAACTCGACCGCGGCCGCGGCATTCCCTACGAAGGCAATTACTCGGCCTACCTGCTCGCCAAGGCCAAGCGCATGCAGCAGGAAAACCGGGAAGAGGCCGGCCGACAGAAGGCGATCAGCCGCGAGCAGGAATGGATCGCCTCCAGCCCGAAGGCCCGTCAGGCCAAATCCAAGGCGCGTATCAAGTCCTACGAACAGCTGGTGGAGGCGGCCGAAAAGCAGCGTCCCGGCGACGCCCAGATCATCATCCCGGTCAGCGAGCGCCTCGGCCAGGTGGTGATCGAGATGGAAGGCATCACCAAGGGCTTCGAGGGCCGCACGCTGATCAACGACCTGTCGATCAAGCTGCCGCCGGGCGGCATCGTCGGTATCATCGGCCCGAACGGCGCCGGTAAGACGACGCTGTTCCGCATGATCACCGGCCAGGAAAAGCCGGACGCGGGATCGATTCGTATCGGTGAGACCGTCCATCTCGGTTATGTCGACCAGAGCCGCGATGCGCTGGACGGCAGCAAGACCGTCTGGGAGGAAATCTCGGGCGGCGCCGAAGTCATCAAGCTCGGCAAGTTCGACATGAACTCCCGCGCCTATTGCGGCGCCTTCAACTTCAAGGGCGGCGATCAGCAGCAGAAGGTCGGCAACCTCTCGGGCGGCCAGCGCAACCGCGTTCACCTTGCCAAGATGCTAAAGGCCGGCGGCAACGTTCTGCTGCTCGACGAACCGACCAACGACCTCGATACGGAAACCCTGGGTGCGCTCGAAAGCGCGCTTGAGGCGTTTGCCGGATGCGCCATCATCATCAGCCACGATCGCATGTTCCTCGACCGCCTGGCGACGCACATCCTGGCTTTCGAAGGCGAAGGCCATGTCGAATGGTTCGAAGGCAACTTCGAGGATTATGAGCAGGACAAGGTCCGCCGTCTTGGCCCCGATGCCCTCAACCCGGGCAGCCAGGCCCATAAGCGCCTGACACGCTGATCGCCGCCGTTTCTGCCGTCGAGAAACCCCGGTTCCTACCGGGGTTTTTTACGTTTGCCCTGTCGCAATTTGAGCAGGCAATTTCGCTCGCGTGCGAATTGCCGCTTGTCACCGTCATCCAAATCACATAAAGATATCTTTATATCTTGATTGGATCGAAGATGAGCGAACCCTTGAAGCTTGGACTGGATGCGCTGGTGGACGTCATGAAGGCGGCCGGCGAGCCCACGCGTCTGCGTCTTCTGGCGCTTCTCGACGGCGGCGATCTGACGGTGACCGATCTTACCGAAATTCTCGGTCAATCCCAGCCCCGCATATCCCGCCACCTGAAGCTGCTCGGCGAGGCCGAACTGATCGAACGCTACCAGGAAGGCGCCTGGGCCTATTTCCGCCTCAAGCAGGACGGCAAGGCGGCGATGCTGGTGCGGGCATTGCTGAAGCATGTCTCCGAGAACGATCCGACCGTGCTTCGCGACGGCGAGCGGCTGTCGCAGGTCAAGCGCCAGAGGGCCGAGCGGGCACAGGCCTATTTCAGCCGCAACGCGGCTGAGTGGGACGAGCTTCGCCGCCTGCACGCGGCCGACGAAGAGGTCGATGCCGCCGTCATCCGGCTGCTCGGCAGCCAGCCGATCGATTCGCTGCTCGACCTCGGCACCGGCACCGGCCGCATCCTCGAGCTTCTTTCCGGGCTTTACCGCCGGGCGATCGGTGTCGATGCCAGCCGCGACATGCTGAGCGTGGCGCGCGCCAATCTCGACAAGTCCCGCATCACCAAAGCCACCGTGCGCCACGCCGATATCCTGAACCTGCCGTTCGAGGGCCAGGATTTCGACCTGGTGACGATCCATCAGGTGCTGCATTTCTTCGACCAGCCAGAGATTGCGATCACGGAAGCGGCGCGCATGCTGCGGCCGGGCGGCCGGCTCGTGGTCATCGATCTTGCGCCGCACGCGCTCGAATATCTTCGCGACGAGCATGCGCATGTCCGTCTCGGTTTCTCGCACCAGGCGATATCCGACTGGCTGCACAGGGCCGGGCTCGACGTCGAGCAGGTCGTCGATCTTCATCCGGGTCAGCAAAGCGGGCAGGGGTTGACGGTCACCGTCTGGCTCGCGCGCGATCCGAGGCGCCTGATGGCTTCGAAACTAAGCGAAGGCGCCGAACCTACATTTGCCGGGAGAGTATGACATGGCTTTGAATAACGAGGCACGCGGCCGCAACATCGGGATCTCCTTCGAATTCTTCCCGCCGAAATCGGAGGAGATGGAAGGTCAGCTCTGGGATACGGTCAGCAAGCTGCAGGACTGGGACCCGGATTTCGTCTCGGTGACCTATGGCGCCGGCGGCACCACCAAGGCGCCGACGCTGACCGCCGTCACGCGTTTCCTGTCGCAGACGCCGCTCGCCACCGCTTCGCACCTGACCTGCGTCGGTGCGACGAAGGAAGAGACGCACCAGATGATCGAGACGTTCCGCAAAGTCGGCGTCACGCATTTCGTGGCGCTGCGCGGCGATGCGCCCGGCGGCGCCGGCGCGCCCTACCAGCCGCATCCCGGCGGTTATGCCAATGCGGCCGAGCTGGTGGCCGGCCTCAAGGCGGTCGGTGATTTCGAGATTTCGGTTTCCGCCTATCCGGAAAAGCACCCGGAAAGCCGTGACACGGCCGCCGATATCGACATGCTGAAGCGCAAGGCCGATAACGGCGCCGACCGGGCGCTGACACAGTTCTTCTTCGACAACGACAATTTCGAGCGCTACCTGGAGAAGGTGCGCGCTGCCGGGGTCTCGATCCCCGTCGTGCCCGGTATCATGCCGATCCAGAACCTGACGCAGTTGAAGCGTTTCGCCGGCGCCTGCGGCACGATCATCCCGGCCTTTCTCGATGAGCGCTTCGCCGGCTTCGACGACAAGCCCGAGGAGCGGGCGAAGGTTGCAGCCGATGTCGCCGCCGAACAGATCGAGGATCTCGTCCGGCGCGGCATCAATGAGTTCCATCTCTACACGATGAACCGCGCGCCGCTGGTTTCCGCCGTGCTCGACAATCTCGGCTTTTCCCGCCGGGCGGCAAAAAGTGCGGGCGCGGCCGCCTGATCTATACTTGAAAAGGTGAAAAAGCGCATGTCGGGCGGGACATGCGCTTTTTCATTGGCGGATTGATCAGGGGAGTTCAGGTACTACCAGTCATTCCGTTTTCGTCGGCCAGCTCAGATGAAGAGCATGGACAAGACGAAAGCAAACGCTGCACTGACCAACAGAACATTCAAGGATTGCGTGAGTCCCATGTCTGTCTCCTCGCGTTAACCGGCCAATAATATGTCTGAAATATGTCGGTTGGAAAGCGGATTCTATGCTGCGCTGCAGAAGGATTCGACGGATAAGTCGAGGGGCCTCTCGGCAAGCCGTTGAAACTAATCGATTATATTCGATAATTTTTTGTTCACAGATTTTAACGTGCCGTTAAATTCGGCGATGGCCGGTTTACCTATGCGCCGAAAACATGGCGAATGGCCAACTGGTTGAAAATACGTGGAATTCGCAACCGATATCAGGTGGTCTTCACCAGCAGGCGATAGGCGCGGCCGTCGAGAATGACGAGGCCGAAACCGATCAGCGCCATGCCGGCGAATTCGCCGGGTGTCAGCCTTTCGCCCAGGAAAAGCACGCCGAGAAGGATGGCGCTCGGGGGCACCAGCAGGGTGACGAGCGAGGCGTTGGTGGCACCTGCCGCCGCCATGATCCGGAAATAGAGGATATAGGCGAAGGCGGTCGATACCAGCGCCAGCGCCAGCACGGCGACGAGAATATCGACCGGCGGCATCGGGAGCGTCCAGGGACGATCGGCCAGCAGCGACAGCGGCAGAGTTATCAGCGAGGATGCCGTCAACTGGCCGGCCGCTGTGACCGGTGCCGGAACATCCTTGAACCGCTTGCCGTAGGTGGCGGCAAAGCCATAGGAGACGGCGGCAAGTACGGGAAGCAGCAGAGCCCAGAGCGGCGCTTCACCGCCGGCCGCCAGGCCGGGGCCGATCAGCACGATCGTTCCGGCGAGGCCGACGAGGCAGCCGGCGATCTTTGCCGAAGACAGCTTCTCATCGGATGTGAAGTAGTTGGCAATCAGCACGGTCCAGATCGGCGTCGTCGCGTTCAGGATCGCGGCAAGGCCGGCGCCGATACGGGTCTGGCCGAAAAAGATCAACGCATGCGGCAGAGCATTGTTGATCAGACCGAGGATCAGGAATTCGCGCCAGCGGACCTTGAGGATCGAATAGACGTCGAAGCGGCCGGCGATATAGACGTGCAGCGCCAGCGCGGCGAGCAGCAGCCGGAGGAAGACCAGGGTCAGCGGCGGCACGTGCTGGACGGCAATGCGGGCAAAGAAGAAGGAGCCTCCCCAGATCAGGCCGAGCAGGAGCAGCAGGGCCCAGGTCCAGGCATTCATTCTGCTGTCCATACCGGTTCCTCCACCGTAAGCCGCTCGGTTGCCAAAAGCCGGCACCAGCTTTCAGGGCTCATGCTTAGCGCAGACGGCAGACCGCGCCACCCGTTTCTTGCGAAGCGGGTGACGGTGAGGTGCTGGCGGCGATCAGAGAGCGTTGAGAAGGGCAGGCGTCGCCCAGCCGTCTGCCGGCATGCCGAGGCGCTGCTGTTCTTTCTGGATCGCGACACGGGTGCCGGAGCCGAGGATGCCGTCGATCTCGCCGACATCATGGCCGAGCGACTGCAGCTTGGTCTGCAGCGTCTTCATCTGGTCGTTGGCGAGCCCCTGTTCCGGCACGCCCTTGAGATAGGTCGGGGCGCCGGAAAGCCGCGTCCCGAAATAAGCGGCCGAAGTCGTGTAGATGAACGACTTGTTCCATTCGAGATAGATCTTGAAATTCGGGTAGGCGATGAAGGCCGGTCCCATGCGGCCCTGTGGCAGCACCAGGTCGCCTTCCAGGTCGCCGAAGGCGGTATTGCCGTCGCGCGGCTTGACGCCGAGGGCGAACCATTCGCCCGCCTTCATCGTGCCGCCGAGGCCGGATTTCTCCCAGGGCAGGTTATCGGGCAGGGTGACTTCCTGCAGCCAGGGCTGGCCGCGCTCGAAGCCGAGATGCTGGATGAACTTCGCCGCCGTCAGGATGGCGTCCGGGCCGCTCTGCTTCAGGCGGACATGACCGTCGCCGTCGCCGTCCATGCCGTAGGCGATGATGTCGCGCGGCAGCATCTGCACCTGGCCGATCTCGCCGGCCCAGGCGCCGGTATTGGTGGCGGGGTCGAGATCGCCGTGCTGGACCATCTCGATGAGGGCGATCAGCTGCGGGCGGAAGAGCTCCGGACGGCGGCAGTCATGCGACAGCGTCACCAGGGCGTTGCGGGTGTTGAAATCGCCCTGGACGGCGCCGAAATCGGTTTCCATCGCCCAGAAGGCGGTGATGACGCCGGCGGGAACGCCGAATTCCTGCTCGGCGCGGGCAAAGACGTCGGCATATTGCTTCATCTTCTGGCGGCCGATGTCGAGGCGGGCCTGGCTGACGGTGCGCTGGGAGAATTCGAGGAAGGTTTGCTTGAAGACGCCCTGGGCGCGATCCCGGCTCAGAACCTTGGCGTCGATCTCGGCGCCGGCAAGGGCGGCGTCGGCGGCTGCCGCACTTGCGCCGGCGGCAACAGCATCCTTCTTGACGCCTTCGAGGAAGGCGGAGAGATCGCCGCCGCAGGGCGCGGCCGGGGCTGCGTCCGGCGCCTGCTGGGCGGCCGCGCCGCCGGCGATGGCGAGGGCAAACAGAAGGGCGAGTGCAGAGCGGCTTGCGAGCGAGCGGTGCATGGATGCGGTCCTTATATCAAACAGATTGCCGTCGCTTTCACAGAGGAATGTGACGGAAGCAAGAAACATCAGAAGACGTTACTAAGAATTTCTATCCTTGGAAACGGCGGCGACCCAATTGTTCCAGTTCTTTGCACTGCCGGCAAAGACATTGATATCGGTCGGGCCGCTGATGCCGGGAATGACGCCGGTCGAGGTATATTGCCAGAAGGCCCAGCGGCGGTCGGAATAGGTGACCTCGGGGTGTTTTGCCACCGAACGGACCCAGAAATGATAATCCTGGAAATAGCCGGCGAGATTGTCGCGGTGGAAATCGACCGAGGTGTAGATGATCGGGCGCTTGCCGTAATAGGCCTCCAGCCGGTCCATGAAACGTTGCATCTCGGCGCGCACTGTTTCCGGATCGGGACGATAGCGGCAGGTCTTCGATTCGGCGTTCCATTCGACGTCGAGCACCGGCGGCAGGCGCATGGCCTCCTTCGGCACGTTGCGGATGAACCAGTCGGCCTGCTGATCGGCTGAAGAGCAGAAATAATAGAAATGATAGGGCGCGTGCGGGATACCGGCGGCGCGGGCCTCGCGCCAGTATTCGTCGAAGCGCGGATCGACCCGGTCCTTGCCTTCCGTCGCCTTGATGAAGGCGAAGGCGACGCCGGAATTCTTCACCGTGCCCCAATCGATATCGCCCTGCCATTTGGAGATGTCGATGCCGTGGACCGCGTTCTGCTGCGGATGCTTCGGGCCGAAGTCCTGCGGATCGGTATCCTTGAAGCGCGTCTTCGGCTTGATCGATGCTGTTTCGAGATAGTCGTGGCCAGAAGAGGAGCAGCCTGCCAGGAGAATGGCCAGGGGCAAAACGCAAAACAAAAGCCGGCGCATGGGCGTCCCGTCGTAACTCGAATGATCTTTTTGCCCCACAGCCTGACCTTCGAAAAAGACGAGTCGGCAGAGGATAACCCTCTTTTCACCATATCAACGTAAAAAATCGGTTAGTTTCAAGCGAATTATGAGCGCTTGCTGATAATGGCCGCCCGCCAAGCATAGCCGCCACCGACGGTATCGAACACCAATCTCGCGTTATTTTCATGGGCTTGCGCTTCCAGGACCTCGCGCAGATCAGAGCGCGGGGTGACGTGGAATTTTGCAAGCCATGACTGCAGCATGCGGCGGAACCAGCCGGGCAGGCCTTCCTGCTGGCCGAAGTCGACGATGTGCAGCTGGCCGCCGGGATTGAGTGCGGCGATCGATGCATCTACGGCGCGCTCCCAGTCCGGGATCATCGACAGGGCATAGGAAATCAGGATGCGGTCGAAGCCGCTGACGCCGAATTCGCGCGGCGTGAAGGCCGTGGCGTCGGCGACGCGGAATTCCGGGATCGTCGCCTTGGTGGCGAAGGTCTTGCGCGCCGAGATCAGCATTTCCTGGGAAATGTCGAGGCCGAACAGCTTGGCGGTCGGGAAACGCCGATGGGCAAAGGCCATGTTGCGGCCGGTGCCGCAGCCGACTTCGAGCAGCGCGCCGCCCTCGGGCACGTCGAGATTGCGGATCGTGTTGTCGCGGCCGAGAAGATAATATTTGCGTGTCAGGTCGTAGATATGGCGCTGGTAGCGATACATGCCATCCATCAGGCTGGCATGTTCGCCGCTCTCTCCTGCCGTCTCGGTGCCGGCCTTGCTCACGCCTTCTTCCCGTAGATGTGGAAACCGCCATAGATCGCCGAGCGATCGAGCGCCGTCAGCTCCCGCGACTTCTCCTCGAAGTAATCCCACTGGTCGCGGATCGAGGGAGACAGGCGGCCTTCGATGATGCTCTTTTCGGCGGCGGTGCGGAAGATCACCCGGGCGCCGTCGCGCGCCGTGCGGGTGATTTCCCGCCAGACGTCGTTCAGCTGTTCATCCGTCATCCAGTCCTGCGCGTCGAGCAGGATGTAACGGTCGCGCGAGGCGGCCGGCTCGCGGGCCAGAAGCTCGGTGAAGCTTGCATGATGGACGTTGACGCGGTCGACATTGGCGCGGATCACCTCGTAGTGCTCCGACTTCAGATAGGTCGGCAGCGGGCCTTCCTCTTCAGTGCCGTAGCGGCGGCCGAAGGCCTGCCAGGCGAAATAATTGTCGCGCATCGGGAAATGACAGGCGAGCTTTTCCAGGCGGTGCTTCAGCACCGGCGCGATCGAATGATCGGCGGCGAGGCTTGCGAGCTCGTCATATTGCTGCGGCGGAATGCCGAGGCCGAAGAGCGAGCTCTTGCGGCCGGTGATCCAGCGCACCACCGGCTTTTCGAACAGCGGCGCGATCTGGTCGTCGAAGAACTGGCGCTGCTCGCGGATCGAGCGGGTCTTGGTCATCTCGCGCAGCTTGACGCCATGCAGGCGGGCAAGAAGATGGGCCGCGCCGATGAAACGGCCGAGCAGGCCGGTTTCGTAGATGTTGCGGTCGAAGACGGTGACGCGGCGGCGTCCGAACTTGCGGCCGTTCCAATAGCTGCGGGTCGCCTCGTCGAGCTTGGCGGCGAGATGCCGGTCGTAGGCGCGGCTGTTCGACTTCTCGTTCGGCATTGCCAGGAAGCGGACGAGATCGGCATGACCCGGCAGATGCTTGAAGGCGGCAAGTTTCAGGCGGTTCAGCGCGATATGGTGCGGGTTGAGATCGACGACGTCGATCGAGGCCGGCGCCTTGGAGAGATAGGCGAGCATGTTGCAGCCGCCGGAGCCGATGGTGACGATGCGGTGGTTCGGCTTCAGCTCCATCGCCTGCATGTCGAGATCCGGATCCTCCCAGATCTGCGGATAGACGAGGCCGGAAAAGAGAAGGCCGAAGAGACGCTCGGAAAAACCGTCCTTTGAAAAAGCCTTGTGGCGGAGAAGGGCGTCCTTGAGTTTCCGGTTCTTGCGGAAGCCGGCATCCGGTGCAAATTCTGACATGAGTCTGTCACCTTTTTAGCGTTCAGGGCGTGTAGCGCGCCACTGCTACAGTTTGATGACGTGGGCTGTGGGGCGCCGCTCGCCGGGAAGATCGCCCTCCTGGTAAAGTGATCGCGAGGGCGGCTCTTTTTCGCGGCCGCCTCTTTCCGGCGCGTGCGATTCCTGCTTCTCTCCCGGCATGGAGGAATGCCATGCGATTTGTCCTGCGTATCCTGAAGGCGCTTGCTCTCCTTGTCGTGCTCGCCGTCATCGCCGTCGCCGGTTGGCTCTTCGTCCAGCCGCCGGAACTGCTGCGTGTCGGCGACGGCTATGCCGCCAAGATCGTCTGCTCCAACGTCTTCATATCAGGCCGGGAGGCCGATGAGGTGCTCCATGACGATGTCCAGGCGCCCGGAAATCCGCTGCTCCGGCTGGTGCGCGTCGGCGTCGACCGCGACAGCGACCGTGTGACGGCCCGCTTCATGGGACTGTTTGCGCCGAGTTATGCGCTCTATCGCGGTGCTTTCGGCTGCACGAGCGTGCCGGACGGCAATTTCGAGGCGGCGGCGAAGGCGGTGCCTTTCGATGCGCCGGCCAGGGCGGAGGTGAACGAGGCTCTGTGGCCGGAGGGTGAGAGCGCCGGCGATCGGCCGGACGGGAAGATCGCCGCGCTGCTTGCCGATGAGAGAGTTGCCGGCCCGGCCATGCGGGCGATCGTCGTGGTGCGCAATGGCCGCATCGTCACTGAGGCCTACGGTCCCGGCTTCTCGGCGAAGACGCCGCTGATCGGCTGGTCGATGACGAAGACGGTGAATGCTGCGATTGTCGGCCGGCTGATGCTCGACGGCAAGATCTCCTTCGACGATGACAATCTGCTGGCGCAATGGAAGAACGACGGGCGCGCCAGGATCAAAGTCTCCGACCTGCTCGGCATGGAGAGCGGCCTTGCCTTCAACGAGGATTATGGCGATGTCGCCGATGTGACGCGTATGCTTTATCTCGATCCCGACATGGTATCGCTGCCGGCCAACGCACCGATGGAGGCAGAGCCGGGCAAGCGTTTCCGCTATTCGAGCGGCACGGCGGTGCTTTTGTCACGCATCTGGATGGACAGGGTCGGCAATGCACAGGCGGCCTTTTCCTATCCTGACGACGCGCTGTTTTCGCCGCTCGGCATGACGAGCGCCGTTTTCGAGCTCGATGCGCGCGGCACCTTTGCCGGAAGCTCCTACCTCTATGCGACGGCGCATGACTGGGCGCGCTTCGGGCAGTTCCTGCTGCAGGACGGCGTCTGGAACGGCCAGCGGCTGTTGCCGGAAGGTTTCGTCGGCGCCATGCGCACCCCGACGACGGCGTCGAACGGCCGTTATACGCAGGGCCAGGCCTGGCTTGCGCCCGGCGGCTCGAATGCAAAATTCGGGCTGCCCGAGGATACGTTCTGGCTGACGGGGCATGACGGGCAGAGCATGGCGATCGTACCGTCCGCCAATCTGGTCGTCATCCGGCTCGGGCTGACGCCGAGTTGGCTGGGCTATCAGCCGCAGACGCTTCTCAAAGCGGTCCTGGCGGCCTTGCCGCTAGCGGGAGCCCCGCAACAGCAGGCCGGGTCGCCACGGCAGAACCAGCCGCAGCCATAGGCTCGCAGTGCCGCTCGGCGGTTATCGATCTTGGTCGTCTCAGTAATTGCCCTGGGCGATGTCGGTCATGCCCTTGCGCTTGGCGTCGTAATAATAGCCGCGCGCATAGAGGCGCACGGCATCGTCTTCCTTGCTGTCGGAGACGAGCCAGGCGCCGCGCAGATATTTCGCGGCATATTTGATGTTGGTCTCGGCATCGAAGAGACCGCCCGGGGCGCCGTCATACCCCATGGATTTAGCCGTGTTGTACTTGATCTGCATGAGGCCGAAATAGCCGCGCTTGTTGTAAGCCTTCGGATTGTAGCGGCTCTCGCGATGGACGATGCGGTGGAGCAGCGTCTCAGGAATTTCGTAGAGCTTCGAATATTTCTGAATGAGCTTGGTGACGAAGCTTTTTTCGACGGTCGGCGCATCGTCCTTGTCGTCGTCGCTGAACATCGGCGGCGCCGTCGGCGGATCGATCGGCCCGGATTCATCGAAACCGTAGTCCATGCTGGCACGCGGCGTCGTATCGACTGCGGCAAGTGCCGCAAGCGCGCCGTTCTGCGGTGTCGCGGCAAAGGCAAGCTGGGTCGCCGGCTGTGCTGAGGCTCCCGGACGCGGCGTCGGCACCACGGACTGGATCGCCGTCATCTCGGGTGTCAGCGGGATTTGCGCATAGGCAGCCGGCTGCATGGTGAGATCGGCAGGCTGAGAGGCGGTCACGGTCGGCATCGCCGTCGCGGTCAGGGCAGGAGATGCCTGGGGAAGAGTGGCGCCGGCGACCGCCTGACCGGCTGTGCCTTCGGCTGTCGGGATTGCGGCAAGGGTTGCGTCTTCGCCGGGTTTCGGCATCGGCACCACGGTCTGGGCAGCTGTCAGTTCGGCCTGAGAGGTGTATTCGACGCTCGTGCAGCCGGTGATCACACCGCAGCAGAGCACCGTGGAAACGACAAGACCGCGTTTCAGGCCGGACAATCCGATCGCTACCATTCCGTCACTTTCGTGAAATCGCGCCGCCCCGGCAGCGTTATAAAAGTTACTAAAAAGCTTAAATCCGACGACCCCATTAACCTATTCGTGACATTCCGGCAACCACGGAATATTTCTAAGCTGCAATACGGCGATACCCGGCCGTCACGGCGCCTGCAGCGATCAGCAGAGTCCCGCCGGTGCGGTTTACGGCGCGCTGGACGCTCGCCTTGCGAATCAGCCCGCGGGCGGAATGGGCAAGAAACGCATAAGTGGAAGCGTTGAGGATCGCCAGCACGAGGAAGGTCGCTTCCATGATCGCCATCTGCCCGAGGAAGGGCAGGGCCGGGTTGAGGAACTGCGGCACGAAGGCGACGAAGAAGACGATGCTCTTAGGATTGAGGGCGGTGACGACATAGGCGTGGAGGAAGATCTTGAGCGACTTCTCCTCCGGCAGATTGTCGTTGTCGGCGATGGGCTCGCCGATGACAGGAGCTCGCCAGAGCTTGATTCCCAGCCAGATCAGATAGGCGCCGCCGATCCACTTCAAGACGGTGAAGAGGGTGGCGGAGGCGGCCAGGACCGCGCCGAGACCGAAGAGAGACGCAGTCATCGCGGTGAAGTCACCAAGCGCCACACCACTCACCGTCGCCAACGCCGTCCTGCGCCCATGACCGAGCGCATAGGAAACGACGAGCAGTATCGTCGGCCCCGGTATGGCCAGCATGATGGCGGATGCGGCCGCAAAAGCGAGCCAGGCTTCAAACGACATGGTGTCTCCTCCTATTCCTCAGGAACAAGCAAAGACATCATATTAACCATCCGTCAATCACGCTTCTTTGTATTTCTGGCCTATATTGTCCATGACTTCGGCAAACCATGCCGTCGAAAGGTCAAAAGCCTTGCCGCCCTTGATGCGCGGGAATTCTATAGTGCGCAATTTACCGTTTTGCGCTTCATCGTGCCCGGTGACGCCGGAGACTTTGTTGAGCGCGCTTTCTACGGCGAGGTCGACCATGCTCTGGATCAGCCGGAGGTCGTCGCCGTTGGCCGGCGCCGAGCGGGCGAAGTAGCCCGATTTCTGCACGAGCGAACGTTCGGCGTTCAACAGGCTGGCGAACTGCTTCTGGAACCAGGCGCCGACATTGATCGTGTCGATCTTCACATGGCCGAAGGCGTCGCGCTTGACCGTCTCGCCGGCCGCTTCGCGCTCGGCGACGATGGCGTCGAGGCAGGCGCCTTCAGAGACGAAGACCGTGGCGTGGCCGTTGCGGTCCATGCTCTCCTTCAGGCGGGCGGCCTCGGCGTCGAGGTCGAAAGCCATCTCGGGCAGGTAGACGGCGTCGATGCTCTTCAGATGCGCGTCCATCATCAGGCCGTCGACATACTGGTTGCGGCTGGTGCGCTGGAGATAGGCGCGGGCGGTGGCGGCCGTCAGCCAGCCGCAATGGCGGCCCATGACCTCGTGGATGACGAGGGTGCGGGGGGCGGCCGTCTGTTCGTTGCCGACATTGTCGAAGAAATGCGCGCCGACTTCTGCCGCCGTCCAGGCGCCGAGCGACTGGCGGATCGGCACGACGTCGTTGTCAACAGTCTTCGGCAGGCCGACGACGGTCAGATTGTAACCGTTGGCGGCGAGATAGGCGGCAAGGTCGGCGGCGGTGGTGTTGGTGTCGTCGCCACCGATCGTGTGGAGAATGGTGATACCGTCATTGGCGAGGCGTTCGGCGGCGACCCGCAGCGGGTTATCGCCTTCCTTGACCAGGCCGCGCTTGACGCAATCGGCAGCATTGGTGAGCTTGACGCGGCTGTTGCCGATCGGCGAGCCGCCATAACGATGCAGCAGCGGCGCCTTTTCGCGCATCTCGCGGGTGATCTCGATGCTGTCGCCGATGAGTACGCCTTGATAGCCGGACTTGTAGGCGACGATATCGATGTCGGGGGCGATGTCGCTGTAGCGTTCGATGAGGCCGCCGACGGCGGAGGAAAGACAGGGCGCCAGGCCTCCGGCGGTCAGCATTGCGACTTTCTGCTTGGCCATGATCCCTCCTATGGCGTTTCGGTGCGCGGTGTCAGCTATCGGCGTCTCTCGGAATTCGATTCAAGCGACGCGCCTAGCTCATTGTTTTCATGCATGTCGTCATCCCGGACCCGCTGCACATTTCCAGGCGACATGCATGAGCGCATGGATGCGGCAGGGAAAGGAGCCTGTAAAGTAAAGAATTTACGAAAACGCGCCTTTCTGCGGCGTGGCGACCGGAAGAGCTGATATAATCGTTTCAAGCCCGTTCTGACTGTCGCGAACTCTTGTGGAAATTGCCGGCGCGCGCGCTCCGAAGCGGAGGTGCCGGGCGCAGGAGGACGCTTTGCTGCGGTGCGACAATTACCAAATCGTGAAAACTGTGTTCGGCCCTACGACCAATAGTCGCCTTGCAAAGGCTACGATTCTTTGGTCAAGCTGTTTGGTATAAGTTGACAAGTGTGCGAGATTTTCGATGTCCTTCTGGGAAAAACTGTTGAATGCCATCGGCAATACCGCGGGCAATGCGCTGTCTGCGGTGGTCGAGGCTATCCGAACGGTTTTCGAAGGCGATCCCGAGACCCGGCGCAAGGTGGCTTTCTCCGTGGCGATCATCGCGCTGTCGGCCAAGATGGCCAAGGCCGACGGCATCGTCAGCGAGAAGGAGGTCGAAGCCTTCCGCGAAATCTTCGAATTCCCAGAGGATCAGGCAAAGAACGTCGCCAGGCTTTACAATCTCGCACGCCAGGATGTTGCCGGCTATGAGGCCTATGCCGAGCGGCTCTCGACGCTCTGCGTCACCTGCGCGGCCAATTGCCCGGTGCTGGAAGACGTGCTCGACGGCCTCTTCCACATCGCCAAGGCCGATGGGCTGATCCACGAGAAGGAACTGAATTTCCTCGGCCATATCGCCGAGATCTTCCAGATGAGCGAGACCCGCTTCGAGCAGATCGCCGCCCGCCATGTCTCCACAGGCGGCGATCCCTACAAGGTGCTCGGCGTCTCGCCTTCGGATGATTTCCTGACCATTCGCCGCCGTTACCACGGCCTCGTCAGCGAACATCATCCCGACCGGCTGATCTCGCGCGGCGTGCCGAAGGAATTCCATGTGATCGCCAACGAACGCATGGCGGCGCTGAACGCGGCCTATGCGGCGATCGAGAAGGAACGCCGCGCCGCATGACCTCGTTCGAGGCCGATTGCAGAAGCGCCCGCGTGCAGCCTTCGCCGAACCACGGCGAGCGGGCGGGCGGGCGCCGTCCTGATATGATCTTGCTGCACTATACCGGCATGCCGACGGCAAAAGGCGCGCTCGACTGGCTCTGTCGCGCCGAGAGCCAGGTCTCCAGCCATTATTTCGTGCATGAGACGGGCGAGGTGGTGCAACTGGTGCCGGAGGCGCGGCGGGCCTGGCACGCGGGAAAGAGCAGCTGGCACGGCGAGACTGATATCAATTCGCTGTCGATCGGCATCGAGATCGCCAATGCCGGCCATCCCGGCGGGCTTCCCGATTACCCAAAAGAGCAGATCGCCGCGGTGATCGAATTGTGTCGCGACTGTGTCAAACGTTGGTCGATCGTGCCTGAACGGGTGCTTGGGCATTCCGATGTTGCGCCGATTCGCAAGGTCGATCCGGGCGAAAAATTTCCTTGGGCCGCGCTCCACCAAGCGGGCATCGGCCACTGGGTCGAGCCGGCAACGATCACCGGCGGGCGCTTCTTTCAGCGCGGCGATACCGGCCAACCTGTGGAAGCGCTGCAGTCGATGCTGTCGCTTTATGGTTATGGAACTGAAATCACAGGAAAATTCTCGGAAAAAATGGCTGGTGACGTCGAAGCTTTCCAGAGGCATTTTCGGCCCGAACGAATAGATGGCATCGCCGATTTCTCGACGATCGACACGTTGCACCGGCTACTGTCGGCTTTACCGCGTTATTCCTGATTCCTCGACAATTGCTGAAACGCCGAATTTCGCACTGCAGCGCGAAATTCGACCTGCCACATCATTTCCCTATTATCTCCTCATTACGATGGTTTAAGAACGTCGCCAAGCGGTTCTCGGGCCTGTTTTCGAGTTAAACCACGGGCGCTATGTGAAACGATAAGAATTACCGCGAATCCAGATCGGTACTTGATCTGATATTCATTGTGACAGCGAGGCGCGCAGTCCGGAAATTCTTTGGGTCGGAGTGTTCAAGACTACATGAGAAAACTGATTGTTGTTGCTGCAGCATGCGTTGGCATGCTGCTGGCCGGAAATAGCTTTGCCTTTGCGAATGACTGGGGTGTGCGAGCTGATGCGCCGGTGAAGAAAGCCGAGCGCCCGTCGAAGAAGACAGAGCGTCCCTTGAAGAAAGCGGAGCGTTCGGTCAAGCCGGCGAAGCGTCCGCTCAAAACGGCGGAACGCCCGCTGAAGACGGTCGAGCGCCAGAGCGGTTATTCCGTCGCCAATGTTTCCGGCAATTCGTATTCCGCACTGATCAGCAAATATGCGAACCAATATAATGTACCGGTTGCGCTTGCGACCGCGGTCATCCGCATCGAAAGCAATTTCAATCCGAATGCGCGCGGCAGCCACGGTGAAATCGGCCTGATGCAGATAAAGCCTGCAACTGCCCGCATGATGGGCTATTCCGGCAGCGCCAAGGGCCTGTTCGATCCGGAAACCAACATCAAGTACGGCATGAAATATCTGGCTGCCGCCCATGATCTCGGTGGTGGCGAGACCTGCAACACCATCCTCAAATACAATGCCGGCCATGGCGCCACGCGCATGAACCCGGTGTCCAAGTCCTATTGCGGCAAGGTTCTGGCAATGCTTTGAGCCTGAAGCGCTTATCCCTGATAAGAGCTGGATGATTCAAGGTGACTGCCATGGTATCGCTGGAATTCAGCGAGGTGGGATATGGCAGTCGATTTCAGGTTCATCATCATCGGACGCGGC
This sequence comes from Rhizobium sp. BT03, assembly GCF_030053155.1. Classification (NCBI taxonomy): domain Bacteria; kingdom Pseudomonadati; phylum Pseudomonadota; class Alphaproteobacteria; order Hyphomicrobiales; family Rhizobiaceae; genus Rhizobium; species Rhizobium sp. BT03. Next base: position 4,148,486 of record NZ_CP125640.1, read on the forward strand.
ATGATGGGTGCCGCGGCCGCCCGGCATCTCTCCGCGATGGCCGACGGCATCGCGCTGATCGGCCCATGCGAGCCGGCTGAGCGCAAAGCTCATGATGGCGTCTTCGCCAGCCATTACGACGAAGCGCGTATCACCCGCACCTTCGACGGCAATCTGGCCTGGGGAACCTTCGCCGCCCGCGCGCTCGACCGCTACCGCGAGATCGAGGCAAGGAGCGGCATTTCCTTTTATTCGGAGGTCGGCTGCCTGTTTGCCGGTCCGACGCCAAGGGATGAGCACGACTATATCAACCGGGCGCTAACCGCCAGCCGGACGCTCGGCAGCGATATCGAGACCATCGCGCCGTCGGACCTTGGCCAACGTTTTCCCTATCTTGCCGTCGATCCAGATTTCACCGGATATTTCGAGCGCAAGCGCGCCGGGCACATCAATCCGCGGGCGCTGGTGCGGGCGCAGGCGAGGCTTGCCGAACAGGGCGGCGTCTCGCTGATCGAAGCAGTCGCCATATCCGTGCGCGACGCCGGTTCCCATGTCGAAGTGACGGCCGGCGGCAGAAGCTACAGTGCCGAGCGCGTGTTGGTCGCTGCCGGCGGTTTCAGCAATTTCAATGCCCTGCTGCCGCGTCCCGTCGATACCAGGGTGATGGCGCGCACGGTCGCCTTCTACGAGATCGGCGAGCGCGAGATGGCAATCTTCGGCGATATGCCGTCGACGATCGTGCTCGGCGACCGGGAGGAGGATCACATCTATATCCTGCCGCCGGTGCGTTACCCCGGCGGCAAGACCTATCTGAAACTCGGCGGCGACACCGAGATGCAGTCTTTCAGAGCGCTGGAGGATGTCGGCGCGTGGTTCCGTTCCGATGGCAGCGTGGCCGAGCGCGAGCATCTCGCGCGCATCGCCCTGGAGTTGATGCCAGCGCTTGCCGGCTGCCCGGTCACTTCGGGACCTTGCGTGGCGAATTTCACGCCGACCGGTTATCCCTATGCCGGATTTACTCAGTCGCCGCGCATCGCGGTGCTCACCGGCGGCAATTTTGTCGCGGCCAAATCTTCCGACGAACTCGGGCGATTGGGCGCCGTGCTTCTGGCCGAAGGGGCGCTCGGCGACAAGGATTTCGGCGGCGAACTGACGCCGGTCTTTGCCTGAAAGGGGGCGTCATGGCAGTCGATTTCAAATATATCGTCGTCGGTCGCGGGCTGATGGGGGCTGCGGCGGCGCGGCATCTGGCGCGGCAGGCGGATGGCGTGGCGGTGATCGGCCCGGACGAGCCTGATGATCGCAAGGCGCATCAGGGCGTCTTCGCCAGCCATTACGACGAGGGGCGGATCACCCGCACCATCGATCCCGACCGCAACTGGGCGCTGCTCGCCAACCGCGCGATCGGTCGCTACCGCGAGATTGCCCGCGACAGCGGCATCGACTTCTATCGCGAGGTCGGCTGCGTTGTCGTCGCGCCTGATGGAAGCGATTATCTCCAGAGGACCCGGCAGGCGGCGGTCTCGCTCGGCGTCGAGACCCGCCTTCTCGATGAGACTGGGCTGAAAGCCGCCTTTCCGTACTTCGCCTTTCCCGATGACGCTGCCGGCGTCTTCGAGGCGAAGGGGGCGGGCCATATCAGCCCGCGCAGACTGGTCAAGGCGCAGTCGCTGCTGGCGGAAAAGGCGGGTGCCGCCGTCATTCGCGACCATGCCGTCTCGATCCGCAGCGTGGGCGGATCGGCTGTCGTCGAGACTGCCGGCGGCCGGAGCTATCGCGGTGAGAAGGTGCTGCTGGCAGCGGGCGGATTTTCCATTGCGGAGAATCTGTTGCCGCGTCCGGTTGCCATGACGGTTTATGGCCGGACGGTCACGCTTTTCGAGGTGAGCGAGATCGACGCGGCGCGCCTTGCGACCATGCCGTCGCTCATTCTCGATGTGCCCGGCACCCATATTTACCTGCTGCCGCCGATCCGTTATCCCGACGGCAAATTCTACCTGAAGATCGGCGGCGACCCCGACGATCTGGCGCTCGGCGACGAGGCAGCGATGCGCGCCTGGTTCAAAACCGAGGGGCGCCAGACCGTGCGCGTCTATCTCAAACGCATCGTCGAAGGGCTCGTGCCCGACATGGCGCCGCTGTCGATTTCGACGGCCGCCTGCGTCGTGTCGCAGACGGAAAGCGGCCATCCGATGATCGGCTATACCTCATCGCCGGAAATTGCGGTGCTGACGGGCTGTGCCGGCACCTCTGCCAAGAGCTCGGATGAAATCGGCCGGCTTGGGGCGGAGCTGCTTTTATCAGGCAGAATCAGCGAACAGGGCTACTCCACGGATTTCACACCGCAATTTCGCTAAATATATTTTGATTTAGGTGGCAATTGCCGTCTCTCTCGTTTATGGGACCCCTGCCAGTTGGCTGGGCAGCCGCGCTTTACCAATGCCGAAAGGCGGTAGGGTGAGGAAAGTCCGGGCTCCACGGAAACACGGTGCCGGATAACGTCCGGCGAGGGCGACCTCAGGGAAAGTGCCACAGAAAGCAAACCGCCTGTCATGACAGGTAAGGGTGAAAGGGTGGGGTAAGAGCCCACCGCATTTCCGGCAACGGATATGGCACGGTAAACCCCACCGGGAGCAAGACCGAATAGGGATGACGCGGCGGGCCGAAAGGCCTTCCGGCCGGTTTCCAGGCCAGTCATCCGGGTGGGTTGCGCGAGGCAGCGTGCGAGCGCTGTCCCAGAGGAATGGCTGCCACGTTCCGGTTCACGCCGGAGCCATACAGAACCCGGCTTACAGGCCAACTGGCGATTAACTTTTGTGGCGCGAACAAGCCCCGATTTCAGGAATCGCTTCCCGGTAAGCCGCTGAAATCGAATGTTTTCAAGCGGATGCTCATGCAATCTGCCCGGTGAAAATTCTTTTTCCAAAAGCAGCGTTGTGCGCCATCGCGAGAGGGGCGATCCTAACCCTTTGTTAAACTTAACGGCTTATAAATTTTTGATCATGCGTCTATTGCAAAATGGGCGCATCCCATTGACGCCCATATGGTCCCATGCTATCCCAAATGCGCACTGCACCAGGGCAATCACCTGCCCATTCATCGCAAAGCAAAGGCGTCTTCCTCTCCGGAAGCGTCGGAGGGGTTTTCGCTCATCCGGCTTGCGACGCTGTGCCTGATATCGGGAGTTTCGGGCGTCTTTTGGTCCGGATCCCTGCGGGAACGGATGTTTCGTGTGATGAGCCGCTTCCTTTCGAACGCGACCAACAGGATCGATGCCAAGGGCAGGGTTTCCGTGCCTTCGGCGTTTCGTTCCGTGCTGGCGCAGCGCAATGTTCAGGAGCTCTATTGCTTCCAGGACTTTGTGTTTCCGGCGATCAGCATCGGCGGTCCGGATCTTCTCGAAAGATTCGAGCGGCAGATTGCTGCGGAGGATCCGTTTTCGCCGGATGCGAACGAGATGTCGCTTCTCATTCACGGGGGCGGGGTCTTCATGAAGCTCGACGCCGAGGGGCGGCTGATGGTCACGGATTTCATTCGCGGCTTTACAGGCATCTCGGACGAAGTGACTTTCGTCGGTCGGGCGGATCATTTTCAGCTCTGGCAGCCGCAGGCTTTTGTGGCTGCGCAGGCGCAGGCACGAGGGGAGCGCAAGCTGGCGGGCAAGCGTTCCTGAAAGAACGAGGGAACGGAATGGTGGCGAATCCTGGCGGAGGTTCAACTGATGCCGGTGGCGGACCGGTTCGTCACATTCCTGTTCTTCTTGATGAGGTGCTTTCGGCGCTGGCGCCCGCGCCCGGCAAGCTCATCCTCGACGGTACGTTCGGAGCAGGCGGCTATACCTCGGCCATTCTTGCGGCCGGCGCCGAGGTGATCGCGCTCGACCGCGATCCGACGGCGATTGCGGCGGGCCAGGAAATGGTTTCTGCCCATGGCGGCCGGCTCCGGCTCGTTCATTCGCAATTTTCGCATCTTGCCGATTATGCACCGCAAGGCGGGCTTGACGGGGTCGTCCTCGATATCGGCGTTTCCTCCATGCAGATCGATGAGGCCGAACGCGGTTTCTCCTTCCAGAAGAGCGGCCCGCTCGACATGCGCATGTCGGCCGCAGGCGTTTCGGCCGCCGATGTCGTCAATCGCGCCAAGGTCGCCGATCTCATCCGCATCTTCCATTTTCTCGGCGAGGAAAGCCAGGCGCCGCGCATTGCCCATGCGATCGAGAAACGCCGCGAGGAAAAGCCGTTCGAGACGACACGCGATCTCGCCGGTCTCATCGAGCTGGTTACCCCGCGCAAGATGAAGGACAAGATCCATCCGGCGACACGCGTCTTCCAGGCCTTGCGCATCTTCGTCAACGACGAGCTCGGCGAACTCGCCCAGGCGCTGTTTGCCGCGGAAGCGGCGCTGAAGCCGGGCGGCAGGCTGGTCGTCGTCACCTTTCATTCGCTCGAAGACCGCATCGTCAAGAAATTCTTCTCCGACCGCGCCGGCAAGGCGTCGGGGTCTCGGCATCTGCCGGTCGCGCATGAGCGGGCGGCAACTTTTGCGGCGATCGGCAAGCCGATGGTTTCGGCAAGCGCGGCGGAGGCGGAGATAAATCCGCGCGCCCGCTCCGCCAAGCTGCGCGCCGGCCTGAGGACGGAGGCCGCCGCTGAAGCCGCGGATATGTCGCTCTTCGGGTTTCCCAATGTCGCCAGTCTCGGAAAGCTTGGAGGTTGATATGCTGAAAACGTTCGATCTCGTGCTCATCGGCGTTATGACGGCCACCGCCGCCGTCACCTACACGATCAAGCATCGCGCCGAATTGAAGCTCGAGGAGGTTCATCGCCTCGAAGCCGAGATCAAGCTCGAAGAGGACACGATCGACCTTCTCAAGGCCGACTGGGCGCTGCAATCGCAGCCGAACCGTCTGGAACGGCTGGTCAAGGCCTATGATGACGAACTGCAGCTGCAGCCGACGCAGTCGACGGCGCTGGTGCATGCCAAGGAATTGCCGATGCTGAAATCCGAGGTTCCCGTGCCTGACGTGACCGAGGCCAAGGCCAGCGCCAAGGGCGCGACCGAGGCCAGCGCCAAGGGTGCGACCGAGGCCAGCGCCAAGGGTGCAACCGAGGCCGGCGCCAAAGGTGCAGCCCTGGCCGGCGCCAAAGGCGGGACCGTCACGGCCAAGGCTCAGCCTGTTCCAAAACCCGCGCCGCGCGCTGCGGAGGAGGATGAAGCAGATGAGATCGAAACGGGGTCGGTGGAATAATGTCGTTTCTTTCCCGCATCATGGTGTTGAAGAGCCAGGCGCATTTCTCCGCCGGCGTTTATAACCGGTTCGGCGGCCCGTCCCCCGCCGGCCTGGCGATCGAGGGATCCCGCAAGAAAAAATCGGGGCAGGCAAAGAGCCGTGTCGGCCTGCTGATCCTCGGCTTCATGAGTGTCTATGTCATTATCGGCGGCCGTCTCGTCGAATATGCGATGAAGGATCAGGAGGTCGTCTCCAGCATCCTGCCGCCCGATCGGCTGATGGCCTCGCGCCCCGACATTCTCGACCGCAACGGCGAGGTGCTGGCAACCGATATCCGCACCGTCTCGCTGTTTGCCGAACCCAACAAGATCGTCGATGCCGACGAGGCGGTCGAGAAGCTTGCGACTGTTCTTCCCGAGCTCGACGTTCGGGATACCTATAAGAAGCTCTCGGTCAAAACCTCGCATTTCGCTTGGTTGCGCCGGCAACTGACGCCGAAGCAGCAGAGCCAGATCCTGGCGCTCGGCATTCCAGGCATCGGCTTCCGGCCGGAGAAGCGCCGCTTCTATCCGGGCGGCTCGACCGCCGCGCATATCCTCGGTTACGTCAACATCGACAACCGCGGCGTCGCCGGCATGGAGAAATATATCGACGACCAGGGGCTTGCCGATCTTGCCTCGGTCGGCATGACCAGCGACCAGCCTCTCGAGCCGGTACGGCTTTCGATCGACCTGCGCGTGCAGAACATCGTCCGGGACGCAGTCGTCAACGCCGTCAACAACTTCCAGTCCAAGGGGGCGGGGGCCGCCGTCATCGACGTGCATACCGGGGAGGTGCTGGCCATGGCATCGGCACCGGATTTCGATCCGAACGATCCGCAGGAAGGGGCCAAGGAGGGTTGGCTCAACCGGATGACCAACGGCACTTTCGAAATGGGATCGACCTTCAAGACCTTTTCGCTGGCGATGGCGCTCGACACCGGCAAGGTGAAGATGACCGACACATTCGATGCCAGCAAATCGATCTATATCGGCGGCTTCACCATCCACGATTTCCACGGGCAGCGCCGCTGGCTGACCGTGCCTGAGATTTTCCAGTATTCGTCGAATATCGGCACGGCGCGGGTCATCGATATCGTCGGCATCGACGCGCAGAAGGACTATCTGACCAAGTTCGGCCTCTTGACGAAGATGCAGACCGAACTGCCCGAGGTGAAGATGCCGAGCCAGCCGCGCGTCTGGAAGAAGATCAATTCGATCACGATTTCCTTCGGCCACGGCGTCTCGACGACGGCGCTGCAGACAGGGGTGGCGGCGGCCGCTCTGGTCAACGGCGGTAAGCTGATCGAGCCGACATTCCTGCCGCGCAGCCGCGAACAGGCCGATGAGATCGCCACGCAGGTCATCAAAAAGACGACCAGCGACGAAATCCGCTATCTGCTCGATTTCAACGGCTACAAGGGATCGGGCCGCGTCGCCCGCGTGCCGGGCTTTGCCGTCGGCAGCAAGACCGGTACGGCCGACAAGGTGGTGAACGGCCGTTATTCGGCGACTCTGAACTTCAATTCCTTCATTGCCGCATTCCCGATCAACGATCCAAGATATGCCGTGATCACCTTCTGCGACGAGCCGAAAACCGGCGAGAAGCAATATGGCGGAACGATCTCTGCCGGTACCGCAGGCCCCATCGCCCGCGAGATCATCAGCCGCGCGGCTCCCATTCTCGGCATCGAGCCGAAATTCGGGGAGGGCGGATCGGCCTTGCTGGTGTCTTATTGAGTGTGAATGAATATCGACGCCGATTCGCGAGGGGTGGACCGGCTTCAAGAGAGAAAAGTGCATTCGATGAAATTGCGAGACCTGGCCGGAGATCAGTTTCCGGAAATTGAAGCACAGCTCGAAGGCCCGGCAGGCCTGCTTGATATTTCAGGCCTGTCATCGGACAGCCGCCACGTGACGCCGGGCAATGCCTTCGTCGCAGTCGCCGGCACCAAGGCGGATGGCGCGGGCTTCATCGCCGATGCGGCCGGCCGGGGGGCTGCCGTCGCGATCGCCTCCCAGCCCGTCGATGCTGCCATTCCGGTGCTTGCGGTCAAGGAGCCGCGCCGTTTCCTTTCGATCGCCGCTTCACGGTTCTTCGGCAGACAGCCCGAGACCATGGTCGCCGTCACCGGCACCGCGGGCAAGACCTCGGTGGCTTCTTTCACCCGGCAGATCTGGGCGCATGCGGGGCATGCGGCGGCGATGATCGGCACAACAGGTGTCGTCTCGCCGACGCGCAACGAATATGGTTCGCTGACGACGCCCGACCCGGTGTCGCTGCACAAGCTGCTTGCCGAACTTGCCGGCGAAGGTGTCACGCATGCGGCGATGGAGGCTTCCAGCCATGGCCTCGACCAAAGCCGGCTCGACGGCGTTAAGCTCGCCGCCGCCGGCTTCACCAATCTCGGCCGCGACCACATGGATTATCATCCGACCGTCGAGGCCTATATGGCCGCCAAGATGCGGCTCTTCGAAGTGCTGCTGCCGAAGGGTGCGCCGGCTGTCATCTTTGCCGACGATCCCTGGTCGGCGCCGGCGATCAAGGCCGCGGCCGATGCCGGTCATGATGTGCGTACCGTCGGGCGCAAGGGCGATTACCTCGCCTTGAAACGTGTCGAGCACTTCCGCCACAAGCAGACCGCCGAGATCCATATCGGCGGCGAGATTTTCGAGGTGGACATTCCGCTGGCCGGCGATTTCCAGGTGGCCAATGCGCTGGTCGCGGCAGGTCTTGCCATGTCGACCGGCGTCGAGCCGAAGGTGGCGATGGCCGCGCTCGAGAAGCTCGTCGGTGCGTCCGGCCGTCTCGAACTCGTCGGCCATACGAAAGACGGCGCGCTCGCCTATGTCGACTACGCCCATAAGCCTGACGCGCTGGAAAACGTGCTGAGCTCGGTCCGGCCCTTCACCACCGGCCGCGTCGTCGTCGTCTTCGGCTGCGGCGGCGACCGCGATCGCGGCAAACGGCCGATCATGGGCGAAATCGCCTGCCGGCTTGCCGACGTCGTCATCGTCACCGACGACAATCCGCGCTCGGAGGAGCCGGCCTCGATCCGGGCGGAGATCATGGCGGCAGCACCTAGCGCCTCGGAAATCGCCGATCGCGCCAAGGCGATCCGCGAGGCTGTCGCCATGCTGCGATCCGGCGATACGCTGATCGTCGCCGGCAAGGGGCATGAGGAAGGGCAGACGATCGGCAGCGTGACCCTGCCGTTCTCCGATCATGCGGAGGTGCGCAAGGCCTTGGAGGAACTGCAATCTTGAGCTGGCTCTGGACGACCGAAGATATGATCGCAGCAGTGGCGGGGCGCCCCTTCGGCACTCTGCCCGAAGGCATCACCGGCATTTCCATCGACAGCCGCTCGATCAGCCCGGGCGAAGCCTTCTTCGCGATCAAGGGCGACCGTGTCGACGGCCACGACTACGCATCGATGGCGGTGGCGAACGGCGCCTCGCTTCTCGTCGTCAGTGAGGCGAGGCTTCCGGCCATGGGCCGCCTGACGGTGCCGATGATCGTCGTGGAGGATGTGCTCGCGGCACTCGGCCGGCTCGGCCTTGCCTCGCGCGAGCGCTCCAAGGCCCGGATCATCGCGGTGACGGGATCCGTGGGAAAGACGACCACCAAGGAAATGCTGCGGCATGTGCTGTCGCCTTCCGGCAAGGTGCATGCCTCCGTCGCCTCCTTCAACAATCATTGGGGCGTACCGCTGACGCTGGCGCGCATGCCTGACGATACGGATTACGGCGTCTTCGAGGTCGGCATGAACCATCCCGGCGAGATCCGGCCGCTGGTGGCGATGATCCGTCCCGATGTCGCCGTCATCACGACGATCGCCCCGGCGCATCTCGGCAACTTCAAGAACATTAAGGAGATCGCCGCCGCCAAGGCGGAGATCTTCGAGGGGCTCGAGCCGGGCGGCCATGTGGTGCTCAACCGCGACAACGATCAGTTTAATTTCCTCGACCGCACGGCGCAGTCGCTCGGTATCGAGCATATCCATTCCTTCGGCCAGCATGCCAAGGCGGAATTCCGGCTGGCGGAATTCAACGGCGCGGACGAGAATTCGACGCTGTGGCTGACGATCGGTGGCGAGACGCTGGAGGTCGCGATCGGCGCGCCCGGCCGCCATATCGCCGAGAATGCGCTCGCGGCGCTCGGCGTCGTCAGGATCGTCGGCGCAGATATGGAAAAGGCGATCGAAGCGCTTGGAACGCTGAAGCCGGAAAAGGGCAGGGGCAAACGCCACCGGCTTTCGATCGGCAGCGGCAGGGACAGTTTCACGCTGATCGACGAGAGCTACAATGCCAATCCGGCGTCGATGCGCGCGGCGATCGCACTTCTGGCCGCGTCCGAGCCGGCCGGGCGCGGACGCCGTATCGCCGTGCTCGGCGACATGCTTGAGATGGGCGAGTATGCCGAGAAGGTGCATACCGATCTCGCCGTGCCGCTGCTTGCAGCCGGCATCGAGCATGTCTGGCTCGCAGGCACAGAGATGGCTGCGCTCAAGGAATCGCTGCCGGAAAGCGTCCATGTCGAATATCGCGAGAACACCGGCGAATTGACGGATTATGTATTGAACTCGGTCGCACCGGGCGACGTGTTGATGGTGAAATCGTCTCTGGGCATCGGTTTCGGCAAGATCGTCGCCGCGCTGCTTGACAAGTTCCCGCCATTTTCCGACACGCAACGCGAACTTTGATCGGGTAAACAAGGGGCCCTGAATGCTGATCTGGCTTGTCGAACTGTCGGAATATTTCAAATTTCTGAACCTGTTCAGATATATTACCTTCCGCACAGGCGCTGCTCTCTTCACCTCGGCCCTGATCGTCTTCCTGTTCGGGCCGACGATCATCAATTCGCTGCGCATCCGGCAGGGCAAGGGCCAGCCGATCCGCGCCGACGGACCGCAGACGCATTTCAAGAAGGCCGGCACGCCGACCATGGGCGGGCTGATGATCCTTGCCGGCATCGTCGGCGCGTCGCTGCTCTGGGCCGATCTTTCCAACGTCTACGTCGTCGCCACGCTGCTGGTGACGCTCGGCTTCGGCGCGATCGGCTTCTATGACGACTATCTCAAGGTGACGAAGCAGAGCCATATGGGTTTTTCCGGCAAGGCGCGCCTCGGCATCGAGTTCGTCATCGCCGGCATCGCCGTCTATTTCATGATGCGCACCGCCCTTGCCTCAGGCGTTGCCGGTTCGACCTTCGGTTCGTCGATCGCCTTTCCCTTCTTCAAGGACTTCATGATCAATATCGGCATCATGTTCGTCGTCTTCGGCGGCTTCGTCATCGTCGGCGCCGGCAATGCCGTCAACCTGACTGACGGCCTCGACGGGCTTGCCATCGTGCCTGTGATGATCGCCGCCGCCTCCTTCGGCGTCATCGCCTATCTCGCCGGCAACGTGGTGTTTGCGAACTACCTGCAGATCAATTTCGTGCCCGGCACCGGCGAGCTTGCCGTCGTCCTCGGCGCCGTCATTGGCGCCGGGCTCGGCTTTCTCTGGTTCAACGCGCCGCCGGCCGCCATCTTCATGGGCGACACCGGGTCGCTCGCGCTCGGCGGCACGATCGGCACCGTTGCCGTCGCCACCAAGCACGAAATCGTCATGGCGATCATCGGCGGCCTCTTCGTCATGGAGACGCTGTCGGTCATCATCCAGGTCGGCTTCTTCAAAATGACCGGCCGGCGCGTCTTCCTGATGGCGCCGATCCATCATCACTTCGAGAAGAAGGGCTGGACCGAGAGCCAGGTGGTGATCCGCTTCTGGATCATCGCGGTCGGCCTTGCCATGCTCGGCCTCTCGACGCTGAAGCTGCGGTGAGGCGGCGATGATCCCGGTCACGACGCTCAAGGACAGGAAGGTCGCGCTTTTCGGGCTCGGCGGCTCCGGCCTTGCCACCGCCCGGGCGCTGGTTTCGGGCGGCGCCGAGGTGACCGCCTGGGACGACAATCCCGACAGCGTCGCCAAGGCTTCCGCCGAAGGCATCCGGACGGAGGACCTGCACACGATCGACTGGAGCCAGCAGGCGCTGTTCGTGCTGTCACCAGGCGTGCCGCTCACTCATCCGAAGCCGCACTGGACCGTCGATCTTGCGCGCGCCGCCGGCGTCGACATCGTCGGCGATGTCGAGCTCTTCGTGCGCGAGCGCCGCGCCCATGCGCCGGATTGCCCGTTCATCGCCATCACAGGCACCAACGGCAAGTCGACGACGACGGCGCTGATCGCCCATATCCTGAAATCCGCAGGCTACGATACGCAGCTCGGCGGCAATATCGGCACCGCGGTCTTGACGCTCGATCCGCCGAAGGCCGGGCGCTATTACGTCGTCGAATGCTCCTCCTACCAGATCGATCTGGCGCCGACGCTGAACCCATCCGCCGGCATCCTGCTCAACCTGACGCCCGATCATCTCGACCGTCACGGCACGATGCAGCATTATGCCGATGTCAAGGAACGGCTGGTCGCCGGCAGCGATGTCGCGATCGTCGGCACCGATGACAGCCATTCGGCGCTGATTGCCGACCGCGTCGAGCGGGCTGATGTCAAGGTGGTGCGCATCTCCCGCCGCAACGTGGTGGCATCAGGCATCTACGCCGAGGGCACCAGGCTCATTCAGGCCGCCGGCGGCGCCATGCTGCCCTTCGCCGATCTCGACGGCATCCAGACGCTGCGCGGCAGCCATAATGCGCAGAACGCCGCCGCAGCCGTGGCCGCCTGCCTTGCCGTCGGTGTTTCCGCCGACGACATTCGCGCCGGCCTTGCCTCGTTCCCCGGCCTCAAGCACCGCATGCAGCCGGTGGGGCAGCGCGGCCGCGTCGTTTTCGTCAATGATTCCAAGGCGACCAATGCCGATGCCGCGGCGCCGGCGCTTTCGAGCTATGATCGCATCTACTGGATCGCCGGCGGCCTGCCGAAATCAGGCGGCATCACGACGCTCGCTCCCTATTTTCCGCGCATCGCCAAGGCCTATCTGATCGGCGAGGCGGCAGCGGAATTCGCAGCCACCCTCGGCGAGGCCGTGCCTTACGAGATCTCGGGCACGCTGGAGCGCGCCGTCGTGCATGCGGCAGCCGATGCCGAGCGCGACGAGGCGGCTGCTTCGGCCGTGATGTTATCCCCGGCTTGCGCAAGCTTCGATCAGTATAAGAATTTCGAAGTCAGGGGTGAAGCCTTCGTCGGACACGTGGCAGCGCTTGACGGGATCGCGATGCTGATCGGTTCGGCAACAGGAGAGAAATGACATGGTAAGCCGCGCGGAACGTGGGCCTCTGGCCGATTGGTTCTGGACCATCGACCGCTTCTTCCTGGCGATGTTCATCTTCCTGATGGGCATCGGTTTCATGCTGTCCTTTGCGGCCTCTCCGGCCGTAGCCGAGCGCATCGGGCTCGAGCCTTTCCACTTCGTCAAGCGCCACGCGGCCTTCATGATCCCTTCGATTTCCGTCATGCTCGGACTGTCGTTCCTGACGCCACGGCAAGTGCGGCGAACGGCGATCCTGCTGCTGATCGTCTCGCTCGCCATGATGGTGCTGGTGCTATTCGTCGGGCAGGAGGTCAAGGGCGGCAGGCGCTGGATCTGGATCGCCGGTCTTTCGATCCAGCCGTCGGAATTCATGAAGCCCGCCTTCGTCGTCGTCTGCGCCTGGCTGTTTGCCGAACATGCCCGCCAGCCTGAAATTCCCGGCAATCTCTTCGCCATCATCCTGTTTGCCATCGTCGCCGCCCTGCTCGTCGCGCAGCCCGACCTCGGCCAAACCATCCTGACCACGGCCGTCTGGGGCGGGATGTTCTTCATGGCCGGCATGCCATGGATATGGATCGTGCTGCTCGGCATCGGTGGCGCCGGCGGCCTGCTCAGCGCCTATTACGTCTTCCCGCACGTGGCTTTGCGAATAGACAAGTTCATGACCGGCGAGGGCGACACGTTCCAGATCGACACGGCGCGCGAGGCGATCATCCGCGGCAGCTGGTTCGGCCAAGGACCGGGCGAGGGCATCGTCAAGCGCATCATCCCGGATGCGCATACCGATTTCATCTTCTCGGTCGCGGCCGAGGAGTTCGGCATCGTCTTCTGCATGGCGCTGGTGGCGCTGTTTACCGTGCTGGTGCTGCGCGGTCTCTCGCATGCCTATCGCGAGCGCAACGACTTCAACCGCTTCGCCGTTGCCGGCCTGGTGCTGCAGATGGGCATCCAGTCGATCATCAATATCGGCGTCAACCTCGAGTTGCTGCCGGCAAAGGGCATGACGCTGCCGCTGATTTCCTACGGCGGTTCGTCGATGGTGGCGATCTGCGTCACCGCCGGCTTCATTCTGGCGCTGACGCGCCATCGACCGGAAAAGCGCGCGCAGGACCGGAGCCTTTTCCGCGTCCCGCACGGCATGCCGGCGGAGTAAACGGTCATGAGCAAAGGCATCGTGCTGCTTGCCGCCGGGGGAACCGGCGGCCATGTGTTCCCGGCGGAGGCGCTGGCCTTCAAGCTGAAGGAGCGCGGCTACTCGGTGCATCTCGTCACCGACAGCCGGGCCGAGCGCTATGCCGGCAAGTTTCCGGCCGAGGAGATCCATGTCGTGCCGTCGGCGACGATCGGCTCGAAGAACCCGGTCGCCGTCGCCCGTTCGCTGTGGACGCTCTGGAGCGGCATGCGGGCAGCAAAGAAGCTGATCCAGCGGCTGAAACCCGTGATCGTCGTCGGTTTCGGCGGTTATCCGACGGTGCCGCCCTTGCTTGCCGCCACGAGGCTCGGCGTGCCGGCGATGATCCACGAGCAGAATGCCGTGATGGGCCGCGCCAACAAGGCCCTGGCGACCCGGGTGCAGGGGATCGCCGGCGGTTTCCTGCCGGAGGGGGGCGGCGCCTTCCCTGATAAGACGGTGACGACGGGCAATCCGGTCCGCCCGGCGATCATCGCCGCCGCCGAGGTGCCTTATGCACCGTCGCATCCGGGTGAAGCCTTCAATCTCGTCGTCTTCGGCGGCAGCCAGGGCGCGCAATATTTCTCCAAGGCGCTGCCGACGGCGATTAGCCTGCTCGACGATGCGCTGCGCCTGCGCCTGCGCATCACCCAGCAGGTGCGCCCCGAGGACATGGAAATGGTCGGCGGCTGCATCGCCAAGCTGGAAATGGGGGCCGATATCGCGCCCTTCTTCACCGACATGGCCGAGAGGCTGGCGAAAGCCCATCTCGTCATCTGCCGCTCGGGCGCCTCGACGGTTTCGGAGATCTCGGTCATCGGCCGGCCGGCGGTGCTGGTGCCTTACCCGCACGCTCTCGATCACGACCAGGCGGCGAATGCGGCAGCGCTGGCTGCGACCGGCGGGGCCAAGGTGATCGCCCAGTCGGAGCTTTCGCCGGAGAAGATCGCGGCGATCCTGACGGCCGTGATGAACGACCCGGAAAAGCTGTCGCACATGGCAGCCGCGGCGAAGCTCGCCGGAAAACCGGATGCGGCGAACTTGCTTGCCGACATGGTTGAGGCTATTGCCGCCCGACGGACAATAGCGGAATTCAAGAGGACACGCGCATGAAACTGCCGAAGGCGATCGGTCTCGTTCATTTCATCGGCATCGGCGGCATCGGCATGAGCGGCATTGCCGAGGTGCTGCACAATCTCGGCCACAAGGTGCAGGGATCCGACCAGGCCGACAGCGCCAATGTCCAGCGCCTGCGCGACAAGGGCATCGAGGTGTTCGTCGGCCATCGGGCCGAGAACCTGGGTGATGCCGAGGTCGTCGTCGTCTCGACGGCGATCAAAAAGAACAATCCGGAATTGATCGCCGCGCGCGAGAAGCTGCTGCCGGTGGTGCGCCGCGCCGAAATGCTCGCCGAGCTGATGCGCTTCCGCAATGCGATCGCCATCGGCGGCACGCATGGCAAGACGACGACCACTTCGCTGGTCGCCACCCTGCTCGAAGCCGGCGGGCTCGACCCGACCGTCATTAACGGCGGCATCATCAACGCCTACGGCACCAATGCCCGCATGGGCGAGGGCGAGTGGATGGTGGTCGAGGCCGACGAATCCGACGGCACCTTCCTGAAGCTTCCGGCCGATGTCGCCGTCATCACCAATATCGATCCTGAGCATCTCGACCATTACGGCAATTTCGATGCCGTGCGCGCCGCCTTCCGGCAGTTCGTCGAGAACGTGCCGTTCTACGGCTTCGGCGTCATGTGCCTCGACCATCCCGAGGTGCAGTCGCTGGTCGGCCGCATCGAGGACCGCAAGATCATCACCTATGGCGAAAACCCGCAGGCCGACGTGCGCTTCACCAATGTGCGCATCGACGGCACGCGCTCGATTTTCGACGTCGAAATCCGCCGCCGCCGCACCGGCCAGGTGATCGCGCTCAAGGGGCTGGTCATGCCGATGCCCGGGCGGCATAATATTTCCAACGCGACGGCGGCGATCGCCGTTGCCAACCGGCTCGGCATATCGAGCGCCGATATCGCCAAGGGGCTTGCCTCCTTCGGCGGCGTCAAGCGCCGTTTCACGCTGACCGGCGAATGGAACGGGGTGCAGATCTTCGACGATTACGGCCACCATCCGGTCGAGATCAAGGCGGTGCTGCGCGCTGCCCGCGAAGCCTGCAAGGGGCGCATCATCGCGGTCCATCAGCCGCACCGCTACAGCCGCCTGGCAAGCCTGTTCGAGGAATTCGCCGCCTGCTTCAACGATGCCGACAGCATTTTCCTGGCGCCGGTCTATGCGGCAGGCGAAGATCCGATCGCGGGGATCGATTCCGTGTCGCTGGTCTCGCGGATAAAATCCGGCGGCCATCGCGACGCCCGCTTTCTCACTTCGGCAGAGCTTCTGCCGCAGATGGTTGCGGAGGTTGCAAAGCCTGGCGATTTCGTGGTTCTGTTGGGGGCTGGGAGCATCACATCCTGGGCAGCCGCGCTGCCCAAGCAACTGGAAGGCCTATCGGGAAAGTCCGTATGAAACAGGTGAATGGGGAAAAGCTTCTGGCGTCTCTCGGAGACGGTGTAAAGGATATCCGCGGTCGCATCACGCCGGATGCCCCCATGGACCGCGTCACTTGGTTCAGGGCAGGCGGCCTCGCCGAGCTGATGTTCCAGCCGCATGACATCGACGATCTCGTCGCCTTCCTGAAAATCTTGCCGGAAGAGGTGCCGCTGACGGTGATCGGCGTCGGCTCCAACATCCTGGTGCGCGACGGCGGTATTCCCGGCGTCGTGCTGCGCCTGTCCGCCAAGGGCTTCGGCTTCGTCGAGCTTGCCGGCGAAAACCGCATTCTGGCCGGCAGCATCTGCCCCGATAAGCATGTGGCGGCGATGGCGATGGATAACGGCATCGGCGGCTTTCATTTCTTCTACGGTATTCCGGGCAGCATCGGCGGCGCAGCGCGCATGAATGCCGGGGCCAATGGCGTCGAGACGCGCGAGCGGCTGATCGAGGTCAACGCGGTCGACCGCAAGGGCAACAGGCACGTGCTCTCCAATGCCGAGATGGGTTATTCCTATCGTCATTCGACCGCATCCAGCGAGCTGATCTTCACCTCCGTGCTGTTCGAGGGCTATCCGGAGGAGCGCGCCCAGATCCGCGCCGAGATGGACGCCGTGCGCAATCATCGCGAGACGGTGCAGCCGGTGCGCGAAAAGACCGGCGGCTCGACCTTCAAGAACCCTGCCGGCCATTCGGCCTGGAAACTGATCGACGAGGCAGGCTGCCGCGGTCTCGTCATCGGCGGAGCGCAGATGTCGTCGCTTCACTGCAACTTCATGATCAACATGGGGCAGGCGACCGGCTACGATCTCGAATATCTCGGGGAACAGGTGCGCCGCGAGGTCTTCGAGAAAGAGGGCATCAAGCTCGAATGGGAAATCAAGCGCCTCGGCGTCTTCATGCCCGGCCGCGAAGTGCGCCCGTTCCACGGTGTCACCAGCGAATAGCTTTTTGCTGCACGGCGAGCTTCAAACCTTCGCGCGGCGTGACGATGGGCGACCAGCCGAGCACGTTGCGGGCGTGGGATATGTCGACCTGCAGGGAACCGCAAAGACGCTGGTAGACCGCGTCTTTTCCCGTCAATTTCGCACCCAGCTGCAGCAAGGCGGGAGGGAAGGGAAGCAGCATCGGTTTGACGCCCAAGCCCGCCGCAATGCCTTCTATGAGCCCGGGTGTGGAGAGATCTTCTCCATCACCGGCGAGAAAGGTCTGGCCGGTCGCATCCCGATGCGTCATGGCCGTGACGATCAGGTCGACGAGATTTGGAAGCGCAACCAGTGTCCGGTGGTTCTTCAGCGATGCGAAGGGGAGCGGTATCTTCTTCCGGACAAGTCCGACGAGCAGGGGGAAGTTGCCCCTGGCGCCAGGCCCATAGACGAGGGGCGGGCGAATGACGACGACTTCCATGCGTGTTCGGGCTGAGATTTCATGCAGGCCGATTTCGCTTTCCAACTTCGAAACGCCATAGGGATCAAGCGGCATCGGCGTATCGTCGTGGCGGAAGGGCCGGTCGTTTTCTTCACCATTGACTTTGATGCTGCTGATGAAAACGAACCTTTTTACCCCGGCGTGTGCGGCCTGCTCGGCGAGATTGAGCGTGGCGGCGGTGTTGATCCGGCGGAATTCCGTCAGAGGATCGGCCGCGCGGTCATTCATGATGTGCACCCGGGCGGCGAGATGGACGACGACGTCAACACCGTCGAGCGCGGCCGTCCAGTCCGTTTCGCTGGATATTTCGATGGGGAAATGCCGCACCACTGCCGGAAAGCCGGCGGCGGCGGATCGCGTCGTCGCTCGAACCTCCCACAGCCGCTCGCCTTGCAGTCTTTCGACGAGAGGCCCGCCGACAAAGCCGGCCGCGCCGGTGATGAGGCATCGCATGATCTGTTCCCCGCTTGACCTTGAGTGCTCGGGTTAGCCGGAAGTGCCGACCGCATCAATAAAAAAGCCGCGCTGGCTGTTTTCCTCGGATGCACAGTTTCTCGATCCTTGCGCGAAGCTTGCCGCAGCATTTCTCACCAGCTTGACCGGACTCGAATTGTAGCAGATTCCCTATGAACTCTGTGGTTGAGATTTAGGAGGTGCGCATGCGAAAGAGTCTTGTTGCGGAGTTTCTCGGCACGTTCTGGCTTGTCTTTGGTGGATGCGGCAGCGCCGTCCTTGCCGCGGCCTATCCCGAATTGGGCATCGGTTTTGTCGGGGTGGCCTTTGCATTCGGCCTGACCGTGCTCACCATGGCCTATGCCGTGGGCGGTATTTCGGGCGGTCATTTCAACCCCGCCGTCTCCCTCGGCCTGACGGTCGCCGGGCGGTTTCCCGCGGCACGCCTGCTTCCCTATATCGTCGTCCAGGTTGTTGGCGCCGTTGCTGCGGCCGCACTGCTTTATCTCATTGCCAGCGGCAAGGCGGGTTTCGAACTTGGCGGCTTTGCCGCCAACGGCTATGGCGATCATTCGCCGGGCGGTTATTCGCTGCTTTCGGCACTGCTGATCGAAGTGCTGCTGACCATGTTCTTCCTGATCATCATCCTGGGATCGACCAGCAGCCGCGTGCCTGCAGGCTTCGCGCCGCTTGCGATCGGCCTCGGACTGACACTGATCCATCTCGTGTCTATCCCGGTGACAAATACCTCGGTCAATCCGGCGCGTTCCACCGGCCAGGCGCTTTTCGTCGGCGGCTGGGCATTGCAGCAGCTCTGGCTGTTCTGGATTGCACCGCTTGCGGGCGGGGTGCTCGGCGGCCTGGTGTGGAAGTTTCTCGACGACGCCGACTGACCACAAGGTCAGAGGCTATTCTGTTGAGCCCGCGTGGTTTTTCCATGCGGGCCTTTCCGTTTTGACAGACTGGCAGCGATGTTCGCTCCGACACTTCGATGACGTGAAGCTTCGAAAAATCAAGTGCGCGCCCGGACAAATGCCGCGCCTGGGAAGAAGAAGTTAACGAAAGTAAACACTTCATTAACCATAATGATGCTCTAATGCATGCAGGTCGGACAAAGGCCAGAAACGGCGCAGACAGCTTCGCGCAAGCGTCGATTTCGAGATTGAAAGTTATTTTTGGGGGTGTTGATGAGTCGCAAGCATGTCGCTGTCCTGATGGGCGGATTTTCCTCGGAACGGCCTGTCAGCCTTTCCTCGGGAAAGGCTTGCGCAGAAGCCCTCGAAGCGGAAGGCTTCGATGTGACACGCATCGATGTAGCGCGCGACGTTTCCGAAAAGCTTGCCGCGTTAAAACCCGATGTGGTCTTCAATGCGCTGCATGGCCCCTTCGGCGAGGACGGCACCATTCAGGGCATCCTCGAATATCTCGAGATCCCCTATACGCATTCGGGCGTGCTTGCCTCGGCGCTGGCAATGGACAAGGACAAGGCGAAGCTTGTTGCCGCCGCTGCCGGCATTCCGGTCGCCGAATCGCAGGTGATCAACCGTTTCGCCTTTCCCTCGACGCATCCGATGAAGCCGCCCTATGTGGTGAAGCCGGTGCGGGAAGGGTCGAGCTTCGGCGTCGTCATCGTCACGGAAGATCAGGCGCATCCGCCGCAAGTCGTCAGCTCGCCCGAGTGGCGCTACGGCGAGGAAGTGCTTGTTGAGCGCTATGTCTATGGCCGCGAACTCACCTGCGGCGTCATGGGCGAGACTGCGCTCGGCGTCACCGAGGTGGTGCCGCAGGGACACAATTTTTATGATTACGATTCCAAGTACGCAGCCGGCGGTTCAAAACACGTCATCCCGGCGAAAATTTCACCGAATATTTACCAAAAAATACAAAGATTGGCCCTAAGGGCGCATCAGGCAATCGGTTGTCGCGGCGTCAGTCGGTCCGACTTTCGTTACGACGATCGTTTCTCCGAAGACGGCGAAATCATCTGGCTGGAGGTCAATACCCAGCCAGGCATGACTCCAACCTCGCTTGTGCCCGAAATGGCCGGCCATGCCGGCTATTCCTTTGGTGAGTTTCTCCGGTGGATGGTGGAGGACGCGTCTTGTTTGCGTTGACGGTCAAGAGGATAGGGCGCCCCAGCCATCATGCCGTGCTTCCGGTCATGGAAGCCGAGGAGCGATTCGTGCTGCCGCGCCCGCTGCGCCGCGTTACCCGCTTCCTGATCAGCCTCGGCAGCGGCCGCATCTATATTCCGGCCCATACGGGCACGGTTTCGGCGGTCGCTTTCCTGGCTGCAACAGGGCTTTACGGCATGTCGCTCGGCGGCCACACCGAAGCCGTTGCGCAGGCGACGACGACGGCGGCGGGTTTTGCAATCGAAGATGTGAAGGTCTCCGGCAATTCCGAGACGTCCGAAATCGAGATCCTGCAGCTGATCGGCCTCGACGGCACGACCTCGCTGGTCGCCCTCGACGTCGATGCGGCGCGCAGGAAGATCGCGCATTTGCCCTGGGTCGAGAATGTCGAAGTCCGCAAGATTTATCCGAAGACGATCGAGGTGAAGCTCAAGGAGCGTCAGGCCTATGCGATCTGGCAGCACGGGCAGGAGCTTTCGCTGATCGAGAAGAACGGCAGCGTCATTGCGCCGCTGCGCGACAACAAGTTTTCGTCGCTGCCGCTCGTCGTCGGCCGGGATGCGGAAACGGCGGCGGCGTCGCTCGACGACGCCTTCTCGAAGTGGCCCGACGTCAAGG
The DNA here is from genome assembly GCF_030053155.1 of Rhizobium sp. BT03. Classification (NCBI taxonomy): domain Bacteria; kingdom Pseudomonadati; phylum Pseudomonadota; class Alphaproteobacteria; order Hyphomicrobiales; family Rhizobiaceae; genus Rhizobium; species Rhizobium sp. BT03. Next base: position 4,169,336 of record NZ_CP125640.1, read on the forward strand.
CCCGCGTGAAGGCCTATGTCTGGATATCGGGCCGTCGCTGGGACCTGCATATGGATAATGGCGTCGTCGTCAAGCTGCCGGAAGACGGTATCGATCAGGCGCTGGCGACGCTTTCGAAGTTCGACAAGGAGCACCAGCTCCTGGAGCGCGACATTGCTGCGGTCGATCTCAGGCTGTCCGACAGAACCGCGATCCAGTTGACGCCGGAGGCTGCGGTCCGCCGCCAGACGGCTGTGACGGAGCGCACGAAAGAATTGAAGAAGACGGGGCAGAATATATGAGCTTGTTCGGTTCGTCCCATTTCGGATTGCCGCGTCTGAAGCCACTTTCGTCGAAGCGGTCGCATGTCGTTTCCGTGCTAGACATCGGCTCGACCAAGGTCGTCTGCATGATCGGCCGGCTGACGCCGCGCGAGGAAAGCCAGATCCTGCCGGGCCGCACGCACAATATCGAGATCATCGGCATCGGCCACCAGCGCTCCCGCGGTATCAAGACCGGCGTGATCGCCGATCTCGACGCGCTGGAAGGCGTCATCCGTCTCGCCGTCGATGCGGCGGAGCGCATGGCCGGGCTGACCGTCGAGAGCCTGATCGTCAATCTGACGGCCGGCCGTCTCGGCAGCGACATCTACACGGCGACGATCGATCTCGGCGGTCAGGAAGTCGAGCTCAACGATCTGAAGAAGGTGCTGTCGGCTGCCTGCCAGCAGTCGCTGCGCCAGGACCGTTCGGTGCTGCATTCCCTGGCGACCGGCTTTTCACTCGATGGCGAGCGCGGCATCCGCGATCCGCTGGCGATGTACGGCGATGCGCTCGGCGTCGACATGCATGTCGTGACGGCGGAGCGCTCGGCGCTGAAGAATCTCGAGCTCAGCGTGAATCGCGCGCATCTGTCGGTCGAGGGCATCGTTGCGACGCCCTATGCATCGGGCCTTGCGGCTCTCGTCGACGACGAGGTCGAGCTCGGCTGTGCGGCGATCGACATGGGCGGCGGCACGACGACGATCTCGGTCTTTGCCGAAGGCAAGCTCGTTCATACCGATGCCGTCGGCCTCGGCGGCCATCACGTGACCACCGATCTGGCGCGCGGCCTTTCGACCCGCATCGAGGATGCGGAGCGGCTGAAGGTCGTGCATGCCACGGCCCTTTCGAATTCCTCCGACGAGCGCGAGCTGATCTCGATCCCGCCGATCGGCGAGGATGACCGCGACCAGCCGTCGCAAGTGCCGCGGGCGCTGGTTTCGCGCATCGTTTCGGCCCGAATCGAAGAGACGATGGAACTGATCCGCGACCGCATCCAGCGTTCCGGCTTCAGCCCGATCGTCGGCAAGCGCGTCGTCCTGACCGGCGGTGCCAGCCAGCTGACAGGCCTTGCCGATGTGGCGCGGCGTATCCTTGCCCGCAACGTCCGCATCGGCCGTCCGATGGGCGTTTCGGGACTGCCGACGGCGGCCAAGGGCCCGGCCTTTTCGACGGCCGTCGGCCTGATGATCTATCCGCAGGTCGCGGACATGGAGACACATGCGTCACAGAGCGGTCTGCTCATGTCGCTTGGGGGAAATAACAGCCGCATAGCCCGGATGGGCCAGTGGCTGAAGGAAAGCTTCTGAAATTGAGTGATTGGCCGGCGTGGCGATGCGGCCAGAGAGAGAAGGAACAGGTACCATGACCATCAAGCTGCAAAAGCCTGACATCACAGAGCTGAAGCCGCGCATCACCGTATTCGGCGTTGGCGGCGGTGGCGGCAACGCCGTCAACAACATGATCACCGCCGGTCTCCAGGGCGTCGACTTCGTTGTCGCCAACACGGATGCCCAGGCGCTGACCATGACGAAGGCCGAACGGGTCATCCAGCTCGGCGCCAACGTCACCGAAGGCCTCGGCGCAGGTTCGCAGCCGGAAGTCGGCCGCGCGGCCGCCGAAGAGTGCATCGACGAGATCATCGATCACCTGAACGGCACGCATATGTGCTTCGTCACCGCCGGCATGGGCGGCGGCACCGGCACGGGTGCTGCGCCCGTCGTCGCACAGGCCGCCCGCAACAAGGGCATCCTGACGGTCGGCGTCGTCACCAAGCCGTTCCATTTCGAAGGCGGGCGCCGCATGCGCCTGGCCGAGATGGGCATCCAGGAACTGCAGAAGTCTGTCGACACGCTGATCGTCATTCCGAACCAGAACCTCTTCCGCATTGCCAACGACAAGACGACCTTCGCCGACGCGTTCGCGATGGCCGACCAGGTTCTCTATTCGGGTGTTGCCTGCATCACCGACCTGATGGTGAAGGAAGGTCTCATCAACCTCGACTTCGCCGACGTGCGCTCGGTGATGCGCGAAATGGGCCGCGCGATGATGGGCACCGGCGAGGCTTCCGGCTCCGGCCGCGCGCTGCAGGCCGCCGAGGCTGCAATCGCCAACCCGCTGCTCGACGAGACCTCGATGAAGGGCGCCCAGGGCCTGCTGATCTCCATCACCGGCGGTCGCGACCTCACCCTCTTCGAAGTCGACGAAGCCGCAACCCGCATCCGCGAGGAAGTCGATCCCGACGCCAATATCATTCTTGGCGCCACCTTCGACGAATCGCTTGAAGGCATCATCCGCGTCTCGGTCGTCGCAACCGGCATCGACCGGGCGATCAGCGAAGCCACCGAGCGCAACCTGCAGCCGGTTGCACGGCCTGCTATCCGTCCCTCCGCGGCTGTTGCTCCGGCAGCGGCCGCAGTTCAGCCTGCCCCCGTGATGCAGGCACCGAAGGCCGTGGATCCGATCGCCCAGACCATCCGCGAAGCCGAGATGGAACGCGAGCTCGAATTCCCGGCCCCGCGTGCCAGCGCCCCTGCGCAGCAGCCGGTAGTGCAGCAGGAAACCTTCCGTCCGCAGAGCAAGATCTTCGCGCCTGCACCGGAAGCTCCGGCAATGCGTCCGCAGGTTCAGCAGCAGGCTCCGGCGCCCGTCATGAGCCAGCCGGTCATGAGCCAGCCGGTCCAGCAGCAGCCGGTCCGGCAGGAGCCGATCATTCGCCAGGCGCCAGAACCGATGCGCATGCCGAAGGTCGAGGATTTCCCGCCGGTCGTCCAGGCCGAACTCGACCACCGCACGCAGCCGGCTGCCGCGCATGCAGCGGAAGAGCGCGGTCCGATGGGCCTGCTGAAGCGAATCACCAATTCGCTTGGCCGCCGCGACGACGAAGCCGTTGCCGCCGACATGACTGCCGCACCGCCGGCCGCTTCGCAGCAGCGCCGTCCGCTGTCGCCCGAGGCAAGCCTCTACGCACCGCGCCGCGGCAATCTCGACGACCAGGGCCGGGCGGTTCCGCAGGCCCGGATGATGCAGGAAGACGACCAGCTGGAAATCCCGGCATTCCTGCGTCGCCAGTCGAACTGAGCGGCTGAGCAAGCACCGTTCATGCCCGGGATCTAGGTCCCGGGCATTGCTGTTTTTCAGCCCGTGATTCGCAAGCGATTTCAATCGCGTGACTTCGTAACAAAACGAAAGAAACAGTGATTTGGATTGGAGCGCCGGCCCACGTAAGTATGGTGCAAGGAAACTGCCCCAGGAGTCCTTTCGACGGGCTCCTTGTACAGAATGAACGATGACCGCGCCGATTGGGCAGACTGCCGGTGCGGAAGAATAAAGGCAGAATTTATGGCAATTGGCTTGCTGGGTTTTCAAACGACGGTATCGCGTCCCGTGACGCTTTCGGGCATCGGGGTCCATTCGGGCGCGAATGTTTCGATCACGCTGAACCCGGCCGAATCGGATACCGGCGTCGTTTTCCAGCGCCTGCATGCCAATGGCGACGTCACCGAACTCAAAGCCGTCTCCTCGCAGGTCGGCAATACCGACCTCTGCACCGTGCTCGGCTTCTCGCCGGCCCATTCGGTCGCGACGATCGAACATGTCATGGCGGCGATCTATGCGCTCGGTCTCGACAATGTGGTGATCGAGGTGCAGGGCTCCGAAATGCCGATCATGGACGGCAGCTCGCTGCCCTTCGTCGAGGCGATCGAGCAGGTCGGTCTGGTCTCGCTCGGCGTCAAGCGCCGCTATATCCGTATCACCAAGCCGGTGCGTATCGAGCATGGCGGCTCCTGGAGCGAATTCCGTCCCTATGACGGCATGCGCTTCGAAGTCGAGATCGATTTCGACTGCCCGCTGATCGGCCGGCAGAAATGGGCCGGCGACATGACCGCCGCCGTCTTCAAGGCCGAGCTTTCCCGCGCCCGCACCTTCGGCTTCATGCGCGATGTCGAGCGTCTCTGGGCCTCGGGCCACGCGCTCGGCTCGTCGCTCGAAAATTCCGTCGTCATCTCGGACGACAATACCGTCATCAACGTCGAAGGGCTGCGTTACGCCAAGGACGAATTCGTCCGCCACAAGACGCTCGATGCCGTCGGCGATCTCTCGCTTGCCGGCGCCCCGTTCATCGGCTGCTACCGTTCCTATCGCGGCGGCCATAAGATGAATGCCAATGCGCTGAAGGCGCTGCTCGCCGATCCCTCCGCCTATGAGGTTGTGGAGACGTCGTCGCCGCGCCAGCGCGTCGCCGCCCGCGAACTGATTGCGGTCAGCGCTTCGGAATTCGCTCCCTGGTCGGCATGACCTCCAGCACATTCTCAAGACCAGGCCGCCTCTTTCCCGGAGGCGGTTTTTTTATGTCCGCCGGGTCAGATGCTTTCCTGCCACAGGTCCGGGAAGAAGAGGAAAAGCCGGTCATTCCCCGGCTGCTGCCACAAAAATGCGTTAATGCCTTATCATTGCGTTGCTCTTGATGCACATTTATGGCTAGAAACGCCAGCGAGGCGTGGCTGCCGTGGAGCGAGCGGCGGCAGTGGGGTTCTTTCGAATGGGTTATGCAGGATCTGAAGGTATGATGAAGACAGCGCGTGCTTTGTTCGCATCGCTTCTGGTGCTCAGCGCAGGCGCCTCGATATCCGGTTGCCAGTCGGATCCCGATATCGACATCACCAAGCTCGGCCTCGAAACCGATCCGCCGGATGTGCTCTACACCCAGGGCCTTGCCAATATGAAGGCCGGCAACATGGCGGAAGCGGCGCGCAAGTTCGACGCGATCGACCGCGAGAACCCGTTCTCCGAATGGGCGCGCAAGGCGCTTGTGATGAGCACCTTCGTCAAATACCGCCAAGGCCGCCTGGACGATGCGCTTGCCTCAGGCAACCGCTATATGTCGCAATATCCGAAATCGCAGGATGCCGCCTATGTGCAGTATCTCATCGGTCTCACCTATTCCAAGCAGATCGTCGACGTGACACAGGACCAGCGCGCCTCGGCCAAGACGATCGAGGCGATGCAGGCCGTCATCGACAATTATCCGAACTCCGAATATGTCGACGACGCGCAGGCGAAGATCCGCTTCGCGCGCGACCAGCTCGCCGGCAAGGAAATGCAGATCGGCCGCTACTATATGGAGCGGAAGGAATATCTCGCCGCGATCTCGCGCTTCCGCATCGTCGTCGAGAAATATCCGAACACGAACCAGATCGAAGAGGCCTTGGCGCGTCTCGTCGAAGCTTATTATTCCATGGGCATCGTCGACGAGGCGCAGACAGCGGCCGCCGTTCTCGGCCACAATTATCCCGACAGCCAGTGGTACGCCGATTCCTACAAGCTGCTGCAGAGCGGCGGTGCCGAGCCGCGTGAGAACAAGGGCTCGTGGATCGCTGCGGCAGGCAAGAAACTTCTTCTCGGTTCCTGAGGCCAATGCTGATCCAGCTTTCGATCCGCGATATCGTCCTGATCGAGCGGCTGGATCTTGCCTTCGAGACCGGCCTCTCCGTGCTGACGGGCGAGACCGGGGCGGGCAAATCCATCCTGCTCGACAGCCTGTCGCTGGCGCTCGGTGGGCGCGGCGACGGCGGCCTGGTGCGCCACGGCGAGGACAAGGGCCAGGTAACGGCAGTGTTCGATGTCGGCATGGACCACGGCGCCCGCAAGCTCCTGCGTGAAAACGGCATCGAGGACGAGGGCGACCTGATCTTCCGCCGCCAGCAATCGGCGGACGGGCGCACCAAGGCCTATGTCAACGACCAGCCGGTCAGCGTGCAACTGATGCGCCAGGCCGGCCAGATGCTGGTCGAAATCCACGGCCAGCATGACGATCGCGCCCTGGTCGACACCAATGCCCACCGCACCCTGCTCGACGCCTTCGCTGGTCTTACCGATGAGGTTTCGGAGGCTTCCCGGCTGTATCGCCTGTGGCGCGACAGCGAGCGGGCGCTGAAGAAGCACCGCGAGAAGGTGGAAGGCGCGGCGCGAGAAGCCGACTATCTGCGTTCCTCCGTCGAGGAACTCGAGAAGCTCTCGCCGCGGGATGGCGAGGAGGACGAACTCGCCGATAACAGACAGAAGATGATGAAGGCGGAGCGAATCGCCGGCGATATTGCCGAGGCGTCCGAGTTCCTGAACGGCAATGCCTCGCCAGTGCCGCATATCGCTTCGCTGGTGCGCCGGCTGGAGCGCAAGAGCCATGAGGCGCCGGGCCTGCTCGAAGACACCGTGACGCTGCTCGATGCCGCGCTCGACCAGCTTTCCAACGCGCAGATGGAAGTCGAGGCGGCGCTGCGCAAGACCGAATACGATCCGAGGGAACTGGAGCGGGTGGAGGAGCGGCTTTTCGCGCTCCGGGCCGCCTCGCGCAAATATTCCGTGCCCGTCACCGAACTGCCGGCGCTTGCCGTCCGCATGATCGCCGATCTGGCCGACCTCGACGCGGGCGAGGAGAGGCTTGCCAGGCTCGAAGCCGAGGTCGGCCTGGCGCACGAGAATTACGACGCGGCGGCGCGCTCGCTCTCCGACAAGCGCCATCATGCCGGCACCGCGCTGGCTGCGGCCGTGATGACCGAGCTGCCGGCGCTGAAGCTCGAACGCGCCCGTTTCATGGTCGAGATCACCACGAATGCGCAGGAGGCGCTTGCTGAAGGTATCGACGTCGTCGAGTTCCATGTCCAGACCAATCCGGGCACGCGGCCAGGATCGATCATGAAGGTCGCCTCCGGCGGCGAGCTGTCGCGTTTCCTGCTGGCGCTGAAGGTGGCGCTCGCCGATCGCGGATCGGCCCCAACGCTGGTCTTCGACGAAATCGACACCGGCGTTGGCGGGGCCGTCGCCGATGCGATCGGCCAGCGGCTGAAGCGGCTGTCTGAGCGGGTGCAGGTGCTGTCGGTCACGCATGCGCCGCAGGTCGCCGCTAGAGCGGCGACGCATCTTCTGATCTCCAAGGGACCGGCGGCCGAGGGCTCCGAAAAAATCGCCACACGGGTGGCAACGATGGCGCAGAAGGACCGCACCGAAGAGATCGCCCGCATGCTAGCCGGTGCGTCGGTGACCGAAGAGGCGAGGGCGGCCGCCAAGCGGCTGCTGGCCGGCAACGGCTGATCGCCAAAGCCGTCTGTAAGGCTGACGGCGATAACATGCATTTCGCTTCGCGTTCCAAGGTCCAAAATTGAGCTCGAACGTTTTCCTCAATCTCCCTCATCCCTGTGCTCGTCACAGGGATCCAGCGCGCCCAAGGACTTGGGCGCGAGAGACTCTTCTCGAAGTCGTACAGAGTCATTTACGGCGCAGAGGCGCCGTGGCTGGATTCCTGTGACAGGCACAGGAATGAGGGAGGAGAGGTGGGTGCCCCGCTCATCATGGATCATCCGGCATGCTGTCTGCTCCTTAGTGAAGTTTGGCGAGGCTGTCGTCCCCAAACTCCCTCATTGCCTGGGCAGGCAATCTTCCCGATGCAGCATATCCCCCCTCTCTTTTCATCCGGCAATTTTGCTCTAAAAACAATGCCAGATTCTCTGGAGTGATGTTCCATGTCCACCGAAAGTTCCGCCGTCGACACGTTGACGATCGAAGAGGCTGCCGCCGAGCTTGAGCGGCTGGCAAAGGAGATCGCGCATCACGACGCGCTCTATCACGGCAAGGATCGGCCGGAGATATCGGATGCGGATTACGATGCGCTGAAGCGCCGCAACGATGCGCTGGAAGTGCTGTTTCCCGAGCTGATCCGGGAGGACAGCCCGTCGCGGCGTGTGGGTGCTGCGCCCTCCGTCACCTTTTCGCCCGTCGTCCATGCGCGGCCGATGCTGTCGCTCGACAACACGTTTTCGCAGGAGGACGTGCAGGATTTCGTTGCCGGCGTCTATCGCTTCCTCGGCCGCCTGCCGGACCAGTCGATCGCCTTTACCGCCGAGCCGAAGATCGATGGTCTGTCGATGTCGATTCGTTACGAGAACGGCAGGCTGGTGACGGCTGCGACGCGCGGCGACGGCACGACGGGGGAGAACGTCACCGCCAACATTCGCACCATTGCCGAAATCCCCAACGAACTGCCGAAGGGCGTGCCGGCAGTGGTGGAGATCCGCGGCGAGGTCTATATGGCCAAGAGCGATTTCCTGGCGCTGAACCGGCAGATGGAGGCGGAGGGCAAGCAGACCTATGTCAATCCGCGCAATACGGCGGCCGGGTCGCTGCGCCAGCTCGACGCCAAGGTGACGGCGAGCCGTAAGCTGAAATTTTTCGCCTATGCCTGGGGGGAAATGGCGGAGATGCCTGAAGATACCCAGTTCGGCATGGTGCAGACCTTCAAGAAATGGGGCTTTCCTGTGAACCCGCTGATGAAGCGGCTGAATTCGGTCGCCGACATTCTGGCCCACTACGATGAGATCGGCCTTGAGCGCCCCGATCTCGATTACGACATCGACGGCGTCGTCTACAAAGTCGACAGCCTCGAGCTGCAGGCCCGTCTCGGTTTCCGCTCGCGTTCGCCGCGCTGGGCGACGGCGCACAAATTTCCGGCCGAACAGGCCTTCACCGAGGTCGAGAAGATCGAGATCCAGGTCGGCCGCACCGGGGCGCTGACGCCGGTGGCGCGGCTGAAGCCGATCACCGTCGGCGGCGTCGTCGTCACCAATGCGACGCTGCACAACGAGGATTACATCAAGGGTCTCGGCAATAACGGCGAGCGCATCCGGCCTGAAGATCACGATATCCGCGAAGGCGATACCGTCATCGTCCAGCGCGCCGGCGACGTCATTCCGCAGATCCTCGACGTGGTGATGGAGAAACGTGCGGTCGATGCCCGCTCCTACGAATTTCCGAAAACCTGCCCGGTCTGCGGCTCGCATGCGGTGCGCGAGGTCAACGAGAAGACCGGCAAGATGGATTCGGTGCGCCGCTGTACCGGCGGCTTCATCTGCCGGGCGCAGGCGACCGAGCATCTGAAGCACTTCGTCTCGCGCAACGCCTTCGATATAGAAGGGCTCGGTTCGAAGCAGATCGACTTCTTCTTCGAACACGAGGACGCGTCGCTGCAGATCCGCACGGCGCCCGACATCTTCACGCTGGAGAAGCGCCAGCAGCAATCGCTGACCAAGCTGGAGAATATCGACGGCTTCGGCAAGGTCAGCGTCGGCAAGCTCTATGCGGCGATCAACGAACGGCGCAGCATCGCACTCCACCGCTTCATCTATGCGCTCGGCATCCGCCACGTCGGTGAAACCACGGCGAAGCTGCTGGCGCGCTCCTACGGCACCTATGAAGCCTTTGCGACTGGAATGAAGGAGGCGGCACCGCTTTCCGGCGACGCCTGGAACGATCTCAACGCCATCGAGGGCATCGGCGAGGTCGTGGCGCGCGCCATGGTCGAGTTCTACAAGGAACCGCGCAATGTCGAGGTGATCACCCGCCTGCTTGAAGAAGTAACGCCCCAGCAAGCCGAACAGCCGGTCACCTCAGGCAGTCCGGTGGCCGGTAAGACCGTCGTCTTTACCGGCTCGCTGGAAAAATTCACCCGCGACGAGGCGAAGGCGAGGGCGGAAAGCTTGGGCGCCAAGGTGGCGGGATCGGTGTCGAAGAAAACCGACATCGTCGTCGCCGGCCCCGGCGCCGGTTCCAAGCTCGACAAGGCGCGCGAACTCGGCGTGCAGACGATGGACGAGGACGAGTGGCTGGCATTGATCAGCGGGTGAGAGGCTGACGGCAAGCCGCCAGCCTCGTCCACTCACAGCCTGAGCCGCGCCATCGTATAGGCGTCGACATACTTTCCTGCTCGATATCCGAAGGCTTTAAGTAGGCCCTCCCGCTCGAAGCCGAACGTCTCGTAGAGGCCGATGGCGGCGTCGTTGTCGGTATAGACGGTCAGTTCCAGCCGCTTGATATCCAGCCAGTCGTCGGCGGCCTCGACCATGGCGCCGAGCAGGATGCGGCCGAAACCGCGGCCGGTGAAATCGTCATGCACACCCATGCCGAGACTGGCGACGTGCTGCCTGCGGCCGGAGAGGCGGTTGAGGCCGCAATTGCCGACGATCTTGCCATTCAGGGTGACGACGAGGTTGAGCGCGCCCGGCGACGGGTTTTCCATGTATTTGCGTACCTCTTCGACCCTCTGGTACGGCGGCCGCAGGGTGCCGGCCCGATAGCCCGGCAGATTTATCAGATCGGTGATTTCCTCCGCATCGGCAAGGCGGACGGCGCGCACGAGGACGCCTTCCGGCAGGCGCGGCCGGCGGCCAGGCTCAGTCTCTTCGTTTTCAGACATTGGCTGCTCTCCGTTGGTTTCAGGAGGAGAGCGCAAGTTTTGAAGAACCCTGCTCGCCTCGGCAGGGTTTTCGGGATGATCGGATCGCTGCTAACGCGCCATCGCTCCCGCGTACCCTTCGAGGGTCGTGGTGTGATGAATAAGCGCTGCCATGGTCACTGAGCCGATCATGGCGGCAAGTTTGGATATGCGGCGTGAAATGTCAACCGTACGTCGTGCCGAATTTGCGCGGCCGGGAGCGGGACGGTATTTCTGTTCCCCAGGAAACGATTCGGGTGCTGATTTGAAGACCATCGCGATTGACTTCGAAACGGCGAACGAACAACGCGGCAGCGCCTGTTCCGTCGGCCTTGCCTGGATCGAGGAGGGCAGGGTCACACGCGTCGAGGAGCGGCTGATCCGGCCGCGGGACATGCGTTTTTCCGGGATGAACATCGCGATCCACGGCATCCGGCCGGAGCATGTCGAGGATGCGCCCGAGTTTCCCGAGGTGATGGACGAGTTCCACGAGGATATCAGCGGCGCGACGATGATCGCCCATAATGCCGCCTTCGATTTCAGCGTCTGGCGGGCGTGCCTCGATCTCTACCGGCAGTCCTATCCTGAATTGACCTATCTCTGCAGCCTGAAGATGGCGCAGCGGATCTGGCCGCACTTCCTCTCGCATCGGCTGAACCTGATCGCCGAGCATCTCGGCCTGCGTTTCGTGCACCACAACGCCGCCGAGGATGCCGTCGTCTGCGCGGCCGCTGCCATCGAGATGGCGAAAGCGGTCAAGGCCAATGCCGTTCACGCCATACCGGCGCTGATCGGCATGAAGCCCGGCCGGCTGACGGCGCGGGCCTACGAGCCCTGTACCTGCCGGAAGGGCTGATCGTTTCCCTCAGACCGCCATTTCTTGCAAAGCATCGGGGCGCACTTATCTAGAAAGCGGATCACTAGGGAGCTGCCATGTCCAAGCCGCGCAATCTTCTCCTCACCGCCTTCTCTTTCGCTGCCCTCTCCGCCGGCGCCGCCGCGGCCGAAGTCGTCGGCAAGGTCGGGGTCGACTGGATCGGCAACGCCATCATCGTCGAGGCTGTCTCCGATCCGGAGGTCAAAGGCGTCACCTGCCACGTCACCTATTTCGACCGCAGCTTGATCGACCGGTTCAAGAACGGCAACTGGTTCGAGGATCCCTCCAACAATTCCATCGCCTGCCGGCAGACCGGGCCGATCGAGATCGGCAATATCGACCTCTCCAAGGATGGCAGTGAAGTGTTTCGCCAGGGCATGTCGCTGATCTGGAAGACGCTGGTCGTCAACCGCATCTACGACAAGGCCAACGACACGCTGATCTATCTCGCCCATTCCAGGGAGCTGACGGATGGTTCGGCGAAGATGTCGATTTCGACTATTCCGCTCTATGGGCAGAATGTGACGTGGAAGAATGGGAAGCCGCAATAAGGCTGCAGGTTGGTGCGCAACGCGAGTTTCATTTTGAGTAGTGCATCTCTCCGAGTTCCCTCATGCCTGTGCTTGTCACAGGCATCCAGCGTGCCCAAGTCCTTGGGCGCGGGAGACTCTTTTTGACAAGCGAGCCATTCACCGCGCAGACGCGCGGTGGCTGGATCTCTGTGACGAGCACAGAGATGAGGGAGGAGAGGGTGTGCCATGCGGCTCGGAGAGATTGGCGATGTCTTCTTCAAACGAAAAGGCCCGGACAAACCGGGCCTTCCAACGCCAGAACGGAAAAGTATCAAGCCGCCTGCGTCAGTTCGTCGGCGATGACGGTGTCGAGGTTCAGGAAGCAGACCATGGTCTTCTCCAGCGCGACGATGCCGCGGCAGAAGGCGCGCTGGGCTTCCGGGATGATTTCCGGGGGCGGCTGCAGGTCTTCGCTCTTGATGGTCATCATGTCGGAAACCTGCTCGACCAGCAGGCCGACCAGCTTGCCGGCGATGTCGGTGACAATGATCGCCGAGCGCTCGGAGGGCTCGGTCATCTTCATGCCGAGGCGGCAGGCCATGTCGATGACGGGGATGACCGCGCCGCGCAGGTTGATGAGGCCGAGCACGTAGGGTGGGGTGTGCGGCATCGGCGTCACCGGCGCCCAGCCGCGGATTTCGCGGATGGCCATAATGTCGATGCAGAATTCCTGGTCGCCCAGGTGGAACGAGACAATTTCGAGATAAGCGCCCGACTGCTTGATGGCGTTGTTGTTGTTCATGGTCAGAATTCTTCCCAGTTATCCCCGGCGGAGTAGCGATGCAGAACCGCCGTTAAATATAGATGTGACGGCTTAAGTCTTTCCTAACGATATGTATTTTGGGATTGCCCGCCGCTCTGAAGGCAAGCTATTCACAAACATCGCTTTTTTGATCCGTGCTGATTTTCGGGGCTGATTTCCGGTTGGGGACGGCCGCGGCCGATGAGACAATTAATCACGGGTCAGAAAACATATTGTTGAGTTGCGCACTTTCGGTCGAGACTATAATCACGCCGGCAGAGGCGGGCGACGCATTCGCCTGGATCGAGGATCTCGCCAATGAAGACATTCCGCATCGCCGTCTGGGTCGGTGTCCTGATACTTGCCGGGATTCTCGGCTTCGTCAGGTGGTATCCTTTAAAATCGGCGGACGTGGCGGCGGAGCCGCCCTTCGGTGTTCCTTTTACCCTGGTCTCGCAGAGCGGGCAGCCGATCACCGAGCAGGCGCTGCGCGGCAAGCCCACGGCACTGTTCTTCGGTTTCACCCATTGCCCTGAAGTCTGCCCAACGACGCTTTTCGAGCTGAACGGCTGGATGGAGAAGGTCGATCCGAAGGGCGACAAGCTTCAGGCTTATTTCGTGACCGTCGATCCGGAACGCGACACGCCCGAGATCATGAATGGGTACGTCTCCAACGTTTCCAAGCGCATCACCGGCATTTCGGGGCCGCCCGACAAGATTGCCGAGGTCGTCAAGGGTTTCCGCGTCTACGCCAAGAAGGTGCCGATCGATGAGAAGGACCCGAACGGCGATTACACGATGGATCATACCGCCTCGGTCTTCCTGCTCGATTCGGCCGGACGGTTTGCCGGAACGATCGCCTATGGCGAAAACCCGGACACGGCGGTAAAGAAGCTGGAGAATCTCGTCAGCAAGGGGTGATGGTTTCAGCGTGATGGGGCGTTGGCTCGACCGGTGGCGGGCAATGGCAACGGGAAAGACCGCCTATCGTGAGTGAAATCCGCCTTTACGTGACGACGACCGAAACCAAGGCCGAAGAGATCCTCGATCTTCTGAGCGCGGTCTTTGGCGAAGAAGACTTCGCCATCGGCACCACCGAGATCGACGAGAAGAAAGACATCTGGGAAGCCTCGATCTATATGATGGCCGAGGACGAAGCCGAGGTGCATTCCCGCGTCGAGGACGCGTTGAGGGCCTCTTTCCCCGATGCTCGGCTGGAACGGGAAGTCATCCCCGATGTCGACTGGGTGGTGAAATCGCTGGAGGGGCTGAAGCCCGTCAGGGCAGGGCGCTTCCTGGTGCACGGCTCGCATGACCGCGACAAGGTCCGCCCTGGCGATATCGCCATCGAGATCGATGCCGGCCAGGCCTTCGGAACCGGCCATCACGGCACGACCGCCGGCTGCCTCGAGGCCATCGACGCCGTGGTGCGCTCGCGCCCGGTCCGCAACGCGCTCGATCTCGGCACCGGCAGCGGCGTGCTGGCGATTGCGGTGCGCAAGCTGAAGAACATACCGGTGCTGGCAACCGACATCGATCCGATCGCGACGCGGGTGGCGGCAGAAAACGTGCGCCGCAACGGCATCGCGTCGGGCATCGTCACCCGGACTGCGCCGGGCTTTCATTCGACGGCCTTTTCCGAGCATGGTCCTTTCGATCTCATCATCGCCAACATTCTCGCCCGGCCGCTGATCCGCATGGCGCCGAAGCTTGCGACGCATCTGGCGCCCGGCGGCTCGGTGATCCTTTCCGGCATTCTCGCCGCGCAGCGCTGGAAGGTGATTGCCGCCTATAGCGGCGCGAAGCTCCGTCATGTCAGGACGATCTGGCGGAATGGCTGGGTGACGATCCATTTCGACCGGCCGTGATGTTCCCTCTTCTCCCCAGCGGGGAGAAGGTGGCCCGAAGGGTCGGATGAGCGACTATCTGGGCTGTCAAGTTGCATATTCGAATTCTCTTCGCGCATCTCGTGCTTTTGCATTGAGAATGACCAGGAGCTTTCGAGCGAGCGCGATGCGGATGACCATTTTCGGTTTGCCCTGGCTTTGCAACCTTTGCTGGAATGCCGCCAGATGCGGATCGTGTCGAGCTGCGATGGCGCCAACCAGGAACAGAATGGCGCGTGGTCCGGAGCGCCCGCCGCGCACCGGCCGGTGTCCGCTGCGTTTGCCGCTGTCGTTGGCAATCGGCGCCAGGCCGGCCAGCTTGGCGATCGCCTTGTTGGAGATCCGGCCGATCTCGGGCAATTCGGCCATCAGCCTGGCAACGGTGCGGTTGGCCACGCCCTTGACCGAGCGGAAGGCCCGGTTGAGGCAGGCCCAGAGCGGATCGTCGTCGATCATCGAGGCAATCTCACCTTCGAGGGTACGGCTCTGGCGCATCAAAAGCGCGATCACCTCATCGAGGCTTTCCACGATCGCCCTATCGGCGGCTGCACTGCGGCGCTGCTTTTGAACGGTCAGGTCACGCGTGATCTGGGACAGCCGCGTCATCAGCGCCGACAGCCGCAGCTGCGCGGCTTTCGGCGGCGGAAGGGCAGCCAGCCGCTTGGCTTCGGCATAATGGGCAATCATCGCCGCATCGATGCGGTCGGTCTTTTCCAGAAAGCCCATGGCCTCGGCAAAGCGGCGCACATGGCGCGGATTGGCAAGCGCGCAGGCGATCCCCAACTCCCACAACAACAGGAAGGCCGTCCGCTCATAGCCGCCCGACGCCTCCATGACGACGAGATCGACACTCTCGGCCCGGCAAAGATCGGCCAGCGCGCCAATGCCGGTGGCGTCATTGCTGAAACGCTCAAACGTCCCGGACGGGCGGATAAACGCATCCAGCCAGTCCTTCGAAACATCCACTCCACATATAACTCTGTTCACGGTAACCTGCCTTGTGCGTGCGATTGGAACCAAGCGACTATTCGGTCGTACGTGACGATGACGAAGATCCCAGGCTCATCCACGGTTGTAACCGGAGGGGGGACGGGCGACTTCGTCACGCCTCTGGCCGGGTGGCCACCCGGCCAGAGGCTCAATCGCTTCCATCGCACGAAATCACTAACGTGCAGATACAAGGGGGCCGCACAGCAAGCCCTTCATTGCCCTTCGCTTGCGCTCAGTGCACTCGCTCCTCTCGTTGCTCGCCCCCTCATCCGCCTGCCGGCACCTTCTCCCCGCTGGGGAGAAGAGGGATGTGGCAGCGCCCTTCTTCCTCTCGACCCTTTGCCGTGCCACCCCGCATTGGGGGCGCTGTTCCTGCAACGTGGGCAGATTTGCCAAGAAACAACAAAAAAGGCGGTGCCGATGGCACCGCCTTGGACCGGTCTATCCGGCCAATGCCCGCGAGCTCAAGGGGAGGAGCGCTCGAGCGGGCTCTACTGCATTCCAATAGGCCGGTCCGGGAGGGAGGAGACGGACGGGCTTTCAGACTTAGAACGCGTAGCTGGGGGCGCCGTTGTGGCGCGTGGCGCGCTGGCTGGCGCCGAGCAGCTTGAGGCTGTCGTCGTTCTGCGGCCGGCGGGCGCCGATGACGTGACGTACGGTCTGGCGTTCGCCAGCCTGCACCGGGCTGCTATATGCGAAGCGCGAGAGAGAGGCGGTCATTTCAAAAAATCCTTTGTTACCGGTTCATCGCGAACCGTTCGATGCCGCCTATATAGCTATTCTGAAAAGCCGAGGCAGAGGGTTTCGCTCATGGGAGCCATGCGGCCAATGCATAAAGCGTGCCAAATTCACTTTTCGCGTCACAGTTCTGTCAAAATATTGGGCGGCACCCCGGGTTTCGACTCGTTTCGTCGCTTTTTCTCCCCATCGATTGAAATTTCGCTAACATGGCCGGCATCCCCTTTACCGGATTCGTCTCAACCATTCGGGTTTCCAGCATGTTTCAGTCCTTCGAAGTCACCTCCACGCCCCAATTCGGCAGGGATCGCGTATCGGCGCTGCGCGCTGCTTTCGATTCGCTCGGGATCGACGCCTTCCTCGTGCCGCGCGCCGACGAGTTCAACGGCGAATATGTTCCCGCATGTTCGGAGCGCCTGGCATGGCTGACGGGCTTCACCGGCTCGGCAGGCATCGCGCTGATCCTGCGCACGCAGGCGATCGTCTTCGTCGACGGGCGTTATGTGACGCAGCTTGCCGAACAGGTCGACGGGTCGGTCTTCTCGGGCGGCGATCTCGTCAACGAGCCGCCGCATCTCTGGCTGGCCGCGAACGGAGCCAAGGGCCTGCGGCTCGGCATCGATCCCTGGCTGCATGCCGGTGCCGAGGTGCGCCGTCTGGAACGAGCGCTTTCGCAGATCGGCGGGACGCTCACCTTCCTGCCGCACAATCCGCTCGACAGGCTCTGGAGCGACCGGCCGGCCGAGCCGCTCGGCGCGGTCAGCATCCAGAATGTCGCGCAGGCCGGCGTGCTGGCGAGCGACAAGATCGCCACGATCGCCGCCGATCTTTCGAAGAAGAATCTTGCGGCGGTTTTGATCGCCGATCCCTCCTCGGTTGCCTGGACCTTCAACATCCGCGGCGCCGACGTGCCGCACACGCCGCATCCGCTGGCGCGCGCCATCGTCCATGCCGACGGGCGGGCGGAGCTCTTCCTCGATAAGCGCAAGACCGGCATCGAGCCGGAGGCCTATCTCGCGCAGATATGCACGCAGCTGCCGCCCTCGGCGCTGGAGGAGAGGCTCGCCGCCGTTTCCAGGGATGGCGGCCGTGTGCTGATCGACCCCGATATCGCCTCCTATGCGCTGGCCGAGATCATCCGCAAGGCGGGCGGCGAAGGGGTGGAGGGCGCCGATCCCGCCAAGCTGCCGCGCGCGGTGAAGAACGACGTCGAGATCAACGGCTCGGCCGCCGCGCATCTGCAGGACGGGGCGGCGATGGTGGAATTCCTCTATTGGCTGTCGCAGGAAAAACCCGGCACGGTGAGCGAGATTGCCGCCGCCGAGCACCTCGAAGCGGCACGCGCCCGCGTCGGCCAAAGCATGCAGAACCCGCTGAAGGAGATTTCCTTCGACACGATTTCGGGTGCGGGCGAACATGCGGCGATCATGCATTACCGCGTGACGACCGAGACCAACCGGATGATCGAGGCCGGCGAACTTTTCCTGATCGATTCCGGCGCGCAATATATCAACGGCACGACCGACATCACCCGCACGGTTGGCATCGGGGCGGTTTCAGAAGAGCATCGCCGGTTCTTCACGCTGGTGTTGAAGGGGATGATCCAGATCAGCACGGCGCGTTTCCCGAAGGGTACGCGCGGCTGCGACCTCGATCCGCTGGCGCGCATTGCGCTCTGGCGGGCAGGGGCCGATTTCGCGCATGGCACGGGTCATGGCGTCGGCTCCTATCTCTCGGTGCATGAGGGGCCGCAGCGCATCTCCAGGCTTTCGACGCAGGAACTGCTGCCCGGCATGATCCTGTCGAACGAGCCGGGCTATTACCGGCCGGGCAGCTTCGGCATCCGCATCGAAAACCTGATCTATGTGCGCGCGGCCGAGGAGATCGACGGCGGCGATGCGGCCATGCTCGGCTTCGAAACGCTGACTTTCTGCCCGATCGACCGCAGCATCGTCATTCCGGAGCTGCTGACCCATGACGAGCTGCACTGGTTCAACGACTATCACCGCCGCACGCGCGAGGCGCTGATGCCGCTGATCCACGATCACGACGTCAGGGCGTGGCTCGAAAACGCGACGCTGCCCTTGGAATATTAGAGTGGTGGCGCCTGAACGCAGGCGTTAAACGCCGGCGGTATGGCGCCAGATCATCACGACAGTCCAGGCGGCGACCAGCATCCATGTATGAGTGAAACGCAGGCCGACGAAGAGGGCGACGGCGAGCGCCAGCTTCGACTCCCAGCCGCCGATGAAGAAGGCAGGCGCGACCAGCGTCGTCAGCACGGCGGCCGGCACGGCGTTCAGCGCCGCCTCCATGCGCGGCGGGATGCGCTTCATCCGGGTGATGAGGACATAGCCGCCGATGCGTGTCGCGAAGGTCGCGGCTGCGGCGGCGAGGATGACGAGCGCCATGTGAAGATCGAATTCCATGGCTCAGACCTCGTGCACTTCGGATTGCAGGGCGTCGGCTTCGAGGTCAGGCTCCGGCGACGGCAATGGCAGCAGCGCGGCGAGCACGATGCCGGCGGCCGCACCGAGGCTGACATGCCAGGGCGAACCGACATAACGATAGGCGAGCACGGATGCCACCGCGCTGACGAGCGCCACGGGCAGGAAATTGTCGCGCTTGCGGAAGCCGAGGACGATGCCGAGGAAATAGGCCGGCAGCAGGATATCGAGGCCGATGGCCTTGGGATCGCCGATAAAGCCGCCGAGCATGCCGCCGGCGACGCTGATCAGCACCCAGGGAATGTAGATGATGATGCCGAAGCCGAAATACCAGGCGAAGGTCAGCGGTTTGCCGGCCTCGCTGCGCTTCACCGCTTCGGCAAATTGCGGATCGACGAGCAGGAAGAAAGTGAGGAATTTCTGCACCGGCGTGAAATGGCCGATATAGCGCGCCAGGGCCGCCGAATACAGCACGTGGCGGAAATTGACGGCGAGGATCGACAGCACGATCAGCCAGGCATGGACATTGTGGCCGAAGAGCTCGATGCCGACCATCTGGCTGGCGCCGGCATAGACGGTGGCGCTCATAAAGGCGACCTCGGAAAGCGACAGGCCGTTTTCGACCGCGAGCGCCCCGAACAGCGCGCCAAACGGCGCCGACGCCAGCGCAACGGCGGAGCCGCCCCGCAAACCTTCAACAAAGTCGGCGCGATTCATATGGGTGATCCTGTTGGAAATTCAGCTTTCACTTATGGTCTGTAACCTGCCGCGGCAATTGAATTTCGTTGATTGACCTATCGATTTCGCTGAAGCATCAAAGCCCCGATCGCGTCGGCTGGAGAGGACCTCATGAAGAAGATCGAGTTTTCGAAGGAAGAAAAGGCTGAAATCGTTTCGCGCATCCGCGATTATTTCGACCGGGAACTCGATCCCATCGGCGCCTTGCCGGCCGAATTCCTGCTTGATTTTTTCGCCGTGGAGATCGGGCCGTACCTCTACAATCGAGGGCTGAGAGATGCTCAGGCGGCCCTATTGAAGAGAATGGAAGACCTGGCCGAGGACATCCATCTGCTCGAGCGGGAGGAAAAATCCTAGCGTCTGGGGAAGGAAATCAGAGCCCTCATTTAACGCCAAATTATGTCCCGGCCGATATGGTCGTCGCGCTTTCATTCACCGGGTTGCGTGTCATTTGGCCTTGATTGTGTCTGTCGTTGATGAGCCGCGTTTTGCCAAGCTCGGCAAGCCGTT